>DASSEQ010000398.1:0-8153 GCA_035695245.1 Mycobacteriales bacterium | reverse complement strand
TGTCGCAGTCCGAGCTGGCGCGCCGGAGCGGCGTGGCACAGAGCGTGGTGAGTGCCTACGAGGCCGGTAAGCGCCAACCCGCGCTACCGACACTGTCGAAGCTGATCGCAGCGACGGGCCACACGCTCGCGATGAACCTCGAGCGCAGCGACCCGTCGGTGCGCGGCCTTCCGGACACACCGTTGGGTCGCCGAGTCCGCCAGCACCGCCAGGCGCTGCTCGACGCTGTCGCCGAGGCGGGGGGCAGCAATCTGCGCGTGTTTGGCAGCGTGGCCCGAGGTGAGGATAGGCCCGACAGTGACGTGGATCTCCTCGTCGATCTGCCCGAAGGCACGGGGCTATTTGCGCTGCAGGCGCTGGAGGGCCGGCTGCGCCGAATCTTGCGCGTCGACGTCGACGTGTCGCCGTCGGGCAGCCTGAAACCACGCGTGCGGGCCGAAGCAGAGGCCGAGGCGATTGCGCTGTGACGCGCCGAGATCTCGAGCGGTTGGCCGACATCCGCGATGCCATCGCGGCGATCCGGGCACACGTCGCGCGCGGTGAGCTCGCCGACGGGCTGATCTTCGACGCCGTCCGAGTTCGGCTGATCGAAATCGGTGAAGCAATCAAGAGCCTGCCAACGGAACTGGTCGAAACCGAACCGGGTATCGCCTGGAGTGACATCGCGGGCATGCGAGATCGCTTGGCCCATCGCTACTTCGATACCGAACACAGCATCGTCGCGGCCACCGTAGACCAGGACCTTGGACCGCTCGAAGCGGCGGTCGTTCGGCTGGAAGCACGCGTCCGCACTGAGCCGTAGGCAATGATCGCTAGGGTCGGATGGGCGTTGGGGGCGCTCTGTGCCGTCCAAGCGGTCCTCCACTTTGACCCGCCTGAGGCCAGGACCGGGAGCGTTGTCCCGCAGCTCAGTCGACGTCGTACGGTGCGCTGGTGAGCGTCGACACTCCCTTCCGGCAGGGAGATGCGCGCGCAGGCGTAGAGACCGAACTTGCTGACTTGCGGGCGCGCGTCGCCGAGCTGGAGGCGGACAACACCCATCTTCGAGGTCTGTTGCGGCTGTCGCCCGCGGAAGCACGCCGCCCGGGCGGAGCGCAGACCGCGATGTTCGACGCCGCTCCTGGACCCGTTACGGCCGCATCGCCAGCAGAGTCGAAGGTGGCGTTCTACCGCGCCCTGTTCCGTTCGCGTGAGGACGTGTACGCGGTGCGGTGGGACAACAGCCGCACTGGCCGCGGCGGCTGGATGCCCGCAGTGCGCGACGGCTTCCGCAAGGGGATACGCCCTGCCGACCGCGACTATCTACCACTTACCGAAGAGGTGCTGACCCGGCATCTGTCCGGCGCGTTGGAGATCGGCCTTTACCCCCTTCGCGACGACGACCGGTGCAATTGGCTCGCCGCGGACTTCGATGGGGCCACAGCGATCCTCGACGCCTTGGCTTACCTGAAGGCGGCCCGCGCCCAAGGCGTCCCCGCAGCTGTAGAACTGTCGCGATCGGGTGCTGGCGCACACGTGTGGGTGTTCTTCAGCGACGCCGTGCCTGCTGCCCAGGCACGCGAGCTGGGCACGACTCTGCTTCGCGAAGCAATGACGATGTCGGGCCGGATGAACCTCGCGAGCTACGACCGACTCTTCCCCTCCCAGGACCTGCTGCCCGACGGCGGGATCGGCAACTTGATCGCGGCGCCATTACAGGGGCGGCACCGGCGTCGCGGCACGACCGTGTTCCTCGATGTCGCCACCCTCGAACCACACGAGGACCCGTGGCGCTTCTTGTCTTCACTCCCTCGGCTTACTCCCCGTGAGCTCGGTCGCGCGGTCTCGCGGCTCGGTGGAGTTCGGGTAGGCAGCAGCGTCGACCGGGTGCAGCCGGCCACCGCGACCAAGATCAACCTGCCCGTCCCGCAGACCGTGAACGTCACCTTGGGCAGCAGAATCGAAATCAGCACGGCCGGAATGCCGCCCACGCTGTTAGCCACATTGCGGCACGCCGCCTCGATGCGAAACCCTCTGTTCTACGACCGTGAACGGCGGCGGCAGTCCACGTGGGATACCCCGCGCTTCCTTCGCCTCTACGACGAGACGCTTGACGGTGATCTTCTCCTGCCACGCGGACTCGATGAGCGGCTGGACAAGCTGCTGCGATCCGTCGGAAGTTCCATGCGCATCGCCGCCGACAACCGCGCGGCTGGCACGCCGCATGCCTTCGCCTTCGCCGCCACACTGACGCCCGAGCAGCAGGCAGCGCGCGAGGAGCTGTTCCGTCACGACCTGGGGCTGCTCGTCGCACCTCCCGGCGCGGGCAAGACCGTTGTCGCGGCTTCACTGATTGCCAGCCACGGCGTCTCCAGCCTCGTGCTCGTCGACCGCAAGGCGCTAGCCGAACAATGGCGAACTCGTCTGAAAGAACTGCTCGGAGTCAAGGTCGGGCAGCGCGGAGGCGGACGCACGAAACTAACCGGGATCGTCGATGTCGCCACTCTCCAGACCCTCGCGCGCGACGACCACGTCGCAGACTGGACCTCGAACTATGGCCTCGTCATCGTCGACGAATGCCACCACGTCCCCGCGGCCGCCTTCACCCACGCAGTGCGTCAGATTCCGGCACGGCGATGGCTGGGGCTAACTGCCACGCCCTATAGACGCGATCAACTCGACGACCTGATCGCCCTGCAGCTCGGGCCGGTCCGCCATACCATCGGCCGGCCGAACAACGACACGCTGACAAGCGCTGGCGCACCTACACCGGAACCGAGTCTGCACGTCCACCCAACCGAATTCCGATACCTCGGCGATGCAGACCCCGCCAGGCCCGGGGGCATGGCAGCGATATACAGGGAACTGATCGCCGACGACAAGCGGCTGCGCCAGATCGTTCTGGACGTGCTGGACGCCCACCGCCGGGGGAGACACTGCCTGGTCCTGACCCAGTGGACTGCGCATCTGGAGCGGATCACAGAAGAACTGCGTCAGCAAGGACATGATCCCGTCGTCCTCCGCGGCGGCATGGGAACGAAGCAACGCGCGGCGGCCCTCGCCAGCCTCGCTACCCATTCGTCCTCAGCACTACTCGTGGTCGCGACCGGTCCCTTCATTGGCGAAGGATTCGACTGTCCAGTCCTGGACACGCTGTTCTTAGCCGCGCCGATCGCCTTCAAAGGCAGAGTCGTCCAATACGTCGGACGGGTGATGCGGCCTTACGAAGGCAAGACCAGGGCCGAAGTGCACGACTACCACGACGTGAATGTCGGTGTACTCGCCTCGTCGTTGGCCAAACGTGCCGCGGGATACATCACACTCGGCTTCCCCAATCCAACCAAGACCCGCGTGTAACCGGTTCGACTCGGACAGCTCCGGTGCGGTCGCGCCGATATTTCGGTCTTACACGTCGTGGGGGCCAGCCGGAGCGACCAGGATGCAGGTGATCGGCACTTCCCGAGCGTCTATTTGGTGCTTGTGGGGCGAGCAGAAGGCGACTCTTTCGCGCGCCGTTCAGCGGCACTCTCTGGGGCGCAGGTGCTGCGGTAGATAGCCAGGCCCCACTCGCCGACTTGCCTCCGGTCGACCGTGACGGTCAGTTGCTTGTCAAAGCCACCCGCGCAGCCAGCGATGACCCCAGCTGTCCCGTGGCAAGGCCCGCCGCTCGTTCCACCCCCGAGGTCGACCTGAATTCGACCGTGATCGCAACGAGCGACAAGCGCCCAGCCTCCGGGCGCCGGGGCGACAGCCTGGAACCTCAATGTCCGAACCGTGGCCGGCACGGCACGGGCATTGAGCAGATGGGCGCCCTGCACGAAGCCAACGCCGCTGAACACGGAAGGAAAGAAGCCGCTCGGGGCCGGCGGAGCATCGCGAGGACCGCTGCAAGCGGTCACACTGGCCGCTGCAGCGCAGATGAGCGCAACCCAACGCGCACGGCCGGACATACGAACCCCCTCACCAGCCAGGATTCGCCGCGGGAGCCCACGAACCTGCAGGCTGAGGATGAACGAAGCCTCTGCGTGTCTGGCGTCGTCCCTACAGACCCCCTGCTTTCGGCCCTTCATTTCTGCGGTGACCTAGATTCCGAATCCCGCTGACAGCTGCGCGGAGCCAGATCAAGAGCACCAGGAGCACGTAGGCCGTCATCAGCAGAGTAAGGGCTGAGTTGATGGGCTTCCAACTGTCGTGTTCGACGTGACCGGCAAGAACCCCGGTGACCAGGACGAGGGTCAGCCAAGCCGGGATCAGCCCGAGACTGATAAGAACTCGTGCACGCATGCTCGGCCTCCGATGCCGAGGTTACAGCTCGGTATTGCGTCGTAATGCAGACGCTTGAGCACCTCTCGGCTGAACGCGTCCGCTATCTTCCCGACGACCGCGATGACGTGATCAGTAGCGGCATCCAGTACGGCGAAACGGGCGGCGTTCCAGTCGGCATCACGTCGGGAAGGTCAGTCGTGCCGCCGGGGACTGATGCCACAACACCTGCTGGTGGCCGTCCTTCAGAAAGATGCCCTTCACGGTCCCGTCCGGCAGCAGGCACACCCCGAGTCGGTCGGAGTCTGCATAACCCGGATAGCGATGCTCTCCGCGTGCCACGGGTCCCCACGTGCGAGCAGCGCCGACGGTAGTCACTTGTTGATCATTGACGCGACCGAACGGACCGCACGGCGCGGCCGATGTGTGAGATCCGGAGTAAGCACTCAATAGAGGCACCGCGAGTATCGCCGGGACGAGCCATCGAAGCACAGCAGTTCGACGCGCCAGCATGCCTTCAGGTTCACGCACTGACCGAGAAGTGGCGAGGGCCATCGGCACGTATCAGGCGCGAAGGATGCTAGTCGCCAGTCCTTGCGTGCGGGCGTATTGCCAGGCGACTTCCGGCCACCGGATCTGGTACCAGAACAGGCCGTCGACGACCCGAAGCGCCGATCTGCCAACCACCTGGCACGCTCGCCGCATGAGCAGCGCTGCCACCACAACAGTTGCGGCAAGCAGCTCGGGATCGAGTAGGTACGCAAGAACCGACGGTTCGAACTCAGCGATGGTGAGCAGCACCACGGCTCCAATGAGCCAAAGCATCCAAGTCCGTCGCGGATAGAGGCGGACGACCAGGCGAACACGAAGCACGAAGTCTGCACGGGCCTCAAGGGCGAGTCGCCGCACGCGTCGGACCACGCGGCGAGTCTGGCAGGCATGCGCTTGTGCGGCCACCGAGGTTGCCTAGGAGCGGCATTACCATTCGCATGGTGCCGTTGCGGGACAACGGCACGTACCAGTCGCGCCGGCGCCGCCGTGGGCGAGCAACTCACAGGCAGTTACGTCCCGGTAGGCAGCCAGCCCATCTCCTTTAGGACCGCGTCGATGCTTTGACTGAGTTCCTGTCGTTCAGCGCTGGTGAGCGGAGATTGCTCGCTGTAGGCGTCAATGAACGTCTGGCGAACGTCTTCCCTGGTGGGCGCCCAATCGTGATAGCGGGTTCCGAGCAAGACGGCCGCATGCGCCAGGTCAGCGATTCGCGTTCCGTAGGTGACCCGTTCCCAGTCGAGTACGGCGCTGATGCGTGTGCCGTCGTGGAGGAGGTTGGCGGAGCGGAAGTCCATGTGCAGCAGCTGTTGGCCCGCTGCCGACTTCCCGGCTCCGACCCGGTGGGGGTATCCGGCAAGAGCGTCGTGAACGGTCGCCAGCATCCGCCCGGCTTCGCCGACGTGTGAGGGAAGGTCAACGTCAAGCAGATCGCCTTCCAACACAGGAAGAACCGCCATTGAGAAGCACCGCTCAGGTCGTGGTGCGGATGCTCGGCCTGCCGTCTCGTCGCGCTGTGCGACTTCAATTTGAAGGCGACCGTCTACAGAAGGCAGAGGTGCCGCAGTCGGAACACCGTTCGCAGACAACCAGGAGGTCAAGCGAGCGACATCGCTCAGGTGGGAGAACAACGTTGGCATCGCCGACCATTTCGCGATGAGCGACTGGTCATCAGCCTTCACCCAAGCCAGTGCATTGAAAGAACTGATGACGACCCGATCGCAGTCCTGCAGAGTGAGCCCCCATAGATCGTCCAGGATCTGAGTCAGCCAAGCCGCGACCAGACTGGCGTTCCCGAACCCGAACCGCTCCGCCAGCGCCGTCTCAGGGTCGTCCCGCTCCCAAAGCATGCTGACTGCCGGGGGTAAATCGCGCACGCAGCGAAGTTAACCATCGTGCAAACGCTCCCGTATCGCGTGGCGGGCGTTGCCACTCGGCGAGTCATCACGGCACATCTCGGCCGACATTCCGGTCAGTTTGTGAGACTGATTATGTGCTGCCTGAGTACACCGTGCCGGACGATGCTGTCCAAGAGACGTTCCCCGCACCGATCCGAGCGAAGATCATGCAGTCGCTGTTCCTCGTCGTGGTCGCCATCCTCGCCGTCATCTACGCAGGCGCGAACGGCGGGGCGGCCATCCCCGAGGGGCTCGTCGTTGTCCTGGTGTGTGCGTGGCTGACCGTCTGCTCCCTGCGTATGGGCGTCGCGCTCACAAAGGTCAGCGTTCACGTCTACGGCTGGGTTTGGTTTCGCCGGAACATCCCACGCTCAGCAGTCGTCGAGGTCACAGACGGGGCACTCATGCCGGCGCTTCGGTGGAAGCAGAACGGACGGGTTCGGCGGACGCCGCTGTCCGCCTTCTACCAGGGAGGCTTCACTCCGATGAGCCTTAACGACCAGAACAGCGACTTGGTCCAGCAGCTACGGGAGACGCTGCTCCCAAAAAGCTAGAGATGACATATGCCAGCGTCCGGAACGATCACGTGTTCGCCGCCTCGATGGGCCGGCGTCACCCGCCGTAGTAGTCGATGGGGACGGTATGCGCGTAATACCAGTGCACCCCGTCGGCTCCTGGCACGAACGACGTTGCCTGCACTTGCGGGCAGGGGGCTGTGTTCGGGTGCGGGATGGCCACACTGCCGCCGCCGTTAGGAAGCGCGATCACCTCTTGCGCTGCCCGCGGGCACGTTGGCTGCGGATACACGGCATCGCTGGGGAGTCCCAGATCGAACGACGCGACAACGCCGCGCCGAATCTCGATCTTGTGCACCGGAACGGCAGGCCAGAAGTAGCCGGCGCCGCCCTCGACCTCGCGAACCGCGATCACGCGTCCTCGGCGATCTAAGAAGGTCACTTCCGGGTAGCCCGTAAGCAAACACGGCCCGTCGGTGCCCGTCAGCGTGTATCGCTCGGCGGCATGGCTCATCCCCGCCAGCCCACGTGCAAACGCGATGCGCACGTCGCCCGCTGAACATGGTGCGAGATGAGCTGCGGCAGGAGCATCTGACGACGGAATGACGAGATCCGCGCCCGCCCAAAGCGTCTGGCCGCTGGGCAGGTGACCGCCGCACGGAACGGCGGTAACACGAAGAGGGAACCGGCCCGGGCGCATGTAGGCGTGACTGACGCGGATTCGGATGTCACCCCACTTGGTGGGCCGAGTGCACGCGATAGATGAGGCAGGGCTGCCATCGCCAAAGACCAGGCGGCTGACTGCCCACGACTCCTGCGGCGCCGGCCACAGCGTCACGTCGATTTCAACCTTGTCGCCGACGAAAGGATCTTGGTCAGACGCCGGTACGACCTCGAGCTTGGTCCCATCGGCCGCCGTCGCGACTGACCGCGTCGGTGACGGATGCTCAGTCGGCTTCAACCCCGGCAGCCCATGCACCGTGGACAGGCGTGACCCACCGCAACCCGCGAGTGTCACGGCCAACAGCACCGCGAGCGCCGCGACGCCCGCGCGCCGCATGGCCCACATGAGACCCCCGCGCTCGGACAACCACATCATCATCACGCGCAAGGGGGTGCTACGAGTTGCCTTACGGGATCAGGCGACGCGACGGTGCCTCGGCGGGCCGTCGAACGGCACATCACCAGCGCAGCGCACCGACGCCCTCCCGCTCCTTCGCGGTGACTGACTCACCGCTGACGGACCATCGGCGTTCGTGTCGCATCAGCCGCCAGCCTTCGGGGGCTGCTAGCGCCTCGCGGCACCAGCGGGTCAGGTCAGGCAGCACTTGCTCCTCGACGACAGCGCGCATGGCCTGGTGATCGCGTTTGGCAACGGGATAGACCCACACCTTCAAGCCGTGGTGTGACTCCCGGTACTCGGCCATCACGTTCGTTAGAGGTGCCCAGG
>DASSEQ010000397.1:0-14058 GCA_035695245.1 Mycobacteriales bacterium | reverse complement strand
GAAACGAGCGAAGTCCACCGCGAGCGGCACTGTCGTCGGGTCGTTGGCGAGGATGTGCCCGCACTCCGCGACGGCGAGCCGTGAGCTGCGCATCTGCTCGATCGAGACGACCGGCTGCCCACCGGTAGCCGACGGCGTGGGGGGCGCCGCCGGCGCCGCCTTGGACAGCGACCCTGCGGCCGAAGACCCGGGGGCACGCAAAGCGAGCTGTGCCGACGGCGACGTCGTCACCAGGCGCGGCACCAGCGAGGACATGGTGGCCGCGGTGTAGTTGGAGCCGCTCTGCCACTCCTTGATCCCGGCTGCTCGCAACGCGTCGGTGCTGACTCCGCCAGAGCCGGCCGGGCGGTTGGCGGCACCACTGGTCGCCGCGCTGTTGCCGTTGTGGCTCTTGCCACCGAGACCGCCGACGACTACCCCGGCAACGAGCAACCCGACGACGACGACTGCCGCCGCACCGGCGAGGGCCGGGCTGCGCATCCACGCACGCCACGACCGGCGCGCGCCGATCGGGACGATCGTGGTCGCCGTGCTCCCGCTGCCGGCGCCTTTCAAAGCGTCGTCGATTCGAGCCGCGACTGCCGGGGGCATCGTCTCAGCCGGAAGCGTCGACAGCAGGGCTCGGGTCGTTCGTAGTCGCCCTAGTTGCTGCGAACACTCGCCGCAGTCGGCAACGTGGCTGTTGGCGGCGTCCGCCTCAGCGTCCGCCAGCAGTCCCTCGTCGAGCTGAGCGAGGGTGTCGAGGTCGTAATGACCGCCGTCGGGCACGGTGTTCACGAGGTGGTGTCTCCGTCGGTGGGCGGGGTCGATGCGTCAAACCGTTGGACGGGCACTTGTTCGGATGGGTTCCTCAGCTCAGGTGCGAGATCGGACAGCAACTCGGCCAGTCGGGCGCGGGCGCGGGCACAGCGGCTCTTCACGGTGCCGTCTGGCACCTCGAGGATCTCGGCCGCATCACGGACGGAGAAGCCCTCGATGTCGACGAGAACGAGCGCGGCCGCTTGTTCCGGCGGCAGTTGGCGCAGGCCACCCAGAACCGCCGTCGCGGTGTCGGTGTCGTCGTACGCGCGGCTCGCAGCGCGATCGACCGGGTCATCTGCCACCGCGGCCAGTGGCGCAGCATTCCGTTTGCCCCGGCGGCGGGCAACGTCGAGAGCAGCGTTGACGGCGATGCGGTGCAGCCAGGTGGTCACGGCGGAATCGCCACGGAAACTGCCCGCTGCGCGATAGGCCGAGAGCAGCGCATCCTGCACCGCGTCGGCGGCGTCGTCCGGATCGCCCAGAGTCCGCAGCGCGACCCGCCACAGCCGATCTCGATGCCGCGCGACGAGCTCGGCGAAGGCGTCACGGTCGCCGGTGGCGTGCCGAGCGAGCAGCGTGCGGTCGTCGTCGCCGTCGCTCATGGTTCCCCTCGCCGCAGCCCGGCCCTGCGTCGCGACACTAGCCCGCGGTCGGGCCGAGAAGGGCGATGTCGGTGATGCCGCCGCGGTAGCCACCGCGCGCCTTCGGGAGATTGGTGAACCAGACCAGCCAGTAGCGAGCCGTCACCTCGGGTCGCAGCGTCCACGTCACGCTGGCGCCGGCCGGCGCCATGGAGTCGACGAGGGCAAGGTCGGCGGCGGCGTGCGGCGCGCGGTCACCGGCCCGAAGCTCGACGTCGGAGCCGGTCCCGACGAGCGCCAACTCGGCGACCCGGACGGTGGTCGGCCGGCCGAGATCGATCAGCAGCCCGACGCCGGACTTGAGCCCGCCGAAATGAGAGTTGTGCTGGTAGAGGTCCGTCGTCCACGACGTGGACGGGTCGTGATCCACCGCGAAACCCGTCGCGTCGGGGTCCTCCTCGCCATCGCCTTCGGGATCGAAGCTCGTGACCGTGGGCGGCGTGCGCCATACGACGACGAGGCGACCCGTGCCGGGCGCGGTTGCCGTCGACGCCGGCAACGTGGCGCGATGAGCGCGTGCGCTTTCCGGCACCTTGCCGAGATCGCTGCCGAGCACCCACCCGCCGCCCGCGATCGCCGCTACCAGCAGTGGCGGCACGATTCGCCACGCCCATCGACGGAGGGCCTGCGAACGTGCGGGCGCGCGTGGCGGGGCGGGCGCGTCGATCGGCCGCGACGGCAGCCGCCGCAGCGCACTGAGCAACGCAGAGAAGTCGCTGAACCCGCCGGCCAAAGCCCGTGCCGCGACGTCGTCCAGTGCGCGCGGCACGTCGTTGTTCTGGCTGCGGGGATGCATCCGGTCGCCATGCTCCGGCGCCGGCAAGCCCGCCCAGCCGGGCAGCGGCCAGCGCCCGGTCACTCCGGCGAACAGCAGTCCACCCAGAGCACGGATGTCGTCGGCCTCCGCCGGCTCTGTCGACGCGAGTGCGGCTGCGGTCTCGACGCCGGTGATGCGGGGCAAGCCGCCGGCGGCGATGAGCACTTCATCGGGGTGCAGTCGGCCATGGTGCGCACCGACCCGCGCCGCCACCTGGAGGGCCTCGGCGCATTCGCGCACGATGTCGACAGCGACCTCTGCCGGCAACGGGCCGCGGCGCAGCACCGCGGCGAGCGACGGCCCCTCCACCCACTCGGAGGCGACCCACGCGTAGAGCGCGCCGTTGTCGTCCACTTCACCGACATCGAGCACCCGCACGCAGCGCCCATCGCTGACGCGGCTCGCGCGGGCGGCCGCGTCAACGAGCTCCCGCCGGGCCCGCTTCGTCTTGGTCGGCGTGACGACGACGGCCACCCGCCGATCGAGCGGGACGTCGATCGCTCGCCACAGCGTGACTTCGCGGCCGTCGGCCATGTCGTGCGAGTCACGCACCTGGTCGAGCCGATAGCGGTCGTCGAGAAGCACGCCGCGAAGCGCGGCCGCCTGGGCGGTCGAGCCCACAGACGACGCCGGCTCCACCGATCCGATGGTAGGAGAGAGCGGTCAGCTGTTGTCGTAAGGGCGCGTCGCGCCGATGTAGCCGTCCATGTAAACGGGCTCGATCTTGACGACGTCGCCGGTGTGCGGGGCGGCGAGCATCATGCCGTTGCCGAGGTAGATCGCGACGTGGTGGATCGTCGCCGGATCGGCCAGATCAGTTGCCCAGAAGAGCAGGTCACCGGGCTCGAGCTCGTCCAGGCCGATGTGCCGGCCGACGTTCCACTGGTCTGCTGCGACCCGGGGCAGCGCGATGCCCGCAGTGCCGTAAGCAAACTGCGTGAGGCCGCTGCAGTCGTAGGCGTCGG
Source organism: Mycobacteriales bacterium (assembly GCA_035695245.1). Classification (GTDB taxonomy): domain Bacteria; phylum Actinomycetota; class Actinomycetes; order JAFAQI01; family JAFAQI01; genus DASSEQ01. Next base: position 10,834 of record DASSEQ010000397.1, on the reverse strand, counting down.
GGCCGGTGCCGCCCCACAGGTAGGGATCGCCGAGCTTGGTGCGGGCCGCTGCGATCGCCGCCGCCGCAAGGGGGCTGGTCGGTGCCGTGTTCGCATCGACACTGCCGCCGGCCGCCTCGACGGCGGTGCGGAAGTCGGCGGATGAGGCTTCGAGCTGCGCTGCCTCCTGCTGAGCAACCAGAAGGCGGAGTTGGTCGTTGGCGCCGGCCAGGGCGCGTTGGCTTGCGTCCAACAACCTCTGCACGCGCGCAGCCGCGGCCGACGCGGCACCCTGCAGGCGCGTGACCTCGGCCGCCGTCGTGGACAGACGGGCGGAGACGTCTTCCGCCCGCGAGACGCGGTTGTCCGCCGCAGCGATCGAGGAGCGGTCCGTGCCGAGCACGACGCTCACATCGTGGTAGCGAGCCAGTGCGTCGGTGAGGTCACTGCCGTCGAGCACCGTCGCGAGCAACGACGTGGGACCGCCGGATTCGTAGAGGGCCCGAACCCGGTCGGCGCTGACCGCCTGCACCTCGTCGGTGCCCGTCTGAGCCGCATCCAGATCGCGCTCGGCTTGCATCTTGGCGTTGACAGCGACGCCGAGCTGCGACTCGATCGCGTCGTAGTGCTCAGCGGCGACTTCGGTCTGGGTTTGCAGCTGCTGCACCGTCTTGGCCAGAGCCGCCGCCTTGGCGCGGGCGTCGCCGACGGGGTCCGCCCCGGCCGGCACGGCGCTATAGGACGCGATCGCGGCGGCGGTAGCCACGACGGCCGCGAGCCGCCACGCGGCGATCACGCCGGTGGACCGGATTCGCCCTTGATGGTGACCACCGTGTACTTCTTCAACGGTCCGATGCGGTAGAGCACGAGCGTCGTCGCGGTCTTTCTGAGGAGCAGATGCACCGTGCCGTTCGGATCCACCGAGAAGTCGGTGCTGAGCACGGTCTCGTTGGTGTCGGTCACGGACTGCTGCGCGGCAAGCAGCGCCTGCTGGATGTTGTGGGTGTCCCGCCACGTGCCGGCGGCAGCCAGCGCAGCGTTGTTCGCGTCGTCGGCCCCGCTCACGTGCGCGGCACCCACGGAGATGCCGTCGAAGGCGACGACGGCGATGAACAGCAGGGCGGCGACGACCCGGACCAGCCAGCCGACAACCACACTGCCGCAGTCACGGCGCAAAGCGGACACGTCTCGACACCCTCCTTCGCACACGTTTGTCGGCGTCGAGACTGCGCTCCTTGAGCCGCATGGCCCCTTAGCTGGTAGGCCTCACGGGGCAGTGCGTCCACCCAGTCGGCCGCGAACCATCGTCAGAAGGTCGTCGAGCTCCCGGATGCTCATGCGCCGGGCGAGGCTCATGAAGATCGCCGAACCGATCAAGACAGCAACGACGAGCGCCACCAACGAGGACTCCGGATCCAACCCGAGCCCCGCGGTGAGCGCGCGCGCGGCGGCGTACGCCGGGACCACAGCGATCGTGGACGCGACCGAGAGGCGCACCAGGGTTCGCCCGACGCGATGTTCATTCGCCGGCCCGAGGCGCTTTCGCAGCAGACGGGCGAACCACAGCGACCCCACGACGTAGGAGAGGACGAAGCCGAGGGCAAGGCCGACGACCTTTTCCCGCGCCGGCAGCAGCAGGTAGAGAAAGACGTCGGCGAGGACGTTGAGGGTGGTGATGGCGAGGTTGACCAGAGCAGGTGTGCGGGCGTCGCGCAGCGCGAGCCAACCGCGCAGCTGCACCTGGAAGGCGGAGAACGGAACGAGCCCGATGCCGAAGGCGGCGAGCGTGGCCCCGGTCAGCCGTGCATCGGACAGGCCGAGGTTGCCGTGCGCAAAGACGACGGCCCCGATCAGCGGGCCGAGCGCGACGAGTGCAGCGGTCATCGGCACCAACAGCGTCGCCGACATCGTCAGACCACCGGCAAGAGTGTTGGCAAGCTCGCCGCGCCGGTCCTCGACCGCGCTACGGCTCATCCGCGGGAAGAGCGCGGTGATGACCGAGACGGCGATCACCGCGTAGGGAAGCGAAAAGAGAACGTAGGCATAGGTGTAGGCCGAGTAGCCGAAACCGCTGCTGTGTCTCGCCTTTCCGCTCGCGGTGGCGAGGTTGACGATGACGAGGTAGCCCAGCTGGTTGGTGACGACGTAGCTGAGCATCCAGGCAGCGAACGGTCCGGCGGAGCGAAACCCGGCGCGGCGCCAATCCCAACGCAGCTTCAACGGGAACCGCACGGCGCGTAGCGCCGGGGCGAGCGCGATCGTCTGCAGGACGATGCCGGCGGTCGTGCCGAGGGCGAGCACCAAGGTCTGCCCGTTGCTCAGCGAGGAAGCACGTGGCGCGTGGCTCGTGATGGCCAGAAACAGTGCGCCGCTGCCGATCACGACGAGGTTGTTGAGCACTGGCGCCCACATCGGAGCCGCGAAGCTGCCGCGAGTGTTGAGGATCGCCGCGAGGACCGCGCCGAGGCCGTAGAACAAGACCTGCGGGAGGAAGTAGCGCGCGAATGTCGTCGCGAGCTCGCGGTCGGCCGGCGACAGCTTTCCGCCGTAGAGGTCGACGACTTCCGGCGCCAGCAGCACGCCGATGACAGCGATGACCGCGAGGACGGTCGTGACCATCGTGAGAAGTCGTTGCGCATAGGCGACGCCGCGGTCCTCCTCTGAGGACGACGCCTGCACGAGCAACGGGATGACGATGCTCGACAGCAGCCCGCCAAGCAACAAGTCGTAGAGAATGTTGGGGATCGTGTTCGCGACGTTGTAGGCGTCGCCGAGATGGCCGAGCGCGGCAGCGATGACGACAGTGCGCAGGAAGCCGGTGAGTCGGGACGCGAGCGTGCCGGTGGCCATCGCCACGCCGGAGCGGACGAGATGCCCTTGTTCGCTCACGCGGCCGCCGTCGTCGAACGGCGCCCAGCCAGAGCACGTCGGACGAGTCGAATGACGACCGCGAGCAGCAGCACCCCGGTCGCAAGCGCGGTGATCAGGATGGCGACTGCTCCGTACGCAGTCGAACGCACGAACAGGTGGGTGCTGTCGTAGACCTTGTCGAAGTCAGGTGTCAGCAGTTCCACTTGCAGTGGGAAGACGCCCGATGTCCGCGCCGTCGCTCGCACGTCGACGGCAATTTGCCGGTGCGCCGGGATGATCTCGGTCACTCGGCCGCCGCCGGAGACCTGCAGGTGCTGACTGCTGATCTCCACGCCGATGTGCACGGGTGTGTCCAAATCATTGGCGACGGTTACCGGCACGGTGCCGCTGTGGCTGGTCAACGTGACGAAGCTGTCCGGAGCGGACGCGATGTGCACTTTCTTCATCGTCGCCGCCAACGCGTCGTTGACATGCTGCCGGAACTCATACGCCGTGCCCGGGTCGGATCGCCACGCCGAGGACAGCGTGCGGAGTATCCCGTCGTCGAAGGCGCGTGCGGACGGGTCGCCGGGGGTCAGGATGGCCGCGAACTCGTCGGCGTCTTGCTTCACGTCGGCGACGCCGGACAGGTAGTCCCCGGAGAGTTCGGCACGACGGGCCTGCGACGGGTAGTGCAGCGCCGAGCGAACCAGCTTCGGCACTTCGGGTGTGGTGCTCGCCGCGGACAGTCCGACCGGCGTGATCCACGGCACCTTGCCGGTGTCGCCCGCAAGTGCCGCTGCGTACGTCGCTGACGGTGCCCACCGGCGGTCCGGCGCGACCACGATGGTCCGCTGGAGGAACGGTTGCTCGGCCTGGATCATCAGCGTCTCGGCGAGGAAGCGCTGCACTGCGAGCCGTTGCAATGCAGGGTCGGCCGCTCCCGCGTCCACCACCGCGTCGAGGATGTGGTCGGTCAACAGTGCGTCGAACGTCCCGTCGCGCGCGTTGATCGTCGTGTTCGCGCTGGGCGTGAGGTTCGGAGCGACCAGCGGCTCGAGGGCGCGGTCGTCGAGAACCACTGTCGTCACGCCGGCGGCGAACAACGTGTTGAGGGTGCCTTGGTCCAGAAAGCCGTCCGGCGGCCACGAATCGGTGAGAGGGGTCGTGCCCAGGTCGCTGGCAATCAGCTTCTGCCCCGAGTTGATCGCGACCTGGATCTCGGTGGCCAGCGCCTTGTCGTCGGCAGCCTCGCGGTCAGCGGCCACCAGGTCGGGGTCGGCGTAAGGCAAGGCCAGCACGTCGGACTTCACCGCGGCGGCGCGCAGGTCGTTCAACCACTTCTTGGCGGCTGCCGTGCCGGTGCCGGCGACTGGGCCGTGGCTGCCGGCGGCCTTGTAACCCGATGCCATCATCGCGGCGTCTTCGACGAGCATCGGATCGACCGCCCACGTCACCGGCACGCTGAGGACCGGTGGCGGTGGCGGCACCGGCTTCGGGTGTTTCCCCTTCTTCTTCGGCGCGGGGGGTGCCGGTGGCGTGGTCTGGGCCTGCGCTGCCGCGCCGGCTTGCAGCAAGTTGTCCAACCGCCCTCCCGAGCCCAGTGACCGGGCGAGGGTGTCGTCGGTGAAGGTCGGGCCGACAGTGCGATGCGGTGAATCGACGAGTGGCCAAACCCATGCAACCTGCGTGGGTGATCCGACGCTGCCGGAAGGTTGGTTGCGTGGCGCCCACGGCAGGAACGTGCGCAGGCCTCCCACCGCACCGAATCCGTTGGGGGTGCTGCCGCTGACCTGCACCCCAAGCTCGAACACTTCCCAGGGCCGGTCGAGCGAGAGGGTGTTGACCGGCACCGAGATGGAGAAGGACTCGCCTGCCCCCGGTGCCAACGATGGTGCGGCCAGTGCGGGGATTGCCGACGACGCCTTGTCAGGCGGCAGCGGAAGCGGACATGCCGGGGTGCAGTCTTCGGACCGGGGCTCGGCGTAGTCGTCGAACTGGCTGCGCGACCCGATGTGGTTGGGGTTGTAAAGGAGGTCCACCGCCAGGTCGGAGATGGGCGTGGTCGAGATGTTGTGCAAGATGCCGGTGAGGTGCAGCACGTCGCCGGGCTGCGGCGCGATCGGTTCGAGGTCCGTCAGCTGCACGGTGACCGGAAGAGGTGGCTGCTGTGGCGAGGGAGTCTCGCCGAAGGCAGGAAAGGGCGTTGCGGCGGCGAGCGCCAGAAGCGCTGCCACCATCGGTGCCTTCTTCATCACGCGGTGTCGGCGAGCAGCGCCGGCACTTGTTCGATGAGCCGTCGCTCGTCGGCGTAGGCGAGCCGGTCCGGCAGGTCACGCAATGGCACCCACTCGACCTGCTCGACCTCGATGTCGTCGGCCGACAGCTCGCCGTGTGTCGCCATGAGCAGGAAGTGGTGCACCGTCTTGTGGATGCGGCGCCCGTCCGCAACGAACCAGAAATCGATCGTGCCCAAAGTGGCGAGCACGCGCCCGGTGATGCCGGTTTCCTCGGCCACCTCCCGCACCGCGGCCGCTTCGGTCGACTCGCCCGGCTCCACGTGACCTTTCGGCAACGACCACAGCAACCGGCCGCGTCGATCGATGCGGCCGATCACCGCGGCTTTTGCTGCGCCCGCGTCGGAGCTGTCCACTACAAGCCCCCCGGCGGAGGTCTCCTCGACGCGACGCAGTCGCCGACGGGAAGCGGGGGGCATTCCCCGATCGTAATGTCGGGATGTCGGCGATCAGCGCCAGTGACGCAGCCGTTCGGCGACTCCTGTCGCGTCGCTGAAGTCCTCGGTGAGATCCAACGTCGGAGTGGCGGGCGCGCAGAGTTCGGCGACCGACGCGCGGCTTGCGGTGAGCAGCCACCGGGTCGGAATCCCGAGCACCGTGCCGCCGTCCCCGGTGGGTGCGTAGACGACGTCGGCGTGGCCCACGCAGCTGTCCGCGAGCACGGTGACGGAGTCCGGCAGCAAGACCGGGCAGACCAGGGGCGCGGCGAAGTCGGTGACTTGATTGACGAAGTCGGGACGCATCGAACGAAGTGTCCGCGCGGCCGCCGCTGCGAGCACGGCACCGGGATGCGGCAGGTCTCCCGCGCGCACGATCACGGCCACGTGCCGGTCGTCAGCGACGTACATCCGCACGGCCACGCACCGGCTCGCCGGCAGTCCCATGATCTCCGGGATCTCGTCGGCCGACAGCGCGAGCCGGGGGAGCCGCACCACTTCGTGCGGCACCTCGCGCGCCAACAGAGACCGGTGGACGTCGAGCGCGTCCAGCATGCGCTGGCCTTTCGCCGGGGAAGACGTAGGCCGAACATTAAGTCGGTCGGACCGCCACGGCTAGCCCCCTTTGGGGTGGCATCTTCGTGGCTCCTGCCCTATTAGGCTGTCCGGTCGTGCCCGTGAGCGACCCCACCGCGACTGCCGCCCGGCGCGCGGTGCGCGAACTGCTCCGGGTCGATCCGGTCACTCGCGATGTGGCCGAGCGCTTCGTCGCCTCGGGTCACGACTTGTACCTCGTCGGTGGCTCGGTGCGCGATGCGCTGCTGGGTCGCCTCGGTGCGGACCTCGACTTCGCCACCGGGGCGCGGCCGGAGCAGGTGCTCGACATCGTCCGCGGGCTCGGACCGACCTGGACGACGGGCATCGCGTTCGGCACCGTCGGCGTGCAGGTGGGCGACGGCGACGAAGCTCACCGGCTGGAGATCACGACCTACCGGAGCGACACCTACGACCGGCACAGCCGCAAGCCCGAGGTCGACTACGGCACCAGCATCGAAGGCGATTTGGGCCGCCGAGATTTCAGCGTCAACGCCATGGCGATCCAGCTGCCACTCGACGCCGCTCGGCCGGTGGTGGATCCGTACGACGGACTGACCGACCTCGGCCGGCGCGTGCTGCGCACGCCGATCACTCCGGAGCGCTCCTTCGACGACGACCCGTTGCGGATGTTGCGGGCCGCGAGGTTCGCCGCCCAGCTCGGCTTTGCCGTGGACGCGGCTGCGCTGGACGCCATCACCGCGATGCGCGACCGGCTCGAGATCGTCAGCGCGGAGCGCGTCCGGGACGAGCTGACCAAGCTGATTCTCGCGCCGAAGCCGCGCGCCGGCCTGGAAGTGCTCGTGCACACTGGCCTCGGCGATCACTGCCTACCGGAGGTGGCCCGCCTCGCCGAGACGGTCGACGAGCACGGCCGGCACAAGGACGTCTACGCCCACACCCTGACCGTGCTCGAGCAGGCCATCGCGCTGGAGGACGCCGGTCCGGACCTCGTGCTGCGGCTGGCAGCGCTGCTGCATGACATCGGCAAGCCGGACACGAAGAAGGTCAAGGACGGCAAGGTGTCGTTCCACCACCACGAGGTGGTCGGAGCGAAGCTGGCCCGGGCCAGGCTGTCCGCGCTGCGCTTCGCCAAGGACGTCGTCGACGACGTCACCGAGCTGGTCAAGCTCCACCTGCGCTTTCACGGCTACGCCGAGGACGAGTGGACCGACGCGGCGGTGCGGCGCTACGTCCGGGATGCCGGACCACTGTTGTCCCGGCTGCACAAGCTGACCCGGTCCGACTGCACCACGCGCAACGCGGCCAAGGCCAGGGCGCTCGCGACCGCATATGACGCGCTGGAGCAGCGCATCGAAACGCTGGCGCAGGAAGAGGAGCTGGACAAGCTCCGTCCCGCCCTCGACGGAAACGAGATCATGGCCGAGCTCGGGGTCGGGCCCGGTCCGGTGGTCGGGCGCGCCTGGAAGCACCTCCTGGAGCAACGGATCGAGCAAGGGCCGATGAGCCGGGAGGAGGCGATCGCCGAGCTGCGGCGGTGGGCCGAGAGTGAAGGACCCGACAGCGAAGGACCCGACAGCGAAGGACCCGACAGCGAAGGACTAGGTCGCGAATAGTCACATCGGGCCATGGAGGCAACGGCGTCCGGTGCTCGATCATCGACACATGGGGCAAATCGCACATCTCGCCAGAAGCCCCATCTCCGGATCGCTGGTGAGTGCTGTCGCACTGGTGGCGATCGCTCCGCTGCTTTCCGGATGCGGCGGGTCACTCGCCTCGGCGACGACCACAATCGCCGGCGCCGTCGACGCCCAGGTCGTGCATGTGGATGGTTCCCAGGTCGCCGGGGTCGACGGCCTCCGGCTGCGGCGCGGTGACCTCGTGCGGACCGGGCCGCTGGGCCGGGTCGAGCTGCACACGCGCGGGCGGGTGGTCTACGCCGGTTCCGAGGCGTCGTTGCAAGTCGTGAACGGTGCCGCCCAGGTGCTTCGCCACGGCGCGGTCGTCGTCGACGCCCAGCACGGTCCCGGCCTGACCCTGCAGGTCGCGGCGTTCACGCTGAATGCTGCGGCCGGCACCGCCAGCCGGGCCGAGCGAGGCGCGACGATCCGCCTCGGAGCGCTCGCCGGCCGGCCGTCGGTCGACAACGACACCGGACGGCAGCTGCAGATGTCCCGGCTGTCGCAGGTCGTCCTCGGTGGCGACGCCCTCCCGGACAGCACCAGCGGCTCGCCACTTCGGCTGACCGACGACGACGGCGAGGCCCACGCCGTGCCGGCGTTGGTCCGCGACGACCTCGCGCTGGATGCGCTGGCACATGGCATCGACTCCACCGGCGCCCAGACTCTTCACGTCGTCACCGCGGCCTGGCACCAAGGCCTCGATCCACTGCCCGCCGGCGTTCAGCGCAGCGAGCAGGTCCTGCCCGTGGTCATCGCCGCCGCGGTCAAAGGCGGGGATGCGATCGGTCGCTACCGGTCGGCCGTAGCGCTCCGCCAAGCCGGCGGTTCCTGGGGAGTCATCGCCGACCTGCTCGGCACCTCGTCGGCGGCCGTCCTCGCCGCCCTTCAGGCGTTCGAGAACGGCGCGGCGACCGGTCAAGTCGGGACCGTGCCGGCGGCGCTGTCCTTCGTCAGCGCGTCGTTGCAGCCCCCCGATCAGCCAGCACCAGCCACCGGCGGTGGCTCCGACTCACAGCCTCCGGGTTCGTCGCCGTCGTCGCAGCCGTCACCGTCACCGTCGAGCTCCCCGGGCTTGATTCCGTCGACCATCGACAAGGTGCTGTCGCTCGTGCCGACCCCGTTGCCGACGCCGACTGCACTGTCGTCATCGCTGCTGGGCGGCGGGGGAGCGGTGCCCCTGCCGGTGCCGTCGGTCTCGCTGCCGGGCGACGTGCTCACGCCTGTGCCGCTACCGACACTGCCCCACTGACGCGAACCGCGCGTTGCTCGGCCAGCGCGTAGATCAGTGCGGTCGCGACGTAGCCCACGGCCATGGCAACGACCACGGCCGGTGAGTGGCCCGTGCGGGGGAGCGTAAAGGCACCGACCACGGCCGCGGCGACGAACGTCACGTTGAAAAGCGTGTCGTAGAAGGAGAAGACCCGACCGCGAAAGGCGTCGTCGATCTGTTCCTGCACGATCGTGTCGACGCAGATCTTTGGCCCGGCTGAGGCGAACCCGATCCACGCCGCGCCGACGAGGAGCGGCGCCATCCGGAACGGCAAGCCGCACGTCAGCTGAACGATGCCGGCCCCGGCGTAACACGCGGTGATCCAGGCCGTCTTGCCGAGTCGGCGGGTGACCACCGGTGTCACGACTGCCGCGATCACGTAGCCGATGGTCGCTGCCGCGACCGCCTGGCCGAGACCGACAACGCCGGTCCGCAACCACCCGTGATCGGTGAAGTAGTTGCGGTAGAGCAGCAGCGAACCGATCGTCGACAAGCCGAAGACGAAGCGGGTGGCGCTGATCGCCGCCAGGGCACGGCGGGCACCGGGGCGGTGGTGCACGTGGACGGCGCCCGCGAGGAGCCCGCGCGCCACGTGGCGAAGGTCGTCACGCAACCGGCTCGCTGCCGCGAGCTCTGGTCCGAGCGTCGCGACCGGAATTCGGCGTGCGACAGCCGCTGCGAGCAGGTAGACGACCGCTGCGGAGACAGCCACGGCGGCGCTGCCGTCGTCACCGGCCCCGACGAGATGGCGTAGCCCGAGGCCGACCCCGACGCCGATGGCCGAGATGAGCGACCCGGAGGTCGTCGTCACCGAGTTGGCCAACACGAGCTGGTCGCGTCGTACGACTCGCGGCAACGATGCCGACAGCGCGGCGAGATAGAACCGGTTGACCGACAGCGTTGCCAGCGCAGCGAGATAGAACGGCACCTGCCGCGGGCCGGTCGCCACCAGCAGGCTTGCCGTGGCCAACACCAGGACGGCCCGCACCGCATTGGCGCGCACGAGGACCCGCTGGCGTTGCCATCGGTCCAGGAACACTCCGGCAAACGGGCCGACAAGGCTGTACGGCAACAGCAGGATGACGAATCCCGCGGCCGCTTGTCGTGGATCCGTTTGGTGGTCAGGGTTGAAGAAGACGGCACTGGCGAGGCTGGCCTGGAAGACGCCGTCGGCTGCCTGGGCCACGATGCGCGTGGCGTACAGCGACGGAAACCAAGGCCGTCGCAACAGCTCGCGTATGGCAGCGCCCCGCCTCACATCACGACAGTAGGTCGCGCGGAGGCGGGGCGCCGGGGAACGAACAGTTATCCCGCGATGAAGCTTTCCAGCTGCTGGCGGGCGAGCTCGTCGCGCATCTGCACTGGCGGGCTCTTCATGAAGTACGACGCGGCCGGCATGATCGGACCACCGATACCGCGGTCCTTGGCGATCTTGCAGCAGCGAAGTGCGTCGATGACGACACCCGCCGAGTTGGGCGAGTCCCAGACCTCGAGCTTGTACTCCATGTTGAGCGGGACGTCACCGAAGGCGCGGCCCTCGAGGCGCACGTATGCCCACTTGCGGTCGTCGAGCCAGGCGACGTAGTCCGACGGGCCGATGTGCACGTTGCGGTCGGAGACCTTGCCGGCGAGCGGGCCGGTCTCCAGGTTGGACGTGACGGCCTGGGTCTTCGAGACCTTCTTCGACTCGAGCCGGTCCCGCTCGAGCATGTTCATGAAGTCCATGTTGCCGCCGACGTTGAGCTGGTAGGTGCGGTCGAGGAT
>DASSEQ010000396.1:0-5478 GCA_035695245.1 Mycobacteriales bacterium | reverse complement strand
GTGCCGTTGTGAGCGATCGGTAAGTCTGACGTGCCCGCAGGGTCACCGGCGTTACCGCCGCCTACGTCCCGAAGCCCTCATTTGCTGCGGCGGTTGTCCCAGCTGGCCCGGGCCACGTGGTCGTCTACGAGCTCAACGATGTCGACTGGCGCTGGGGGCTGCGATCTCGCCGAGTCGCTGCAGGTCCTGTGCCAACGCCTGTGTCCGGTCGCGGTGCGAAGGGTTCACCATGGCGAGCAGTAGCTCCAGCCAGCGGGGCAGCTTGGTCACCTGGTAGCTCTGCACGATGCGCGTCCCGCTGGCGTCGGGTTCCAGGCGGATCCGCCATTCGGTGCTGTCCGGGAGCGTGGGAGTCGCGAGGGTCCGCCACACGAGCTCGCGTGGTGGGTCGACGGCGAGGATTTCGCAGACCCGGCTCCACCGCATCCAGCCGCTCCGGTTGCGCCCGCGGAAACGGGTCCCGGGACGAGCGGCGGTCGCGGCGCCGAGCCATCGCACCTGGTGGCACTCGTGGCTCCACTCGCCGGTGCGGGTGACGTCGGACAGCACCCGCCAGACCGCATCCGCCGGTGCGGGGACCGTGACGCCAACCTCACCGGATCGAGGAATCCTGCGCGTACTGGTCATGATGTGCTTCCCCCCTGCCTCGTGGTTCGTCGTCTAGGTGACGGCGCGCCGGTGTCGAGGCCGAGCAGCCGCGCCGTGATGCTCCCGGCCCACGCCTGGTACTCCTCCGGTGTCCAGCCAGACCGCTCCGTCAGCAGCTGCCAGACCTCGACAGACAACACTGCCCACAGGCCGTCGCGCTCCTCCGCGCTCACCGGCCGGCCGGCGATCAGCACGAGCGCCTGTTCGACGGATTCGCGCCGCCGCTCCTCGCTCTCCGCTAGCCGCCGCTCGAGATCGGCGTCGCCCCCAGCCGCTTGGCGGAAGGCAAGGTTCAGCGCCGCGGAACGCAGCAGGATCTGCGTTTGCAGGAAGGCGCCCGCGGCAACGCGCTGCGCCGGCGTCCCCTCGGCGAGGGAGGCGAACTCCGGCCGCTGGGCGAGCGGCACCTCGGCGAGATCTCCGACGACGGCGGCGTCGATGGCCGCCGCCAGCAGTTCGCTCTTCGACCCGAAGTGGCTGTAGACGGTCTCGACGGCCACGCCCGCAGCCGCCGCGATGTCCCGCATCCCGGTCGCGGCCCATCCCGAGCGAGCGAACAACTCCGTCGCCGCGCTGACGACAGCAGACCTGGTCTGCGCCGCCTGCTCAGCGCGTCGCGTCGAGTTGTACGACCGCTTCCGCCGAAGTCCGGCTTCGCTCACCCGCGTCCTGCCACGACGGTCGAGGTTCGCACGGCGGTTTCTGTGCGCCAGCGCGCGGCCGCTGCGCGCCGGTAGGTATGCGCGAAGCCGTGCAGCAGCACGAAGCGCGGGACCGGCGGAACCAAGCTGACGACGAGCCGCCTACTTTCCTCAGCGACACCGTCGATGAGGAAGTGCCCGACCAGGCCGAGCTGCCGGGCTGATCTGCCCTTCACGTTGTAGCGCTGATCCCACTCCTCCCACTCCCGGGCAGTGATGCTCCGCGCCACAACCGGCATCGCCTCCTCCACCTCACGGTCAAGATGTGGGACCAGCACATCGGTCAGCGCATCGAGCGCATCGACCAGCCGCAGCCGGGCCCGGTCGTCGGTGGATTCCGCGTAGGACGACGCCGCTGCCTCCAGGTCCTTGATACGCGGCGCGATCCGCTGGTGGTCCGCCTCCAGGCGGTCGAGCAGCGCGGCTGCCTCCGGGTTGCGTTCACGAACCAGCGGCCACAACCCAGTGTCCTCGTTCGTGTGGTGATCGTGCAGAAAACTCATCATCCACAGCACGTGCCCACCCAGCGCCCGCCGCTGCCTCGCTGCTGGATACGGAGCGGTGGTGAGCTCGCGCCCGGTGCGATCCAGATCGCGCCTCAGCGCCGCATGCACTACACCCATGATGCGTGTGTCAGCGGGCCCCTCAGCTTCGACCATCATCGGACGTCCCCCCTCACTAGATCAATGACTGCACGGCGCATCCTAGAACAGGCTTGTATCGGATACAAGTACGTTCCGCAAGAAATACTCGGGAGTGCCGCTGCCCCCGGTAGTCGCGGCGAGCGAGGACCGGGCGATGCGCGGCCGATGCGCCGCCTCCGTTACTGAACGCAACTGGCTGCGTAGCGCGGACATTGCGCGATGGCGCGGCGCGAAACAGGTCGGCATAAGTGCCTACCTGTTCACTCGACGGCAGCCCGGAGCCTGGCCAAGGATCCGGGTCAGGTGGCCGGCGAGTCGCTCTCTAAGTGCATGCCCACGATCCTGTGTGGCTCGGGAACGGTTTGCGTCCTCGCCGGCTGCTGTCCCGGCGGGTCGTGGTTCAAGAGGGATCTGCTTCGCTCGAGGTAGGACTGCCCGGCCTCGCCATCCATCGAGGTGACGGAGGCAGGCAGTGACAGCGGTGATGATCGGCGTCGACCCAGCCAAGCGCTCGCACGCGATGGCCGTGCTCGACGGGCAGGAGGAGCAGCTCGCAGCTCTGCAGGTCGTCAACGACAGCGCCGGCTACCGCGACATGCTCCGGCTGGCGAAGCGGTGGCCGCAGCGGACCTGGGCGATCGAAGGTGCCGGCGGTGTCGGCGTGCAGCTCGCGCAGCACCTGGTCGCCGACGGCGAGACCGTCATCGACGTGCCGCCGAAACTCTCGACCCGAGCGCGGATCTTCGACGTCGGCCACGGTCGCAAGAACGACCCGACCGACGCGCGCACGGTGGCAGTCGTGGCGCTGCGCACCAAGAACCTGCGCCGGGTCGTGGTCGATGACGAGATGATCGCGATCCGGCTGATGGGCGATCGCCGCAGCGACCAGGTGCAGTCCCGGACCGTGACGGTGAACCAGCTGCACCAGCTGCTGATGGAACTCATTCCTGCTGGTGCAGAACGGAATCTGACGGCGCCCAAGGCCAAGGCACTGTTGGCCAGGGTCCGCCCTCGGGATGTCGCCCGCCGCACCCGCCGGCAGCTCGCCGCCGACCTGATCGGCTACGTCGCCACGCTCGACCGCAAGCTCAAGGACCTGGACAAGCGACTGCACGCCGCGGTCGAGGCGACCGGCACGACCATCACCGAGATCAAGGGTGTCGGGGTCGCGGCGGCCGCGATGATCCTCGGCGAGGTCGGGGACGTACGCCGCTTCCCCAGCCGCAACCACTTCGCCACCTACACCGGCACCGCACCCCGCGACGTGTCCTCCGCCGGTGTCGACAAGCAACGGCTGTCGCGGGCCGACAACCGAAAGCGCAACCACGCGCTGCACGTCATCGCCCTGAGCATAAGCGGTACGACCAACGCGGAGCGGCGTACGACGCCAAGAAGCTCGCGGCTGGTAAAGGCGAGAGCCCAAGACTGACGCGGATTATCGCGCCGTCGCGCGGCGACCCATCCTGCCGCTCGTTCGCGCCCACCACCTGCGCAGGTCAGCGGCTCACCCCGTCACGGCTGGCTGCGTGAGCGCGACGATCTGCGCGGAGTCGAGGTACTCGTCGAGCCGGCTGATCAACCCGTCGCGAATGGTCACCACCAGGCAGGCCGGGATGGCCACCGATCGTCCGGACGGCGCGGTGGCGTGCAGCACGTGCTGCTGCACGAATCCGTCGGGCAGTGCGTCCCGTCGTACGACCTCGTAGCGAAGGTCGGCGAGATTGCGCACCACCCAGCCGAGCACCCGCAGGTTCTCCTGCTTGTTCTGTACGACGCCATCGGTGTTGTGCCAGACCTCGACGTCATCGTGGTAGAGCGCGGCGACGGCATCGATGTCCGCGGACTCGATCGCACGGAACAGCGCCGTCGCTACGGAGAGAGGCTCTCTAGGGATCACCGGGCCATGCTGGCCGACCCACGCGCGCACCCGCAAGCGGCCGTCGCGGCAGCCTCAAACCGCGTAGGTGCGCAGCTCGATGACGTTGCCTTCCGGGTCACGGATGTAGACGCCCGCTCCGATGCCGCGGGCGCCGTACAGCTTTCGGTTGAGCGGTGCAGCCACCACCCAGCCACGCTCGCCGACCAGGGACTCGAGCGCGTCCGCGCCGACGTCGACCGTCAAGGCGACGTGCGCGACGTTCTCGCCGGTGCGCTCGCCGTGCAGGAAATCGACGATCGAACCGTCGTTGAGCCGCAGGGAGGGAAAGGGCGCGGATCCGGCGCGCCACTCCGCCACCCGCACCGGCTCGAGACCGAGCTCACGTTGCCACCAGTCCAGCGTGGCGGCCACGTCGGTACAGACGATCACCACGTGGTCGACACCGGTCGCGCGCACGCACCGAACGGTATCGATGACAGGTCGAAACGTTCAACGGATCAAGCGTCCGACTTCGGCCCTCACTGGTCGGCCGCTGCCGTCAGGTCGCGGTCTGCCAGCTCCCACGCATGGTCGAGCATGTGCCACGCGCAACGTCGAATGAGGAACTGCAGCGCCCAGGACCGGGCCGGCTCGCCACGGATGTGGTGTTCCCGGATCGCCTCGAGGAAGGTCGCTCGGTAGTCGCGCAGCGCATGCGGGTCGTCCCTGGTCTCCAGCGGGACTTTGACGCCGACCTTCGGTGCGAACTCGACGATCTCTGCGCCGTTGACGTGACGGATGATGCGTTCCTTCTCCCAACCACCGCCGCGCGGCCCCGTGCGCAGCTCGTGCGACACGCGTGCGGCCGTCTCGTCGAAAGTGCGCCAGCAGGCTTCGAGCAGCGCGATCTTGCGCTCGGCCTCAGCCGCGGTCATCGGGCCGGTCTCCGGCGTCGCCGGGCGGCCAGACAGCCCGTAGTAGTCGGTCATGCCGATCCCGTCGAGCTGCTCGACCACGGCGAAGCCGTCCGCCGCATCGAACTCCGCACCGAACCCCGCGAGTGCGGCGACCTCGGCGTAGCGCGGGCGGTAGGCCTCGAGAACCGCGAGCACGTCGTCGCTCTTCTTGGCGCTGCGGTCCCATCCCGGCCAGTCGAACGCACAGGCGACGACACGCTTCTTCTTGCCGTGCTCGAGCATGACCCGGATCGGATCGCCCATGCCGCCGCCCCTCTCTCCTACGGCGTGAGGCGTCGACGGTAGTACCGCCTGACCGCCGCCGGGCTCGACGGGACGAAGCTGGCGTACGCCGTCGAGTTGCCCAGCGGCTGGGGGCGGTTCCCCGTGGCGAGGTCCTGAGCCAACCCCCCGCTGGTCAGCGACGGGCGGGCCGGGGGACGCCGGCGAATGCCGACAGGCTGAGCCAGCGAGGGAGCGCCCGACGCGCCCACTGCGCTCCTTCGGTCTCCAAGTCGCTGCGCAGCGCTTCGGCCCAGGTGATGTCACCGCGCCAGAGGGACGTGAGCGTCTTGAGGGACGTCACCACCGACACCGTCACGGCGTGGCCGGGGTCACTGTCACAGAGGTCGACACCCTCGGAGGCGACGACGATCCACCAGCGCGCGGAC
>DASSEQ010000395.1:0-5553 GCA_035695245.1 Mycobacteriales bacterium | reverse complement strand
GTCCTGGCTGTTGCGCTCGCGCAAGACGGGAAACAGCTCGTAGACACGGTCGAGGTCGGCAGACAGGTCATCGCGACGGTGATAAGCGCCCATGAGCAAGTTCTCGCGAACGCTCATCCGGGGAAAGATGCGTCTGCCCTCTGGCACGTGACTGATGCCGAACCGCACCATCTCGTGTGCCGGTAGACCGTCGATGCGCTGACCGTCGAAGGAGATCGAGCCGCCGCGGGGACGAAGCAGGCCGGAGATGGAGCGAAGTGTCGTCGTCTTGCCGGCGCCGTTGGCACCGAGCAGCGTGACGATGGCGCCGTCCTCGACGTCGAAGCTGACGCCACGAAGCGCCTCGATGCCGCCGTAGGCCACCCGGAGGCCATCAACCTGAAGCAGCATCGCCATCCTCCTCCGCGGCCGCGGTGCCAAGGTAGGCCTCGACGACGGCTGGCGTGCGCTGGACCTCTGCGGGAGTGCCGGCCGCGATGACCCGACCGAAGTTGAGTACGACGACACGCGACGCGATCGACATGACCAGACGCATGTCGTGCTCGATGAGGAGCACGCTCACGTTCATCTCGGTGTTGATGCGGCGGATCAACGCCTCGAGGTCCCGTTTCTCGACGGGGTTGGTGCCCGCTGCCGGCTCGTCGAGCAGCAGCAGCTGTGGCTTCGTGGCAAGCGCACGCGCGATCTCCAGCCGTCGCTGCTCGCCGTAGGCGAGCGACGCGGCCAGCGCGTTGGCCCGGGCCTGAAGTCCGACGAAGGAGAGCAGCTCGAACGCCCGATCGTCGCTCTCTCGGTCTTCACGCCGCGCGTAGGGCAGTCGGAGCATCGCACCGACCGGACCGGTGCGCTGCCGGGACTCGACGCCGATCTTCACGTTCTCGACCGCGGTGAGAGCGTTGAAGAGCCTGATGTTCTGGAAGGTGCGCGCGACACCGAGGCGGGTGACCCGGTTGGGCGAGCGACCGATGACGGTGGTCGCACGGCCATCGGGATCGTTGAAGGTGATCGCACCTTCTTGCGGCCGGTAGACGCCCGAGATGCTGTTGAACAGCGACGTCTTGCCGGCGCCGTTCGGGCCGATCACCGCCAGGATCTCGCCCCGCCCTTGGCGCAACGACACGTCCGCAAGGCTCGTGACACCGCCGAACCGGAGCGTGACGTTGTCGACCACGAGGATCGGGTCCTCGACCTCGACTGCCCGCTCCTCGATCGTCACGGTGCTGCCCCCGGCGCGGCCATGGCGTCGGCGCTGCCCACACCGTGCTCGGCCATGCGGATCTCGCGCGCTCGACGTCGCGACGGGATGAGCCCTTGTGGCCTGAAGATCATCATCACGATGAGCAAGGCGCCGTAGTAGATGTAGAGGTCCTGCTGCTCGATGTGACTGCGCAACGCCTGCGGCAGCCACTGCAGGACCGCAGCGCCGATGACCGCGCCGGGCAGCGAGCCCATCCCACCGAAGATGACGAGCACCAGGATGAGGATCGAGGCCTGAAACGCGAAGTCCGGTGGCGTGAACGTGCCGTTCTTGCTCGCGAAGAAGACCCCCGCGACACCGGATGTGCTCGCGCCGATGGCGAAGGCAAGCACTTTGTATTTCAGCGGGTTGATGCCGACCGCCTCGGCCGCGACCTCGTCTTCGCGAATGGCCATCCAGGCACGCCCGACCCGTGAGTTCTCGAGCAGGTGAAACGCGACCAACACGATCACGATGAGCCCGAGGATGAGGTAGTACCAGCGGAAGTGATTGCCCGGCAACAGTTCCAGTGGCCAGGCGTAATGCAGGCCGCCGACATGCACGGAGAACGACGGGACGGCCTTCGTGATGCCCTGGGCGCCGCCGGTCACGCTGGTGAGGTTGTTGGCGACGATCTGGATGATCTCGCCGAAGCCGAGGGTCACGATGGCCAGGTAGTCGCCGCGGAGCCGCAGGGTCGGAGCACCCAGGATGACACCGGCGAGCATGGCCGTGGCGATAGCGAGCGGGAACGCCCAGAACGGGTTGACGGTGAACGGCGGGTGCGCCGGCAAGGAGCCGGTCCAGTAGGCCGCGGAATAGGCGCCGACGGCATAGAACGCGATGTAGCCGAGGTCCAGTAGACCGGCGAAACCAACGACGACGTTGAGACCGACGGCGAGCAGGACGTACGGCGCGATCTGACCGACCAGCACCTCTTGCCAGAAGTTGTTGACGAGGTGCGGCAAGGCGATCGCGATCGCGAGCCCCGCGGCGTAGATGGCCCACTTGACCGGTGTGACGGCGAGGACACGATCGCGGTTGGTGGCGAGGACGCGGGTGGCACTTTGCACCGACTGCAGGTAACGGTCGCGGATCGTCAGCACCAGCCACAGCGCCACGAAGATGCCGATCCACACGTAGGCCGCGGATGACTTGAACGTGCCGGTGATACCTGAGGTCGGGGCCGTAACGGTGCCCGACTTCCCGGTCATCAGCGCAACGACGCCACCCACGATCAGGCAGATGCCGAGGCGTTGCAGGTCTTTGTTGTCGCGGTAGCGGGCCCAGGCGCTGCCCGGATCCCGAGTGGCCGCAGGCGTGGTCATGCGGACCGCCCCAGCCGCTCGCCGAGAATGCCCGTGGGTCGCACCAGCAGCACCACGACGAGGATCCCGAACGCAATGACGTCGGTCCACGACGCGTTGATGCAGCTGACCGACAAGCTCTCGACGACTCCCAGCACGAGTCCGCCGATCACGGCGCCGCGGATGTTGCCGATGCCGCCGAGGACCGCGGCGGTGAAGGCCTTGATCCCAGGCACCGTGCCCATCGAGTAGATGACGCCCGACTGCAGACCGAACAGGAAGCCGGCGGCGCCGCCGAGGACCCCGCCGATGATGAATGTCTGCGAGATGACGCGGTTGATGTCGACGCCGAGAAGGCTGGCCGTGTCCGCGTCCTGCGCGACTGCGCGGATGCCCTGACCGAGCCGGGTGCGCGCGACCAGCCGGTCGAGGAAGACGAGCATGCCGATCGCCACGCCCGCGACGACGAGGTAGTCAGTCTGCACGTGGGCGCCCAGAAAGGTGAACACCGTGCCGTTGGTGTAGGGGTTGGCGATGTCGACAGAGTTGCGGCCGAACTCCTTGCCGGCCAGGTTGAACATGAAGTACGACGCGCCGATCGCGCTGATCAAGTAGGCCAGCTTCGGCGCGTTTCGTCGACGCAACGGTCGGTATGCGACGCGTTCCAGCAGAAACGCGACCAGGCCACCGACGAAGCCACCGGCGGCAATGCCGAGGATCACGTAGCCGACCGAGGCGACGCCGTGCGGTGTGCCGTTGCCGATGACCTTGTTCAGGACGAAGAGGCCGCCGAAGGCCCCCGACATGAACACCTCGCTGTGCGCAAAGTTGATCAGTTGCAACACGCCGTAGACGAGCGTGTAACCGAGTGCGATCAGGGCGTAGAGAAAGCCGTTGGACAGGCCGATGACGAGGAAGCTCCAGAAGTTGTGCGTGAGACACATCGGACGGCTACCCCCAGCGGCGCTAAGTCGTTCGGTCGTGTTCGGGGGTGCCGGAGCTTTGCCTCCGACACCCCCGAACGCAATGTCCTCTTAGTGCCTCAGCCGCCGAGGAGCTTGCCGACCGCACCGAGCTGCGTGATGGTGCCGCTCTTCACGACGTACATGTACACCGCGTTGCCGGCGACGTTGCCGTTCTGCTGGAACGTCACGTTCTTGGTGATGCCCTGATAGGAGAAGCCCGAGGCGTGCAGGCCGCTGATGATGTCGGCCTTGGTCACGCCCGCGCCCTTCGCCTTCATCACGGAGATGATGGCGTTAGCCGCGTCGTAGGCCTCAGCCGAGTAGGTGCCAGGCGCCTGTCCGGTGAGCGTCTGGTATCCCGATGCGAACGAGGTGAACGCAGAGCTCGAGATGGTGTCCTGGCATGCGCAGCTGACGTAGGTGCCCTCAGCGACGGTCTTGCCCGCCTGCTTGATGTAGTTGGGGTCCTTGCTGCCGTCGTCCGACATCAGCTTGCCGTGGAAGCCGGCCGTGTGCAGCGACTTGGAAAGCAGGGCGAAGTCGCAGTAGTAGCCCGCGTAGAAGACGGCGTCAGCACCGGACGAGACGATCTTCTGTGCCTCCGGGCCGTACTGCTGCACGTTGCCGCTGCCGGCCTGGCACTGGGTCGTGCCGGGAGCCGTGTCGTGCTTCTTCACGGTCAGGCCGTCGCCAGGTGCTGCTCCGACGAAAGCCTTGGAAAGACCCGCGGCGTAAGCGCTGGCGTCGTCGACGACGTAGACCGTCTTCACCTTGAGGCCTTTGGCGAGGTACTGCGCGTCAGCCGGGCCCTGCGAGTTGTCGTCAGCAACCACGCGGAAGAAGTTGTTCCATCCGGAAGTGGCGAGGTCGGGTGCCGTCGCCGACGGACTGACCGTCGCAACCCCCGCCTGGGAGTACGTCGGTTCCGAGGCGCGCGTAGCACCGGAGAAGGCCGGTCCGACCACCGCGATCAGGTTGCTGATCTGCAGCACCTTCGCGACTGCCGCCGGAGCCGCGGTCGGCGTGCCCTGGTCGTCTTCCTTCTGGAACGCCAGCTTGAACGGCAGCTTGCCGAACGTCGTGCCCGCGTTGGCCTGGTTGATGGCAAGCTGCACGCCACCGACCATGTTGATGCCCAACTGAGCGTTGCCGCCCGAAAGCGGGCCCTGGTAGGCGATCGTGAATGTCTTGCCACCGCTGCTGCTGTTGGCTTTGTTGCCGCTACTGCTCCCGCCGCAGCCGGCGAGGATTACTGCGCCGACGGCGATCGGGACGGCGGCACGGACAAAGTTCTTGCTGTCCACGCAATTCCTCCCTGTCCTGCGGCCGGCCTCAGTGCCGGCCAAGGGTCATTTCCTGCTGGGCCAGGGAGAACCTAGCGCGCTACAGCACAGAAGCGGTGGACCTTGGCCAGTTCGTGATCTGGGCGGTGCCTAGCCCGGCTGAGGTGATTCCCCCGCGATGAGCTCCTCGGCAACGGCACGCATCGACGTACGACGGTCCATCGACGCCTTCTGGATGTAGCGGAAGGCCTCCGGCTCGGTCATGCCCTGCTCGGCTTGCAGCTTGCCTTTGGCGCGGTCGACGATCTTGCGCGTCTCCAACCGCTCGGTGAGGTCGGCCACCTCGGACTCCAGCGCCGACAGCTGCGTGTGCCGGCTCACCGCCACCTCGATGGTCGGGAGGAGATCGCTCTTGGCGAACGGCTTCACGAGGTAGGCCATAGCGCCAGCCTCGACTGCTCGCTCGACGAGGTCGCGCTGGGAGAAGGCCGTCAGCATGACGACGGGAGCGATCCGCTTCGCGACGATCTGCTCAGCAGCGGAGATCCCGTCCAGCACAGGCATCTTCACGTCCAGGATGACGAGATCCGGCCTCAGCTCTTCTGCAAGCCGCACTGCTTGCTCGCCGTCGCCGGCCTCGCCGACGACGTCGTAGCCCTCCTCCTGAAGCATCTCTTTGAGGTCGAGACGGATCAATGCCTCATCCTCGGCGACGAGCACCCGGCGAGGCGTCGAGGGCGTCGTCACGCTCGCAGATGCTA
>DASSEQ010000394.1:0-5852 GCA_035695245.1 Mycobacteriales bacterium | reverse complement strand
GTCAACGCCGTCTTGAACGCGGTGACGACAAACGGCGACCCGCTCGCGGCGCTCGGCAACATCAGCGTCACGACAAAGGCGGTGGCGACCGACACGTCGGCCAAGCCGACGGCCGCGGCCAGTGTGGGCACCGTCAACATTCTCGGCACCGCCGCATCTGTCGCGTCGCTCACATCGACACTGAACACGGTCACCAGCACCCTGGCCGGCGTGCTCAACAGCGTCACCGGCGTCACGTTCACTGCGCCGTCGGTCAGCATCGGCACGCCGCACACGTCGACGGCCACTCAGGGCAAGACGCACAAGGCGACGGCGTCGATCACCGGCCTCACCGTGACGTTGCCGACGATCAAGCTGCCGACCGCACTGTCGACCATCACGTCCAGCCTGCCGGGCGCGACGGTGGCCAACGGACTCGTCAGCGTGCTCGGTGGGTCGCTCAAGGTCGCCGACCTGTCCGAGTCGGTCGACCACACGCCGGGCGCCACGTCGTCCACCGGCACCCCGTCGACGGCGAAGGCGCCGACGCCGAGTGGCCCCGGTCTCGCCAACACCGGCCTGACGCCGATCGTGCCGGCGATCGCAGCCGTGCTCGTCATCGCATCGCTGGCAGTGCTGCAGCGTCGACGCCGGGCCGAGGACATCTGACCGAACACCGTTTGCGCGCGGCGTAGCGTGGCAGTCGTGCCACGCTCCGCCGCGCGTTCGGTTGTCGGCTACAACCTCGGCCGACTCGCGCTTTTCGTCGCCTGCGTGCTGCTCGGCTATCTCGCCGGGTTGCGGTCGATCTGGCTGCTCGTCGTCGCCCTGCTCGTGTCGGGCGTGCTGTCCTACTTCCTGCTGGCCCGCCAGCGGATCGCCATGGCCGAGGTCATGACGGATGCAGTCGCTCGTGGGAAAGCTCGCGCAGCGCGCCGTACGACGGAAGAGGATGCCTACGTCGACGCGATGATGGAGGGTCACGACGGCGTCACCCATCCGGACCGGTGACGCTGGGCTAGAGACGGGCACAATGCGACCGGGCACACTCGGACTTCCACCCGGCAGCCAAGGGGGATCGTGCGTGACGGCGCGGCGCGACCGAGTGCTCGTCGTCGACGACGCGGCGAACCTTCGCGAGCTGCTGACGGTTTTGCTCGAGGTCGAGGACGACTTCGAGGTGGTCGGCACCGCCGCCGACGGGCGGGAGGCGATCAGCGCTGCCGGGCGGTTGCACCCTGACGTCGTGCTGCTCGACCTGGCGATGCCGGTGATGGACGGATTGCAAGCGCTGCCGGCGATTCGCGAGCAGCTGCCGGAGGCGCGCATCGTCATCTTTTCTGGCTACGAGCACCAAGAGCTCGCCGACGAAGCGCTGAAGTACGGCGCGGACCTCTACATAGAGAAGGGCACTACGGTCACCCAGCTGGTCGACCAGCTCCGCGGCCTCCGCGAGTAGTGACCCGGCGAGCCCGGTGGCACGATGGGGGCGTGGCGGCGCGGGCGACCCTGGACAAGCGACCGGCCGACGTAGCCCGGATGTTCGATGCGGTTGCCGACCGCTACGACCGGATGAACGCGGTCATGACCTTCGGTCAGGAGCGGCGGTGGCGACGCGTCGTCGCCGAGACGCTCCGGCTCGCCCCCGGGATGGCTGTGCTCGACCTCGCGGCCGGCACCGGTGCCTCGTCGGTGCCCTTCGACGAAGCCGGCGCCCACGCAGTCGCCTGCGACTTCTCGCCGGGAATGTTGACCGAGGGACGCAAGCGGCATCCGCAGCTGACCTTCGTCGCCGGCGACGCACTTCGGTTGCCGTTTCACGACGGCGCGTTCGACGCAGTGACCATCTCGTTCGGCTTGCGCAACGTCGCTGACGTCCCGACCGCTCTCGGCGAGCTGGCTCGGGTGACGAAGCCCGGTGGCCGGCTGGTGGTGCTGGAGACCTCGCAGCCGCTTGCCCGCCCGCTCCGCGCGATGAATCGCTTTTACACGGATCGGGTGATGCCACGGATCGCGCGGCTGTTCTCCTCCGACCCGTCGTCGTACGCGTATCTCGCCGAGTCCGCCCGGGCCTGGCCCGACCAGCAGGCGCTGGCGGATGCCCTTCGGGCCGCGGGCTGGACAGGCGTCGGCTGGCGAGACCTGCTCTTCGGGGCCGTCGCCGTGCATAGCGCCTCGAAACCTGCAGCCGGCCAGGGCTAAACTCGTCCCCGCGACTTGTGAACTCTTTCACAATCTCTCAATGGACCTTGAGGGCGGGCCACCAGTGAGTGCGGCACAGACGTACGACGCGGACGTCATCGTCGTCGGTGCCGGGCCCGGCGGATCGACCGCTGCCTACCACCTCGCCCAGGCCGGAGTTGACGTGCTCGCGCTGGAAAAGGCGCGTTTCCCGCGGGAGAAGGTCTGCGGCGACGGCCTCACCCCGCGGGCGGTCAAGCAGCTCGTCGCCATGGGCATCGACACTTCCCCGGAGCTGGGCTGGATCCGCAACCACGGGCTGCGCATCCTCGGCGGCGGCATGCGGATCGAGATCCCGTGGCCGGACCTGCAGTCGTTCCCGTCGTACGGCCTGGTGCGTCCCCGCCAGGACTTCGACGAGGTGCTCGCCAGGGCTGCCCAGAAGGCGGGCGCGAAGCTGCACGAAGAGACGACAGTGACCGCTCCGATCCGGGACGAGCACACGAACCGCGTCGTCGGCGTCACGACGAAGGACGGCACGAGCTATCGGGCGCCCGTCGTCCTCGTCGCCGACGGCAACTCCTCACGCTTCTCCCTCGGGCTCGGGTGGCGAAAGCGCGACGACCGCCCGATGGGCGTGGCTTATCGCAAGTACTTCCGCTCGCCCCGTCATGACGACGACTGGCTCGAGTCGTGGCTCGAGCTCTGGGACGGCGAACCCGGCGTCGGTCGCCTACTGCCGGGCTACGGCTGGATCTTCGGCGTCGGTGACGGCACCAGCAACGTGGGACTCGGCATCCTCAACACGTCCGACGCTTTCGGCAAGACCGACTACCGCGCACTGCTCGACCGCTGGCTGGCGAACCTGCCGGAAGAGTGGGGGTTCGTGCCGGACAACGCGGTCGGCGAGACCCGCGGCGCCGCCTTGCCCATGGGCTTCAACCGCAAGCCGCACTACGCCGACGGCGCGCTGCTGATCGGCGACGCGGGCGGAATGGTCAACCCGATGAACGGCGAGGGCATCGCTTACGCGATGGAGTCGGGTCGGCTCGCTGCTGAGGTCGTCGCGCAGGCGCTGGCCGAGCCGGAAGGACCACGCCGCGAGCGAGTGCTGCACAGCTATCCGCGTGCGCTCGACGCGGAGTACGGCGGTTACTACACCGTCGGCCGACTTTTCGTGCGTGCGATCGGCCATCCGTCCGTGATGAAGCTCTGCACGCGACACGGGTTGCCCCACCCGACCCTGATGAAGTTCTGCTTGAAGCTGCTCGCCAACCTTGCCGACCCGCGCGGCGGCGACGCTTTCGATCGCATCGTCACCGCGCTCAACCGAATCGCACCCGCCGCTTAGAAGGCACCGACCCGCTACCTAGACTTGACCGCCGACCCCGCCCCGGGTGGGCACCGGTCAGATAGAGGAGGAAGACGACGTGGTCCCCATCCTCGTCCTTCTGGTTCTCTCTGCCGGCTTTGCCATCTTCTCTGTCATCGCCGGTTCCGTCGTCGGTCCGAAGCGTTTCAACCGGGCGAAGATCGAGGCCTACGAGTGCGGCATCGAGCCGTCGCCGCAGGCCTTCCGCGGACACAAGTTCCCAGTGAAGTACTACCTGACGGCGATGCTCTTCATCGTCTTCGACATCGAGATCATCTTTCTCTACCCATGGGCGGTCGCCTTCGACAAGCTGGGCATGTTCGGCCTCATCGAGATGATCTTGTTCATCCTGACGGTCTTCGTCGTCTACGCCTACGTGTGGCGACGTGGCGGACTCGAGTGGGACTGACGATTCATGGGTCTTGAGGAAAAGCTTCCTGACGGCATCCTGCTCACCACTGTCGCCAAGCTGCTCAACATCGCGCGCAAGAACTCGGTGTGGCCGGCACAGTTCGGCTTGGCCTGCTGCGCGATCGAGATGATGGCGGTCGGCAGCCCGCGCTTCGACATTGCACGGTTCGGCATGGAGCGTTTCTCGGCGACGCCTCGCCAGGCGGACCTGATGATCGTGGCCGGCCGCGTTTCGCAGAAGATGGCGCCGGTCCTGCGCCAGATCTACGACCAGATGCCCGAGCCCAAGTGGGTGCTCGCGATGGGTGTCTGCGCGAGCAGCGGCGGCATGTTCAACAACTACGCGATCGTCCAGGGTGTCGACCATGTAGTGCCCGTCGACATGTACCTGCCCGGCTGCCCGCCGCGCCCGGAGATGTTGCTCGACGCGATCCTCAAGCTGCACGACAAGATCAAGGCGTCTCCGATCAGTGGCAAGCCCGAGTGGACCACGATCGAGGACTCGCCGTACGAGAAGCCGATCGTGCGCGACACGCGCATCTCCAAGGGGCTTCCGGTCGACGTGCCGCTCACCCTGTCGGCACCACTGCCGGGTGACCGGCTATGACCGACCGCGAGACGCGGGACATGTTCGGAGCCTCCGGCTTCGGCGACACTTCCGGCTTCGGCGGCCTTGCCGTGCGCGAGCAGCAACTCGTCTCCTCGCCCAAGCCTTACGGCGGCTGGTTCGACGAGGCGACGGACGCGCTGGAGAAGGCGTTCCCGCAGTTCGCCGACGCGATCGAGCGTGTCGTCGTCCACCGCGGTGAGCTCACGCTCTTCGTACGACGCGAAGCCCTCGCCTCGATGCTGCAGACATTGCGGGACGACCAGCGGTTGCGGTTCGAGCACCTGAGCAGCGTGTCCGGAGTCGACTATCCGAATGACCCGACCGGCCGTCGCCTGCACGCGGTCTACCACCTGCTGTCCATGACGTACCGCCGGCGGTTGCGTCTCGAGGTCGCGGTCACCGCCGAAGACCCGCATGTGCCGAGCGCCACGTCGGTCTTCCCCGGTGCCAACTGGCACGAGCGCGAGACCTGGGACTTCTTCGGCATCGTCTTCGACGGTCATCCGGGCCTCACCCGGATCCAGATGCCGGACGACTGGCCTGGTCACCCGCAGCGCAAGGACTACCCGTTGGGCGGCGTGCCGGTCGAGTACAAGGGTGCCCAGATCCCGCCGCCGGACGAGAGGAGGTCCTACGCGTGAGTGACACCACCTACACGTCGACCTACTCGCCGACGGATCCCTATGGCAGCACGACGACCGACGAGACCGGTCGCGTCTTCACCGTCGGTGGCGGCGACTGGGACGAGCTCGTGAGTGCTGTCGACCCGATGGAGCGAGAGCGCATCGTCGTCAACATGGGCCCCCAGCACCCATCGACCCATGGCGTCCTTCGGCTGGTGCTCGAGCTCGAAGGCGAGTCGGTGGCGCGCTCGCGCCTCGTGATCGGCTACCTGCACACCGGCATCGAGAAGAACATGGAATACCGCAACTGGGTGCAGGCGGTCACGTTCATCACCCGCTGCGACTACCTGTCCCCGCTTTACAACGAGCTCACCTATTGCCTCGGCGTCGAGCGGTTGCTCGGTGTCGAGGACCAGATCCCGGAACGCGTGCGCGTCGTACGCGTTCTTGTGTGTGAGTTGCAGCGCATCGCCTCGCATCTCGTGTGGCTCGCAACCGGTGGCATGGAGATCGGCGCGATCACGATGATGCTGTTCGGTCTCCGTGAGCGCGAAGAGATCCTGAAGATCCTCGAGATGATCACCGGCCTGCGCATGAACCACGCCTACATCCGCCCGGGTGGCGTCGCGCAGGACCTTCCTCCCGGCGCCGTGGACCGCATCCGCGAGTTCATCCC
>DASSEQ010000393.1:0-3038 GCA_035695245.1 Mycobacteriales bacterium | reverse complement strand
GTGCCGATCTGGCTGCCGCATCCCGCTCCTACGGGCTGGATCATCAGTGGCTTCGCCTGCGCGGGCGACGAGCGGCAGGGCGCTCGTGCGCTCGTGACCGGCCTGACCGGCCCGGCGCCGCTCGGTGGCGGCGCGGAGCTGTTGCTCGTGTCGGAGGAGCCGGGTGTCGGCCTCGGCGCGCGGCATGCCGGCCTGGCCGGGCCGGACCCTGGCGCGGGCTTCGGAGAAGGGCCGCCGGACGCGAAAGTGGACGCCGCAGGTCACCCCACCGCGCTCTGGTCGCTGCCCACCACGGAGGACTGCGCCGCTTTCGTCGGCGAGGCCAAGGGCCTCTGGTTGTGGGCGCTGGTATGGCCCGCCGCGGCCGGCGTGCTCCTCTACGACTCGCTCAGCCTGATCGACCTGCGCGACGGCTACGTCGAGGCCGAGCTCGCGTTCGGCTCGTTGTCGCCGCGCTTGGGCGAGGTGCCGGGCGCCGCCTGAGGCCACATCGGCCCGGTTTGTGCACAACGCTGGCGCGGCACCCCGATTTCGTCGTACGCCGCACCCAGACTGTCCGGCGTGACGGTTACTCACACCGGCCAACTCGATCTTGCCGGCATGCCGCAGCGGTTGTTCACGTGCACGCCGTCGCGCCTGGCGACCTGGCAGGACTGTCCCCGCCGCTACCGCTTCACCTACGTCGACCGGCCGGCGCCGGCGAAGGGCGCCCCCTGGGCGCACAACAGCCTCGGCGCTGCGGTGCACAGCGCGCTCGCCGCATGGTGGGGCCTGCCACTCGCCCGCCGGACCCCCGAAGCGGCCGGGGCGCTGGTCCGCAGCGGTTGGATCCCCCTCGGCTTCCGCGACTCCGAGCAGTCGCAGCTGTGGTGCGACCGGGCCGCCGCGATGGTGGAGCGCTACGTCGGCACCCTCGACCCGCATGACGAGCCGCTCGGGGTGGAGCGGACGGTCGGCATGCGCACGGACCGGCTCGCGTTCTCCGGGCGCATCGACCGGCTCGACCGGCGCGGCGACGAGCTCGTCGTCGTCGACTACAAGACCGGTCGGCACGTGCTCACCACCGACGACGCCAGGGGGTCGATGGCGCTGGCTCTCTACGCCCTCGCCGCCGGTCGCACCCTGCGCGCCCGTTGCGTCCGGGTCGAGCTGCACCACCTGCCGACCGGTGAGGTGCTCGCCTGGGAGCACCCCGAGGCGGCTCTCGACCGTCATCAGGAGCGGGCGCATGCCCTCGCCGACGAGATCGTCGCCGCCGAGGCCTTTCCGCCCCGGCCGGGCCCGATGTGTGGCTGGTGCGACTTTGCCGCGCACTGCCCGGAGGGCCGCGCGGCCTGCGCGCCGCACGCCTCCTGGGCCGGCCTGGCCGAAGAGCTGGAGCCGCTCGGCGAAGCCACATGATCGTGGCCGTCTGAACCGGTTCTGACCGGTCGAAACGGCCACTGCAACGGCTAGACTGGCGGCTCGGACGATCCCGTCACCGCCGACGAGTGCCTTGTTGCCGGAACGTCCGTTCCTCGTCAGACTGCTGCCGACTTCCTCGGGACGACCTGTGACGGACTGCCGCACGATTGCTGTCGCGAACCAGAAGGGCGGCGTCGCCAAGACGACGACCGTCGCGTCGCTGGCAGCAGCGTTCGTCGAGTTCGGGCGCAAGGTGCTCGTGGTCGATCTCGACCCGCAGGCCTGTCTGACCTTCTCGCTCGGACTCGACCCGGAGACGGTCGAGCTTTCCGTGCACGACGTTCTCCTGGGGCGCGTCTCGATCGGGATGGCGGTCCACGAGACGGGCGAAGGTGTCGACCTGCTTCCGGCGACGATCGAGCTGGCCGGGTGCGAGGCGATGCTCCTCACGAGGACCGGTCGCGAGTACACACTTCGCGCGGCGTTGGAAGAGGTGCGTCCGTCGTACGACTTGATCCTGCTGGACTGCGCGCCGTCGCTCGGCGTGCTGACCATCAACGCGCTGACCGCCGCCGACGAAGTGCTCGTGCCGCTGCAGTGCGAGACGCTGTCGCACCGCGGCGTCGGACAGCTGCTCGACACGGTGCACGACGTGCAGCGGCTGACCAACCGCGGGCTCACGGTGCTCGGAGTGCTGCCGACGCTGTTCGACAGCCGTACGACGCACGCCCGCGACGTCCTGGCCGATGTGTCGACGCGCTATGGCTTGGACGTGCTGGAGCCGCCGGTCGCCAAGTCGGTGCGTTTCGCCGAAGCGCCCGCATCCGGACGCTCGATCCTGCGGACCGCGGGTCGCACCCCGGGTGCGCAGGCCTACCGTGCCCTGGCCCGCAAGCTCGCCGGCGAACCGGAACCGGTCGCGCTCGACGTCGACCCGACGGTTGTCACCGACATCCGGCTCGACGACACAGAGGTGGTGCCGTCATGACCCGGCCGTCGCGATTTGACCGGGTGCGCCCGCGCGCTGGCGGTGCTGAGACGGTCGTGCCGCTGACGCATGACGCCGAGGGAAAGCGTGCGCTCTTCTCCTCGACCGAGGCCGATCGTCCGGTCAGCGGCTCCGGGATCGCCATCGACTGCGCGCGGTGCGGTGCGCACACGGTGTTAACGCCGGCCGCTGCCCTGCGGGCAGCGTTCCCTGCGTTTCATTTGTCGATCGTGGTCCGCCGCGGCGACAAGGAGACCAACCTCGGGTTGCTGCGCCGTCACTACGGCTCCTGGCTCCGCTGCCCTGCCTGTGGCCGCGGGTCCTGGGTGCGCGTGACCGTTCGCCTCTGAGCGTCGCTCGCGTCAGAGCGGTGCTCGCCTCAGAGCGCGGCGAGCGCGTCGGCGAGCGGCATGGCGCCGACCACCAAGTCGGTGACGCCGCCCAGCTCGCCGCAGTTGACGCAGCGCACGCCGACCGCCACCCAGGTGACCGAGTCGTCGTCTTCCAGGTGCAGGCCGAAGGCGACCTCGGCGATCGACTGCGCGCACGTCACGCAGGACCAGGCGGCCGGAAAGGTCCAGCGCTCGGCTGAGTCGAGCACCGGCCGGGCATCACCGCAGGCGAGGCAGCGCAGGCGCGCCACACC
>DASSEQ010000392.1:0-17286 GCA_035695245.1 Mycobacteriales bacterium | reverse complement strand
CCGCTGGCCGGGCAGCAGGTCGGTCCAGCCCGCCCCGTGCGCGATGAGGAGGACAGCCGCGTGGGCGGGCGCGTCGTTCCAGCGCGTCACAGTCGCGTCGACCAGAACGTACGGCGGACCGTGTGCGGACAGGCCGCGCTGTGGGTCGCGGACCAACGTCAATGTCGCGACGCCGCGCTCGTGCCGGGCAGCAGCCGACGCCACCGGCCCGGAGCGGGCCAACGCGACATGCAACATCGCCGACGCACAGCCGAGCAGTGCGCCCACAGCCAAAGCCGCGACCACGCCACGGCGCGCGACCAGTCCGACACCCAGCAACGCCGCCGCTGCGATGGCAAGCCACCGAGCGTCCGCGACGCTCATGCCGCAGGCCAGTGCTGCACTCCCCCAGGCGGCGCATGCGGGCACTGCGAGTCGCAGGTCGACCGGACCTCTCACGCGACGACCAGCGACTTCAGGTCGGCGAACTTGCGGGCACCGATGCCGGGCACCTGCTGCAGGTCGTCGACGCTTCGGAACCCGCCGTGTTGCTGCCGCCAGTCGATGATGCGCTGCGCGAGCACGGGACCGACACCGGGCAGCGCGTCAAGCTGGTCGACGGTCGCACTGTTGAGGTCGACCGGCCCTGCACCTGCACCTGACGCCCCGGCTGCGCCGATCGCAGCGCCGGGCACGCCGATCAGCAGCAGCTGGCCGTCAGTGACACGAGCGGCGAGGTTGAGCGTGGCGAGATCGCTCGGCCGGAGCGCCCCGCCGGCGGCCGCGATCGCGTCCGCCACGCGCGCCCCATTGGCCAGGGAGACGAGCCCCGGATGGCGCACCCGTCCCCCGACGTCGACGACGATCTGCACAGTCGAGGGTGTGGCGACCGGGATGGGCGCAGCCCTCGCTGGCGGCGGCACCGCCGCCGCAGCGTGATGTCGAGACAGCAGCAGGGCCGTGACCAGGATGACTGCGGCCCCGGCCAGCAGGAGCCAGCGCAACGCCGGCTGCTGCGCGGAGACGCGCCACCGCTCCCGCCAGTCGCCCTCGCCGCCGGCGCCCGGCGGCTGAGCAGGTGTCCAGCCCGTGGGCTGCGCTCCGACGAGATGCGCCAACCGCCGTCGTACGGCGGCCTCGGTGTCCTCGTCGGTGCGCATGCCGCGACGTTAGGAGCGCACGGACGACAGTCACCGTCGCGCCCGTCACGTTGTGGACGGCTCGGCGGAATCGGTGTCGGTGGAACCAGCTCAGCCGGGCACGACGTTGACCAGCCGCGGCGGTCGCACGATGACGGTGCGGACGGGCCGTCCGTCCAGAGCACGCTGCACCGCTTCCGACGCCAACGCCTGTTCGCGCAGCTGGTCTTCGGTCGCGTCAACAGACACCTCGAACTTGTCCCGCAACTTGCCCGCCACCTGCACGACACATGTCACGGTGTCCTCGACGAGAAGTGCCGGGTCGATCGACGGCCAGCCCGCAAACACCACGGATGGCTCGTTGCCCAGCAGCTCCCACACCTCCTCCGCCGTGAACGGACCGAAGATCGACAACATCCGAGCCAGTGCTTCCGCGCCCTCGCGCACGGCGGCAGCACCCGAGGCGGAGCCCAGCGCATCGGCATCGACCGCCTTGCGCAGCAACGTGGTCAGCTCCATCAACCGCGCGATCGCCACGTTGAACCGCTTGTGGTCACACTGCTCGGTCGCGTCGGCGATCAGCTTGTGCACCCCGGTGCGAATCTCGACGTCGCCGGTCGCGGGATCGGTTCCACGCCCGGCCACACCGACGTCACGACACAGTCGCCATACGCGCGTCAGCCATTTCATGGTGCCGGTCGGTGAGACGTCGGCCCAGTCGACGTCCTCCTCCGGCGGGCCGGCAAACAACATCGTCAGCCGCACCGCGTCGGGGCCGTACTTGGCCAGCTCCTCCTGCAGGTTGACCAGGTTGCCCTTCGACTTCGACATCGCCGAGCCGGCCATGATGACTTGGCCTTGGTTCGTCACCCGCAGGAAGGGTTCCGGGAAGCTCAGCAGTCCGATGTCCTGCAGGAACTTGACACAGAAACGGGAGTACAGCAGGTGCAGGATCGCGTGCTCAACGCCGCCGATGTACTCATCCACCGGTAGCCAACGCGCGATCAGCTCCGGATCGAAGATGCGCTCGGCATCCTGCGCCGACGGGTAGCGCAGGAAGTACCACGATGAGTCGACGAACGTGTCCATGGTGTCCGTGTCGCGCGTCGCGTCACCACCACAGGACGGGCACTTCGTCGTCACCCAATCGGTTGCGCTCTCCAGCGGTGAACGACCGCCTTCTGGACGCAGCTCGTAGCCGCTCTCCGGCAAGCGGACCGGCAAGTCTTCGTCCGGCACCGGCACTTCGCCGCAGGCACTGCAATGGATGATCGGGATCGGCGGCCCCCAGTAGCGCTGCCGAGAAACCAGCCAGTCGCGCAATCGATAGGTGATCGCCGCCTCGCCGTGGCCGTCACGACGCAGGTCCTCGGCAATCGCAGCGATCGCCTCGACCTTGCGCATGCCGTCATAACGCCCACTGTTCACCAGCGTCCCGTCGCCGGATGTCGCGATGCCGGTGTCGGCCGGGTCGTCGTCGCCGGTTTCCACGACCTTGCGCACCGTCAGGCCGAACGCGCGAGCAAAGTCCAGGTCGCGCTGGTCGTGCGCCGGCACCGCCATGATCGCGCCGGTGCCGTAGTCGGCCAGGACGTAGTCAGCGGCGTAGACCGGGATCTGCTCACCGTTGACCGGGTTGATCGCCGAGCGCCCCAACGACACGCCCGTCTTGGGCCGGCCTTCTGCCAACCGCTCGATGTCCGTGGTCTTTCGCACCTGCTCGACGTACGCCGACAGCGCCGCGCGCTGTTCGTCGGTGACCAGCTCCGCCGCCAGCGGCGAGTCGGCCGCCACGACGAAGAACGTTGCGCCGAACAAGGTGTCCGGCCGAGTGGTGAAGACGCGGATCGGTCGGTCGTGGCCCTCGATGCGGAAGTCGACGTAGGCACCGGTCGAGCGACCGATCCAGTTGCGTTGCATCGTCAGCACCCGGTCCGGCCACTGGCCTTCCAGCAGTGCCATGTCGTCCAGCAACCGCTCGGCGTAATCGGTGATGCGGAAGAACCACTGGGTCAGGTTCTTCTTCGTGACCTCGGTGCCGCAGCGCTCGCACTTACCGGCGATGACTTGCTCGTTGGCCAGCACCGTCTGGTCGTTGGGGCACCAGTTGACGGGTGCCGCCTTGCGATACGCCAGACCGCGCTCGAACAGTCGCAGGAACAGCCATTGCGTCCATCGGTAATAGCCAGGATCGGACGTGTGCAGTCGTGTGCGCCAGTCGAACGACATGCCCAAGCGCCGAAATCCCTCGCGCTGGACTTCGATGTTGTCGTAGGTCCACTCCCGTGGATCCATGTTGCGCTTCAGGGCAGCGTTCTCGGCCGGCAAGCCGAACGAGTCCCAACCGACGGGGTGCAGCACGTCGTAGCCGCGCAT
This sequence comes from Mycobacteriales bacterium, assembly GCA_035695245.1. GTDB lineage: Bacteria > Actinomycetota > Actinomycetes > JAFAQI01 > JAFAQI01 > DASSEQ01. The sequence continues at coordinate 13,792 of DASSEQ010000392.1, read as the reverse complement.
CATCGTGTATCTCGCGACGGCGTCACCGATGCCGAACGCCTCGGCATGACCCATGTGCAAGTCGCCGCTCGGATAAGGAAACATGTCGACGACGTAGCGGCGTTCTCGGCCGCCATCGTCGACGCCGCCCTCGTCACGAGGCTCGAAGACGCGCAACCGGTCCCAGACCGGCAGCCACTTGTCCACGATCCCGTTGGGGTCGTAGTCGTCCGCCATCAGCTCGCCTCTCGCTCGTTCCCGGACATAAAAAGGGCCCTCACGCATGGAGGGCCGCCGCGCTGACGTGCTGCTTGGTCAGCGCGGCTCGGGAAGGAGCTGCCGTGCGTCCATGGCTCCATCTTAGCCGCACGCGCAACCGATCTTCGGCTCCCAAGGCGATCGGCGGTGCGAGACTGCAACTGTGATCGAGGCGGGAGACTTCACCGCGTGGCTGCGCGGCCTGCTCTCGGCGCTGTCCGGTGAGGGTGACTCCGATGTGCCATGTGGAAGTTGCACGGCATGTTGCCGAGGGGCACAGTTCGTCCACGTCGGGCCGGACGAGGTCGACACGCTCGCCCGGATCCCGCGCGAGCTGCTGTTCCCGGCGCCTCGGATGCCGCGGGGGCACATGGTGCTGGGCTACGACGACCGCGGCTGGTGCCCGATGCTGCGCGACACCGCCGACGGTGACGGCGGCACTGACGATCCGCGTCCTGTTTGCTCGATCTACGAGCACCGGCCGCGTGCCTGCCGGGTATATGACTGCCGACTCTTCGCGGCCGCCGGCGTCGCACCCGAACAGCCCGCAGTGGCCGAGCGCGCCAGCCAGTGGGAGTTCTCCGCCGGCACGACCGAGCAGGCCGCTGTGCGAGCGGCCGCAGCGTTCCTGACCGAGCGTCCTGGGCTCCTGCCTGACGGAGCGACCGCAGCGCAGCGAGCCATTGCTGCCATCGAGCTGCACGATCTGTTCATGCACCGGGAGCCGCCGGCAGAAGACGTCGTGCAGGGCCGTCTCGCCGAGCTGACGACTCACGCGTAGTGGTTCATCAGCCGCTCATCATCTTGGGTCACTAACCTTTTGTCGTGACCGACGTGTTGGTCGTCGAGGACGATCCCGGCATCGGGGCCGCCCTCGTGCGCGGCCTGGAGCGCGAGGGCTACGGCGCCCGCTGGGTCAACAGCTGCGCCGAGGCGAGCCGCGCCAAGCCGGCTGACGTGGTCATCCTCGACCTCGGTTTGCCGGACGGGGACGGCGTGGATCTCTGCCGCCGCCTCCACGACGACACCGGCGCGGCGATCATCGTCGTCACGGCGCGCGGGGACGAGCCGGATCGGGTTGCCGCACTGGACGCCGGGGCTGACGACTACGTCGTCAAGCCGTTCGGGTTCGCCGAGCTCTTCGCGCGCATCCGGGCCGTCCTGCGGCGCACCCAACCGAGCGACGGCATCCTCGCCGTCGGCCCGGTCACGATCGACACCCGCGCCCATCGCGTGACCGTCAACGGAGAGTCGGTGACGCTGACGCCGCGGGAGTTCGACATCCTCACCTGTCTTGCCTCGGATCCCGGACGGGTCTTCACCCGCCGCGAGATGTTCGCCCGGGTCTGGGGCGGAAACTGGTACGGACCGACGAAGGTCCTCGACGTGCACATCGCCGCCGTACGACGAAAGCTCGGTGTGCCTGAGCTGATCGAAACGGTGTACGGGCGGGGCTTCAGAGTCGCCGCAGACGCATGACCCGACGACTCGTCGTCGCTCTGCTCGTCTTCACGGCGCTGGTCCTGCTCATCACCACGGTCCCGCTAGGACTCACGATCTCGGCGCGCGATCGCACCGACTTCGCGAATGCAACCCGCGGCATCGCGCAGTCCGTAGCCACGTTGGCCGAGGACTCCTTCGATGACCCGAAGCGACCACTTCCAGCCACACGCCTCGTCGCCGCCGCAGGCAAGGATGTCTGGGTCGAAGTGCTCGACCACAACGGCCAGCTGGTCGTGGCAACCGGGCCCAGGCAGGACGTGCCACCCCACCTGATCGAGGCTGCGCACAACGGGGCCGCAACCACCACTGATGCGCACGATGACGCCATGGCGGCTGCGCCGGTCATTGCGGATGGCACCAACAGGGGCACCGTCGTGGTCTCGCGCCCGGACGAGGCGGTTGAAGACCGGGTGGTGCGACTGTGGGGCGTGCTGGCCATCGTCGCCGCCGGTGCGCTGCTCCTGTCCGTCGTGATCGCAGCAGCCGCCGCGGCGTGGGTGGGGCGGCCGTTGCGCCGTCTCGGGACGACATCGCAGAAGTGGTCGGAAGGAAGCTTGCACGAGCGGGCAGATCCGACGACAGGCCCGCCCGAGGTGCGCGAGGTCGCCACCGCACTCAATGCGATGGCGGCGCGCCTGGACACGCTGGTGCACGCATCGCGTGCGGTCGTCGCGGACGTGTCCCATCAGCTGCGCACGCCGCTCGCGGCGATGCGGCTGCGTCTGGAGCTGGTCCGCGAGGAGCTCGCCGGCACGCCGGACGGCGCAGTCGACGAGGACATCGCCGTGTCGCTTGCCGAGATCGAACGGCTCTCGCGGCTCGTCGACGGCCTGCTGACCGTGGCACGGGCAGAGAGCACCGACTCGGCGTCAGTGCCGGTCGACGTGCCCGCAGTTATCCGCGACCGGGCGCAGGCCTGGCAACCGGTCGCGTCCGAACAACACGTAAACATCACGGCCGACCTTCCGACCGCCCCGACATTTGCGTCCACCACCCCCGGCCATCTCGAGCAGATCCTGGACAACCTGCTGGACAACGCTTTGGCGGCAGTCAGCGAGCTCGGGGTGATCGAGATGGCCGCGCGGCGGGTCGACGAACGCATCCGCATCGACATCCGGGACGACGGGATCGGCATGTCGGACCAACTGCGCGAACAAGCCTTCCGCCGGTTTGCCTCCGGCCGCGACGGCACGGGTAGCGGGCTTGGTCTTGCCGTCGTACACCGACTGGTCACCGCCGACGGCGGCTCGGTCGAGATCGACAGCGGCCCGGGGCGCGGAACCGTCGTCTCCGTGTGGCTCCCCGCAGCGCGGCGCGATGCCTCACACCAGGCGGACGCTGCCGTCGACCACCTTGATCGGCAGGGCGGTTAGCGGCGCCGGTGGCGGACCACCGAGAACCTGCCCTGTCGTGATGCTGTAGGACCCGCCGTGGCACGGGCAGATGAACTGACCTCCCGACGGTTGCACCGTGCAGCCGGCATGAGTGCAGACCGCGCTGAACGCCTTGAAGTCGCCGGCGCTCTCGTGGATCAGCCACGCCGGGTCACCGTTGTCGTCGGTGAACGACAACGCCTCTCCGGCCGGAAGGTGCGCTGCTTCGACGATGCCGCGGCCGGGGAGAGGGGCCGCCTTGGCGGCCTGCGACGCTGAGTGTGACGGCGTCGGCGTCGCAGCAGTTGGCGGAGCCGGCGGAAGGGTCGAGCGGATCGAGCCGGAAGCCGAGTCGTGCAGGGAGCGACCGATCGCGGCGGTCATGCCGCCGATGAGTCCGGCGACGCCGGCGAGGGTGACTGCACCGGCGCCGCCGAGCACAAGGGCACGACGCTGCGGGTCAGGATCCCGTCGTGCGCGCCTCGCGATAGCGGCGTCCAACGTCGGCTCCGGCCATCGACCGGCGAGCAGAGGGACGGTCCACGCGAAGAGGAACACTATGTCGGAGCCGTAGTAGTAGGGCCGCGTGTGATAGCTCACGGTGAGAAAGAACGTCAGCGCGAGGATCAGACCTCCTGCGGCGGCAAGCCGCACCCAAAGGCCGACGAGGGTGGCCAATCCGACGGCAAGCTCGGCGAAGGCGATCAGCAACCCGACGAGCACAGGGGCATGCGATGACAACGACAACAGCCATCCGATCGGGCTGTTGTGTCGCAGCGAGAGCATCGTCGCCTGGACCGACGTCGGCGACTTGGCGTCGAGGTAGGACGGGTTGGACAGCTTCTGCAATCCGGCGAAGGCGAAGGTGACGCCCAAGAACAACCTGAGTGGCCATAGCGAGATGTCGCGCCGCTGGCTCACTCCGCCATCGTCACCCGAAAGTGGCGGCCTGCGTCGATCAGCGTCGGTTAGCAAGCATCAAAGGTTCTGCCGCCTCGTCGACATAAGGGTCGATCACGTCCGGTAGCGCCCGGTGCGCCCGGGCGAGGCCGATCAGCAGCCAGGTCGCCAACCCGAACAGCACGACAGCAAGCGGGACGTGGACGACGATCAGCCCGTCCATTCCCTTGTCGGTGATGAGGTGGCCGATGCCGGTCTGGACAAGGGCGAGCACGAACAGAGCGATGGCGCCGTAAGCAAGCGACGGCCGCGAGCGGCGCACCCTGGCAAGGCCGATGACGGCCGCGACGAGCGCACTCGCCCAGGTCACGTCCGCGATGACGCCGTGCACGGACACCCAGGAGTCACGACCGTCCTGGTTCACGAACACTCCGGCAGTGACGGCCTGGAGAAAGACGCCGCAGGAAGACACCACGAGCGTGGCAACGAACGTGCGGGGCAAGAGTCGGTTTGTGGTGGTCACGCCCTCCTTGCTACCCAGGCGGTCGGCGCCCGGGAGCGTTACCCACAGCCGGCTTTACCCTGTCTTTCCACCTCCACAGGCACACTCGATCCTGTGACGGCGCGAGACGATCCGGTGCTCGCTCGCACCGGTGGACCGGCGGGCAATGCGCGGCTGACCTCATGGCTCGGCGTGGTTCTGCTCGTGGCGTTCGCGGTCGAAGGCTTCACGCTGTTGTCGTTGCACTCCATGCTGGCCGTGCACATCTTTGTCGGCACGTTGCTCGTCCCACTCGCGCTCGCGAAGACCGCAACGACCACGTGGCGCATGGTCCGCTACTACCTGCGCAACAAGCCCTACCGCGTGGCCGGACCTCCCCCGATGCTGCTTCGAGTGCTCGGCCCAGCGGTTGTCGTGACCACGTTGGCTGTGCTGGGCACCGGCCTCGCGTTGATCGCAGTCGGCCGCGGACACCAGATGCTGTTCCTGCACAAGGCCACCTTCGTCCTCTGGCTTGCGGTGATGTCCGTCCACGTGCTCGGGCGCATCTTGGCGGCGATCGTGATCCTGACCGAGCGCCGGTTTCCGCAGGGTGTCCCCGGCGGCTGGTGGCGAGCGGCCGCGATGAGCTGTGCCGTCACTGCCGGGGTGGTTGCCGGACTGCTCGTCCTGCCTTACAGCAACCAGTGGACGCACCGCTTCTAGGCCAGGGCGCCGCTCGCGACCATTGCTTGCCAGATCTGTTCCCGGAAGTGCACGAGAATGCGCGTGCTGTAGTGGTTGACGTTGCGCCAGACGTTGATGCCGTCGATCATCGCCGGGCAGACAGCCTTCCTCTCGCACACGATCGGGTTGACGTCAAAGGCGAACACGCCCTTGGTGTGCCGAGCAGCAGCGGCATACACGGCATCGCTGAACGGCCACGTTCGTGGGTAGGGAACGCCGCACTGGTCTACGAAATCTGCGCGCGCCAGGCAGTCGAGCGGGTCAAAGGCCGCAGTGATGCTGTCCTTGAGAATGAGAGCCCGCGCCCCTGTGCTCGTGATTCGCGTGAGGGTTTCGTTCGTGGTGTCTTGGATCAGCTGGTGTAGAGACTCGTTCGACCCACCGGTTCGGACCAACGTGTGGCCGTAGACGGCCGGGTCGTCCCGCGAATACTCCACCAGCACGACGAGGTCTGGATGGAGCTTGGGCAGAACCGTGCGATACCAGAGGTCACGCGCAGCCGTGCACCTCTGCTGCGATGACGGTGGCTGCGAGAGGTTGGACAGATCAGCCTGCCACGGGCAGGACGGGAGCACGTTGAGGGACAGCGTGAAGTGCCGCTCGCGAGCCAACGCGATCAATGCCGGCGCGATCATCCTGCCGTGGCTGTCACCAACGACGAGTATGTGCGGCCCAGATCCGCGAACGACCACACATTGCTGCGGGTTTGACGCGTCGCAGGTGCGTTCCGGGCCAAAGTCGTTGGCGAGCGCCGCCCAGTCGAGGTGAGCCGGGATGCGCAGCCTGGTTGCGGCGCGCCCGACGTGTTGCGCGGATCCCCGAGCAAGACCAACCGGCGCCAGGCGTGGACCGAGTGGCTCCGCCGCGGTCACCAACGCCGGACGGCGGCTGCTGCCGAGCACGGGCGGGACGAGCGAGTTGGCAACCAGAGCACAGGTCGCGACGCCGACGGCGACGCTCGCCCATTGCCACGGGTCCGCAAGGCGCATCCGGCGGATCGGCATCTCGAGCAGTTGATAAGACCCGGCCGCAAGAGCGGTCGAGATTCCGCCGGCAACCGCTGCAACCACGGGAGATGGCAACACCCAAAGGTGGGCAAGCACCAGGATCACCGGCCAGTGCCACAGATATGTGCCGTAGGAGATGCGACCGAGATAGGACGGCATCGGGCGACTGAGCGCGCGAAAGACGGCGCCACGTCGGGTGTTGGCCAAGCCTCCTACCAACAGGCAAGCGGCCGCCGCCGCGACCATGCCGCGGTCAGAGACGCCCAGCGGCAGCAAGCTCGTGCCCACGAGGACCACGCCAACGAATCCAAGAGCGGCCGACGCACTCGCGACGGCAACGCCCGGCCGTGCGCCGGCACGGAAGATCCATGCCATGAGCGCGCCTGCCAGCAGCTGGTAGACGCGAGCATCCGTGCCGTAGTAGGCGTGGTTGGGGTCGGCGTGCGCCCAGTGCAACTGCATCAGCAGCGAGGCACCGAGCAATCCGGCCAGCGCAACAATCGGCAGCCAACGCACCCGCCGAAGCCGCCACAGCAGGAGCAGCACCAACGGATAGCCCACGTAGAACTGCTCCTCGATGCCGAGCGACCAGAAGTGCAAGAACGGGCTTTTCGTCACGCCCGTGGCGAAGTAGTTGTTCTGTTGATCGAGGAAGCGCCAGTTGGCGACATAGAGCAGCGCGCTCTGCGCGTCGCGAATCAGCGGCAGCCGCTCGACGACGCTGGCGACGAGCAGGAAGGCAACACAGGTCACCACGATCGTCGTCAGCGCCGCTGGCAGGAGGCGCCGTGCGCGTCGTCCGTAAAACCGGCCGAACCGGATGCGATCGGTTGGTTCGAGGTCATCGAGCAACACGTTGGTGATGAGGAAGCCGGAGAGAACAAAGAAGACATCGACGCCGATGAACCCGCCGGCCACACCTGGCAGCCCGCAGTGAAACAGCAGGACGAGGTAGACCGCCAGCGTGCGGACGCCGTCGAGCGCAGGTAGATGCCGTTGCGCTGGTTCGGGCGCCGCGGGCGAGCTCATGGTGCCTTGATTGTCACCGCTTGACCGTTTGGTCGAGCAGGCGGCCACCAGACACGGCCGCGGAGCTAGCGCGGGCGCAGCTGCAGCAGCAGGCTCAGGTCATACAACGTGATGACCGACGCCGCCAGCCCGAGGAACGACAGAAGGCCTTGAGCGCGGCGCTCGAGGCGTTCGCCGGCTTGCGCGGCGTCCTCGGCCAGCTGAATCTGGTCAAGCACAACGTCGTCGTCGACGACCAGTCCCCCCATCATCATCGAAACGTCGGCACCGGCCGCGACCGGCACGACGGGACGATCGTTCCGGACGGATGAGGAAAGCGGGCTATTTTCCGTCGGCCCTAATGACTACAACCGTCTTTCGTCGAACCGGACGCTTCCGTAACGCGAAAACCTGAAAATGGGCCGGTGCCCCGCCGCGCTCGCCCTTCTGTGTCCAGTGTCGCGTGGGCGGTCTGCCTGCTGAGCCTGGCCGGCTTGTTCGCTCCCGGTTTCGCCGGGCACTCAGGTGTGGACTGGGAAGGAGTCGGCTGGGCCGTCGCGTGGTGCGGGTTCCCGGTTGCGGGGGCCGTGATCGTCGCGCGGCGGCCGCAGAACCACGTCGGCCTGGCAATGATGGGAACGGGAGTAGCACTCGCTGTCGGCGACGCGACCGATGCAATCGTGCCCCGCGACTACGCATCGACGGCTCATCACTCGGTGCTGTCACAGATCGCCCTCAATGTCCACAACTGGGCGTATGCGCCGGCGTACGTGTTGATCATCATGGTGCCCCTGCTCTTTCCGCAGGGTCGGTTCACCCGCCGATGGCGGATCGTGGCGTGGTTGCTCGGGCTCGACCTGATCCCGCTCGTGCTCGCGCTCGCCACTCGTGCCCGCGTGCACGTGCCCGGCGACAACCGATCGGTGCCCAACCCTTTTCACTTGGCGATCGGCGATCGACTGGCTGGCGTCGTCCCTCTTCTGACGATGCTGATCGTGCTGACCGGCGCCGCTGCGGTGATCGGCTCGGCGGTCCGCTACTGGAGATCGGCAGGGGTTGAGCGCCTTCAGCGCAAGTGGGTTGCCTTCACGCTCGTCACCGCTGCCGTGGTTTTCGTCGGTGCGCTGCTGGCAAACACCGACACGCGACTGGGCAGCGCACTATCGCTACTCGCGCTGACAATCGGCATCAGCGGGACCGGCGCGGCCATCACGACGGCCATCCTGCGCCATCACCTCTACGACATCGACCGGCTGGTGAGCCGGACTGTGTCGTACGCCGTTGTCACCGCCCTTCTCGTTGCTGTCTACGTCGGCCTCGTGACCCTTGCCACCAAGGCCTTGAACGTCAGGACCTCGCTCGGGGTCGCGACGGCGACATTGGCAGCAGCCGCACTGTTCAATCCGCTCCGCGGGCGGGTGCAGAGGGTCGTGGACCGTCGGTTCAACCGGGCCCGCTACGACGCCGCCCGGGTGGCGGACGCGTTCGCCGCACACGTGCGAGACGCGGTCACGCTCGAAACGGTGCGGGCGGAATTGGCCTCGACCGTGCAGAAGACCGTGGAGCCCGCCCACGTCTCCGTTTGGCTTGCCTGAGGAAAGGGCTCACGCTGCCCGGGTGATCGCGAACGTGAAGCAGCCATAGGTCACCGCGCGCGCGTGAATCATGGACACGCGCGCGTCGCAGAACAACATATCGATGACAGGGTCCGGATCATCACCCTCGGCAAGCAACTCGCCACCGATGATGCGGCCGTTGCTGTCATAGGCACGAAGCACCCGCGGCCAGTCCCGGTAGGCATCCGGATATCCGGCGTCGGCCGCACCGTTGCACGGGTGTTGGTGCAAGAAGACCGGTCCGATCTCGTCGTACGGACCGGGGGTCGCACCGGTCAACTCGGCCCATCGACGAAGCGGTGCGTAGGACGCGAGAAGGATGCGCTCCCCCGGACGACTCACGTCGAGGCAGCAGCGCAGCGGGCTGCCGCCGCCCTCATCCACGACGAGCTCCGGCAAGTTTCCCGTGTCGTCGCGCTCGCGGAGTTCTGCGCACACAGCCGGACTGATCGCGTGCACGGCGTACGTCGTCTTCGTCTGCATGACGTCAGCGTCGCTGGTGCATCAGCACAGTGCTGGCGGAAATCAGACGCATGGCTGATCAGCGCCGGACGAGCGACTTGGCGACCGACGCCATGCCCGCCGGCCGGTACGCAGCGGACAGCTCGTCCAGTTCCCGGATCTCGGCCTCGGTGAGGTCCAGGTCGGCTGCCGCAGCGTTGTGCTCCAGTTGCTCCACCGACGACGCGCCTGGAATGGCGACGACGTTGGGATGCTGCACCAGCCAGGCCAGCGACACCTGCGCCGGTGTGGCGTCATGGCTCTTCGCAATCTGACGCAGTGCCGCCAGGAGTGGTGCCGAGCGTTCCAGGCTCTCCGGGGTGAAGTGCGGGTTCATGGCTCGCACCCCGCCCGGTCGGTTGTCCGGTCCGTAACGACCGCCGAGCAGGCCCTGGGCGAGTGGACTGTAGGCGATGACGAGGCGGTCGTTGTCCTGGGCCCACTTCAACAGGTCGCGCTCGGGTTTGCGCTGGACGAGGCTGTACTCGACCTGGTTGCTCACCACCGGTGCGCCGAGGGCGTCGTCGGCGGCATGCCAACGCTGCAACGAATAGTTGCTCACGCCGACGTTGGCGATCGTGCCGGCGTCCAGCAGGCGACGCATGCCCGGCATGATGAAACGGTCCGGCACCAGCGGGTTGGGCTGGTGCACCTGGTAGAGGTCGATCGTGTCGATGGCCAGCCGACGGGCGCTTCCGTTGCCGCGGTTCACGACGATCGGTGGCACGGGAAGGATCGGAAACAGCTTCGTCGCGACCACCGCTTCGCCTCGACGCGCACCGAGAGCCTTCCCGACGATGCGCTCCGATCGCCCGAATCCATACGCCTCGGCGGTGTCGATCAACGTGACCCCGAGGTCCAGGGCGCGGTGCAGGATGTCGCCCGCGACCCCATGTGCGTAGCTGTCTCCGTAGCCCCATTCCCGCGAGCCGAACTGCCAGCAGCCAAGGCCGATCACCGAGACATTGAGTGCGCCGGCCTTCGCAGTGCGCATTGTCGTCACCAGGTGTCCCAGTGGGTGATGGTGTCAGCGGGCGGCCGAGCCGCCGGGCTGAACGTCTCACCGGTGTAGTAGGCGGTCGGGATGAGCGCCACCTGCGTGTAGTCGTCGGGGATGCCCAGCAACTCGGCCGCGTCCTTCTCGTGCGGCAGGTGCAGCGTTGTCCAAGCGGTGCCCAGGCCTCGCGCTCGAGCCGCCAGCATGAAGCTCCAAGCTGCCGGGATGATGGAGCCGTAGGCGCCCGCCGCCATCATGTTGGGCAGGGCATCCACGCGTCCTTGGATCACCGGGATCACGTGGACCGGCACTCGGTGCAGCACCTCGGCCAGGTAGACCGCCGAGCCGTATACGCGCCGGCTCTGGTCGTCGCCGGCGCGGTCGCCGGCAGCACTCAGGTAGCCGTCGGCGGTGCGACGGTAGAGCTCGGCTAGGGCGGCACGCTTGTCGGCGTCGGTGACGACGACGAAGCCCCAGCCTTGCGAGTTGCCGCCGGTCGGCGCTTGCTGCGCGATCCCGATGCACTCGAGGATCAGCTCCCGCGGCACAGCGCGGTCGAGGTCGAGTCGGCGGCGCACAGCGCGGGTTGTAGAGAGCAGTTCATCAGCCATAGTCACGTCGATCACCGCGCGATGATGCCACGGACCGTAATGTGCAGTCGTGCTCACCGGACGCAGGCTCGAGCGAGATGCGCGCCGCGAGCAGCTTCTGCGTTGCGCCACGCGCTTGTTCGGCGAGCGCCCATACGCCGAGGTGTCGACGTCCGACATCGCTGGTGAGGCAGGCATCGCGCGGGGACTGCTCAACCATTACTTCGGCACCAAACGGGACCTCTATCTCGAGGTCGTCCGCCGAATGGTCACCGTCCCCACCGTCGATCCCTCCCTCCTCACGGGATCGCTTCGCCGCCGCGTCGACGACGGCGTCACATGGTTCCTCGACGCCGTGGCGGTGCACGGCGCAACCTTCGCGGCCGTCACCGGGGCCGGCGGCATCGGCGCCGACGCCGAGATCGAGGCCATCCTCGACGCGGCGGACGATGCGGCTGCTCGCCGCGTGCTGGAAGTCGTCGGACTTGATCCGGACGACGAACGGAAGCGAGCGCTCATCCGCGCCTTCGGAGGTCTCGGCAAAGCCGCCGTCCGGGAATGGCAGCGCGGTGGCGTGCTCGATCGCGACGACGTGCACAAGCTGCTGAGCCGGACCCTGCTCACGATTGTGCGTGACATTCTGCCGGATTGAGGTAACTTGTTGGCAGATGGCCAACAACGATTTCGACATCCGGCCCTACCTGTCGGGCCTCGGCGGCAACCTGGCCGGAATGGCCAACATCATCATGCAGCTGAGCTGGCCCGGCGTCGGCTACGGCGTCATGGAAAGCAAGGTCGAGTCCGGCAGCGCAATGAAGCATCCGGTCAAGCGCGCCAGAACGACATACAGCTACATCGCCGTCGCGCTTCTCGGCACCGACGCCGAGCGCGCGGCCTATCGGCGCGCGGTCAACGGTCAACACGTGCAGGTTCGCAACGATGCCGACAGCAAGAGTCCAGTCCCCTATCGCGCGATGGACCCCCGGCTGCAGCTGTGGGTGGCAGCGTGCCTCTACTACGGCACGGTCGACTACCTACAGAAGACGCAGGGTCCACTCGAGGACCGGACAGCCGACGCCATCTATGCGCACGCGGCTCGCTTCGGCACAACGCTGCAAGTGCGTGACGACATGTGGCCGTCGAGTCGCCAAGCTTTCGAGGAGTACTGGCAGCAGTCGCTCAGCGAGGTGAGCATCGACGACGCCGTGCGCGACTACCTGACCGCACTGATGCGCTACGGCAACGGCCCGGCATGGATGCAAAGGCGCCCCGCCGACTTCAACACTTTCGTCACGACGGGCTTCCTTCCGCCGGAGTTCCGCAAGCACATGCAGCTCGACTGGGACGACGAGCAGCAACGGCGCTTCGATCAGCTCACGCGCCGCGTCGGCGCGGTCGAGCGCCGGCTGCCGGTCCCCGTGCTCAACTTCCCTTTCAATGCCCTGCTCCTGGACGTGCGCCGGCGCATGCGCAAGGGCATCGCCCTCGTCTGACCTCAGTCGACGTTCCAGAACCCGATCGCGTCGAGATGGCGAATCAGTCGGTCCTTGCCGTGCAGAACATGCTCTTCGGTCGCCTGCCGCGCTGCGACCGGGTCGTGCCCGCGCAGCGCGTTCAGGATTGCCTCGTGGTCGCCCTTGACGGCGCGCCGCCAGCGGATGTCACCGCTGAAGAAGTGACGCGGCAAATATTGCGACGCGTTCCGCAGGAGATAGGCGAGCTTGCGCGAGCCGGCGGCCAGGTTCAGCGTGCGGTGAAAGGCGTACTCGTAGGCCTCGATGCCGTCAGCCTCGCCGGCGCGTACGGCGACGAGCAGGCGGTCGTTGACCTCGGTGAGCTGGACGAGCTCGTCACCGATGATCTCGCGGGCCGCTCGCGCGGCGAGCTCGCCGGCCAGGCGGGCTTGCACGTCGAACAGGTCTTGCACGTCGACCCGGGACAACGGCGAGACGACGAAACCGCGACGCGGCAGCAGCCGGACCATGTCTTCGCCGCGCAGGAGCAGAAGCGCTTCCCGGACCGGCGTGACGCTGGTGCCTAGGCGCTGGGCGACTGCTTCGAGCCGGATGAACTGGCCCGGCCGAAGGACGCCCGACATGACCTCCTCCCGCAGCAGCGCGGCGACTTCCTCCGACAGCTGCGGACGCGTCGTAGCCGGATAACTCAAAGTGGAGCCCGCTTTCGCAAGACCGCTCTGGACAATGCGTACAAAATATATGATTCTGGCGCCAGCCGTCGAGAGGACTTCGGACGATGGATCCGGCTGGCGCGCCGACCCAAGCACAGATCGAAGCCGCGGTCCGCGCCTACCTCGCTCGGGTGGGACGCCGCTACCTGCCGTTGCTGGTCGGTGCCATCGTTCTCGTCATCGTCGCCGTCACGGTGCCGACCCAGAGCCGACAGCCACAGTCGCCGGCCTTCAACGGGCTGGCCGGCACAGGTGGCAACAGCACGACCACCAACGGCACGACCGGCCCATCAGGGGCGACCGGTCCACAAGCCGCCGGCGTCAGCGGGGGCGGCACAGCCGCCGTAGGCACCACGGGAAGCAACAGCGGGCCCGGGGCCGCCGGTCAGGGCGGAGCAGTCCCGACCGGACCTGTCGCGCCCTCGACGTCGGGCATCGCCAGAAGCGGCGTGCACTGCGGGGCCGGCAAGCGCCAGGTGACGTGGTCGGTCTACGCCCCGCCTTGCGTCGCGAAGTACACCGGCAACAACGGCGGCGCGACGGCGCGCGGGGTCACCGCCAACACCATCACCTTGAGCTACCGCGTCTCCACATCAGCCGATGACGCGGCGATCTCGGCCGCGACCGGAAGCGCCGCACCGCCG
>DASSEQ010000391.1:0-12602 GCA_035695245.1 Mycobacteriales bacterium | reverse complement strand
ACTTCCCGACACGCTGCCGTTCGTCACCGGCTCGATCGGGCTGCTCGGCACCGAGCCGAGCCACAAGATGATGATGAAGTGCGACACGCTGCTGATGATCGGCACGTCGTTTCCCTATAGCGAGTGGTTGCCCGAGCCGGGGCAGGCGAAGTGCGTCGAGATCGACATCGACGGATCGCTGATCGGCGTGCGCTACCCCAACGACGTGTCGCTCGTCGGTGACTCGCGCGACACGTTGCGCGCGTTGATCCCGATGCTGGAGAAGAAGAGCGACCGGTCCTGGCTCGAGTGGATCCAGGACGAGCGCAAGACGTGGGACCGCATCCTCGACGACCGTGCGCACCAAAGTGGCGACCCGGTCAACCCCGAGCTCGTGTTCTGGGAGCTCAACAAGCGGCTGCCGGACAATGTGATCCTCACGAGCGACAGCGGCAGCGCGACGAACTGGTACGCGCGTCACTGCATGATCCGTGAAGGCATGCGCGGCTCGCTCTCCGGCACGCTTGCGACGATGGTGCCGGGCATTCCGTATGCGATCAGCGCCAAGTTCGCGCACCCGGACCGGCCGGTCATCGGCTTCACCGGTGACGGGGCGTTCCAGATGCTCGGGATGAACGAGCTCATCACGGTGAAGCGCTACGAGCAGCTGCTCATGCAGGGCTCCGACAAGACGCTCATCTTCATCGTGCTTGCCAACGACGACCTCAACCAGGTGTCGATGGAGCAACGGGTGCTCAGCGGCGACCCGAAGAACCCGGAGACGCAGACGTTGCCTTACGTGCCGGCGGCGGACTTCGCCAAGCTGCTCGGCTTCGAAGGCATCAAGGTCGAGCGGCCGGAGGACGTCGGCCCGGCCTGGGACCGTGCGCTGTCAGTGAACCGGCCCGTCCTCATCGAGTTCATGACCGACCCGCAGATCGCCGCCCTCCCGCCGCACGTCAAGCCCGCGATGCTCAAGAAGGTCGTGAAGGGCTTGTCGAAGGGCGACGAGGACGCGGTCGGCATCGCCGAGAAGGGCTTCAAGGGCAAGCTCAGCGAATTCACCGAACACGTCAAGGAAAAGCTGCCCGGCGGCGAGGAATAACCTGCTCCCCGCCTCCTGGCGAGTGAGCTGATCTTCGCCGCCGCGACTATCTCCGGCACCGACACGCCGATGATGTGGTCGCAGCCGCGAAGATCTGTGCGCTGCGGGCGCCGCAGCGCGGCGGTCAGCGGGGGTGGTCGGCCAACCGGCCGGCCGCCTCCAGCATGAGTCCGTGCACGAACGCTTGCGGCAGGTTGCCTCGCAACTGTCGCTGCGCCACGTCGAACTCTTCGCTGAACAGACCAGGCGTCCCGCACGCGGACCGGTTGCGCTCGAAGTAGCGCGCCGCGCTCACGAGGTTGCCCTGCTGATGCTCGGCGAGCGCCATCATGAACCCGCACAAGATGAAAGCGCCCTCGGCGTCTGACAACGGCCCGTCCTGCTGGCGGAACCGGTAGACGAAGTGCTCGCGAGCGAGATCGCGTTGCACCGCCTCGATGGTCGCGATCGTTCGCGGGTCGTCGGCGGGCACTGCGCCGCGCACGGGAGGAAGCAAGAGGGCGGCATCGACCGTGTCGTCCTCGGCCGAGCGTTGCCAGTGCCCGTCCGGATGCGTCGCCTCGCTCGCCGTCGTTGCAAGGATCGTGTCGGCAAGACCGCGCCACCTGCCGGCTTGCGAATGGGCGGCGTGGCTGCTGATGGCGGTCAGCCCGGCGACGCAGGTCAGCCGGGAGTGCGTCCAGTGTTGGTTGTCCAGCTCCCACACACCGGCGTCAGGCTCGGTCCACCGCTGCTCGATGGCCTCGACGCAGGCTTCGACCGCTTTCCAGTGCGCGGTGTCGAGGCGGTCGTGTCGGGCCGCGGCGGCAAACACGAGCAGCGACTCGCCGAAGCCGTCGAGCTGGAACTGCTCGTTGACGCGGTTGCCTATCTTGTCCGCGCCGCCGGGGTAGCCGACGAGGCGGCTCAGCGTGCGCTCGTCCGGCACCCGCCCGCCGTCGATGGTGTAGGCGGGGCGCAACTTCGGCCCGTCCGCCAACAGCCGTTCGGCGATGAAGCCGACCGCTTTGTCGAGCAGCGAGCTTGCGCCGGTGACTGCGGCGGCCTGCCCGACGTAGGCCTGGTCGCGGATCCACGCGTAGCGGTAGTCGTAGTTGCGGCCGGCTTCGGCGCGCTCCGGCAGCGACATAGTCGCCGCCGCGACCATGCCACCACCGCTGCTGGTCAAGCCCCGGAGCACCGTGTAGGAGTGCCGCGCGTCGCGCGGCGCCAACGTCTTGTCGAGGTCGGGCACTTCGTGCGCCCAGGCGAACTTGGTCGCGTTCCACACTTGGTCCGGGTCGGGCGGATCGTCGTCGAAGCCACGCTCGGAAAGTTCCAGCACGAGGTCGTGCGTCTGACCGGGCTTCACGGTGAGGCCCAGCTCCCAGCGGCCGTCGTCGTACGACGCTTCGGCGGCCCCGGTCCATCGCACGTGCAGCCGGCCGCTGCGACCGGTCCAGACCCCGTTGTCGCAGCGGACATTGCGTAGCGCGCGCCGACCGAATCCGTCAGCGGGCGAGAGCTCGACGTGCATCGGTGCCGGGCAGTCCTTTGCCACGACTTGGCGGAGCAGCACGACCTTGTCCGGATCACCGGGAAAGGCAAGAGCCTCGCGGCACTCGATCACGCCGTCGGTCGTCACCCACCGGCTGCGCCAGATCAGGCTGCCGTCCTCGTAGTAGCCGCCCCAGACGAAGCGCGGGATCTTCGGCGTGACGGCATAAAACCCGGCGCCTCCGATCATCTCGGAGAACACCGCGTCGTCGTGCCACTTCGGTGCGCACAACCAGGTGATGTCGCCGCGCGGCCCGACCAGCGCACCCCGCTCACCGTCGGCGAGGAACGCATAGTCACGAAGGACGTGCGGCGGATACTGAATTTCAGCCGGCGAGGTCATCGCGGTGGATCTTTCCCAACGCCGCGAGTGGTTAGTCGCACCCTCGCGTCGACACCGATGTCGTCGCGCTCGCGCCGGCGCGAGCATCGCCGCTGACCTCTGCAGCCGTGAGCGCATAGCCGACGTCAGGTTGGTCGACCGACGCGGCGAAGACCACGCCATAGACGGCGCCGGCCGGGGTGAGGAGCGGCCCGCCGGAGTTGCCCGGACGCACCCGCGCGCGCAGCGTGTAGATGTCGCGGGTCACCTGGCGGTTGTCATAGATGTTCGGTCCGGTGATCTTCTGGTCCCCGGCGACCCGGGCCGGCACAGCCGTCAGCGGTCCGTTCTCCGGATAGCCGGCGACTACAGCATTGGCGCCGGTCGGCGCAGTGCCCGCGAACGACAAAGGAGGCCGCCCGAGGCCGGGTACGTCGAGGACGGCCACGTCGCGGTTCGGGTCATAGAGCACGACCCGTGCCGACAGCACCCGCGCACCCGGCGCGGGCAACGCGACTTGCGGGTTACGCACTCCGGCGACCACGTGCGCGTTGGTCATCACGTGGTCGGTGGCGAACACGAAGCCAGACCCTTCGACCTGCCGGCTGCACGACGGCGCAATGCCGGTGATCTTGACGATCTCGGCGCCGGAGGCGTGCAGCGCCGGAGGCACGACACCGGCGTCCGGCGGTGGCAGTGCCGCCGGCGGCACCGGCAGCGCGGCGAACGGACTGCTGATGTCCGGTAGGTCATGGCGTTGCAACAGCCGGTTGAGGTCGGCGAACAGGTGCGACACCGTCGTCGGCATCACCTGGTTGACCGCGTTGAGGATCGCGCTTCGTCGTACTTGCTTCACGATGGTCGGGTACGGCGCCGACGCCACAGTGAAGGCCAGCACCCATGCGATGAGCAGGAAGCCGACGACGTCGAGCACCGCTCCGCCAGCCGAGTCGAACCACCTCGCCGGCGTCACCGCGAGCAGAAGGCGGATCCTTGCGCCGACGAACGCGCCGATCGCTTCGAATGCGACCGCCACGACGCCGACGATGATCAAGGCGAGGAGTCGTTGTCCGATCGCGTCGTTGCCTTGCTTACCGATCAACGCACGCGCGATCGGTGGTGCGATCTGCGCGCCCACGATCGCGCCGACGATGAACCCACCGAAGGACAGGGCGCCGGCGAGCAGGCCACGGCGATATCCGGCGTAGGCGTAACCCACTGCCAGAACGATGAGGATCAGATCGAGAACGTCACCGCGGGCAGGATGAACGACGGGTGCCGGAGCAGCAAGGTGACCAATCGCGACCGGTCGCATTGCGTGATCATCGCAGGCCGATCAGCGAAGTTCTTGGACGCGGATGAGGTTGCCGGCCGGGTCGCGCAACGCGAAGTCGCGCACGCCGTACGGTTGTTCGGTCGGCTCCTGCACGATCTCCGCACCGGTCGCCTGCACGCGTTCGAAGGTGTGGTCCAGATCTTTCGTCGCCATCAGGAGCATCGCGTAGGTGCCCTTGGCCATCATCTCGGTGATGGTGCGACGCTCGTCGTCCGTCACACCGGGATCGACGGCCGGCGGGGCCAGCACGATCGACACGCCGGGTTGGTCGGACGGGCCCACCGTGATCCAGCGCATCTTGCCGCGGCCGACATCTTGGCGAACCTCGAACCCGAGCGTGTCGCGGTAGAAGCTCAGGGACTCTTCGGGGTCGTCGTGCGGAAGGAACGAAGCGTGAATGGTGACGTCCATGACGGTCACGCTAACTGCGGCTCCGCGACCGTTGCTTCTCGATTCCTGATCGGTCGGGTCACCTGCTTGGCAACGCACGACGGGAGGCCGGCCGTTGCCGCTGCTTCGCGACGATAGACGCTCGGCGGCACACCGACGAGCTCGGTGAAGCGGCTGCTGAACGTGCCGAGTGACGAGCAGCCGACCTCGAAGCAGACCTCGGTCACGCTGAGATCCCCGCGCCGCAACAGCGCCATTGCCCGCTCGATCCGCCGGGTCATCAGATAGCTGTACGGCGACTCGCCGTAGGCGGCCCGGAACTCACGGCTGAGGTGGCCGGCGGACATGTTGACGCCTCGTGCGAGTGCCTCGACGTTGAGCGGTTGTGCGAAGTCGCGGTCGATCCGGTCACGCACCCGGCGGAGCAGGGCGAGGTCGCGCAGATGCTGCTCTCGCGCGGCGTCCCGACCGGTCACGGCTTCGATAGTGCCACGAGCCGTCGTTATTCGACGTTCGCCCGTCCACGCCGGGTCCGGCGCAACATCGGCATCACCAAGCGGAACCGAAGCACCTGTTCGACTTCTCGTGCTTCTCGCAGGTCCTTGACGCGGCCCTCGAGCAGCTGGGCGATCGCAATCAGCCCGACGACCCGCCCGGTCCCGTGTTCGAGCACCGGCATGCGCGTGACGCTGCGCGACGCCATCCGGTTGGCGATCGTGCGCAGCGTCTCGTCTGGGGATGCGGTCACCGGCTCCTTGACGAGGAGGTCGTCCACCCGGGTCGCGGTCGACTGCGCGCTCAACGCGTGGTCGAGCACGTCGCGACGAGTCAGCAGGCCGCACATCACGCCGAGGTCGTCGACCACCGGATAGAGCCGCTGCCGATGCTGCTGGTCGCGCAGCTGTCGTCGACCGATGACGAAGGTGCCGGCGACATCGTCGAGACGGTCGTCCGCGGAGAACGAGATGACGTCGGTGGACATCACCTCGCGCACGAACAACACCTCTAGCGGGTCGACGTCGTACTCCCTGGTCAGGTGGTAGCCGCGCCGCGCGATCTTCTCGGTCAGCACGGAGCGCTTGAGGGTGAGCACCGACACTGCGTAGGCCGCGGACGCGCCGATCAGCAACGGCAGGATCGCATCGACACGACCGGTCAGCTCGACCGCGAACACCACGCCGGTGATGGGCGAACGCATCACCCCGCCGAGCACGCCGGCCAGCCCTACCAACGGCCAGAAGCCGGGTGCCACGGTCGGGAAGATGTGCGCCTCGAGGGTGCCCAAGGCACCGCCGACCATGAACATCGGCGCGAGCACACCGCCGGACGTGCCGGACCCGAGCGACAGGGACCAGATGAGCGTCTTGACAATCAGCACACCCGTGACCAGACCGAGCCCGATGCTGCCATCGAGCTCGGCGCCGATCACGTCGTAGCCGACGCCGAGTGCCTGCGGCACGAACAAGCCGCCGATGCCGATGACGAGCCCGCCGATGGCCGGCCACCACATCCAGTGCACCCGCAACCGACCGAATGCATCCTCGGATGCATAGACCAGTGCGGTGGCGACGACGGCGAGCAGGCCCGCGACGACGCCGGCGGCGACGCATAGCGCATCGATGCCGACGGTGAGGTGCAACGGCATGTCGGGAACATGAAAGAGCGAGCCGCCGCCGAGGATGACAGTGCGAATGACAGTCGCCACCGCAACTGCGGTGGCGACAGGAATGTAGGAGCGCGGTCGCCACTCGAACAAGAGCAGTTCGACAGCCAGCAGCACTGCAGCGAACGGCGTGTTGAATGTCGCCGCCATGCCGCCGGCGGCGCCGGCCACCAGCAGCGTCTTGCGTTCGTCAGCGGTGAGATGCATGAACTGCGCGACGAGCGATCCGAACGCACCGCCGGTCATGATGATCGGACCCTCGGCGCCGAACGGGCCGCCGGTGCCGATCGCGATCGCCGAAGCGAGCGGCTTGAGCGCGGCCACGCGTGGCTGCACCTTGCTGCCGCCGGTCAGGATGGCTTCGAGCGCCTCGGGCATGCCGTGACCGCGAATCTTCTCCGACCCGTAGCGCGCGAGGACGCCGATGACCAGGCCGCCGACCACAGGGGCGGCGACGACCAGGATCGGATTGTGGTGGTGCGCGTCAGGCGCGACCAGGCTGGTGGCGACTCGTGAGTAGAAGACCAGGTTGGTGATCAGCCCGATCAGCCGCAACAGCAGCCACGCGACGCCCGCCGCCAGCGCGCCGATGGGCACGGCGACAGCCGTGACGAGGAGCACCCGCGGCGTCACGGTGAAGTCGCCCAGCCGCGCGGGCATGGGAGGAGAAGGTCGTTTCACGATCGATCTTGTTCATGGTCCCATACGCCGGGATCGGACCGGTGCGTCAGTGCCGGAAGCGCATGTGCCTGCCGGTGAAGAAGTCCAACGCCTGCAACAGGCCGCGAAAGCCCATGACGGCGAAGAACGCCGCAGCGAGCGCCGCGACCGAGACGATTGCGTCAGCCCATGGCCCCATCGACGTCCTCCAATATCCATCGTGCTACGATAATCGTATTACGATGGTTGTACCACTAAATCCGGGGCGGGTCATGGATTTGGTCGCAAAGATGTTGGGGTGATCCGCCGCGTCCGACCCGACGACGTCGATCTCTTTCGGCAGGTGCGGCTTCGCGCGCTTGCCGACGCTCCTTCGGCGTTCGGGTCGACGTACGCGGCGGAGCGGGCGCTGCCACGAGCGCACTGGGTCGATCGCACGACCCGGGCTGCCGCCAGCGGCGACCTGGCGGTGTTCCTCGCCTTCGACGACACGGACTGCGTCGGGCTCGCCGGCGGCAAGGAGGACGACCTCGGCGCTGATCGCCAGCTGATCAGCATGTGGGTCGACGCATCGCATCGCGGCACGGCGGTGGCAGCCGGGCTGGTCGATGCCGTCGTCGAGTGGGCGCGCGGCGGAGGCGCTCGCAGCATCGGCCTCTGGGTGACCCGCGGCAACGACCGGGCGCAGAGTTTCTACGAGCGAATGGGCTTCAAGGTCACCGGCGACGTTCAGCCGCTGCCGTCCGACCCCTGCAAGGACGAGATCAGGATGCTTCGGTTGCTCTGAGCCGGCGGCTCAGAAGACGAACGGAATCAGCATCTTCGTCGATTGTTGGTACGCCGGATACTGGTCGGGGAACTGCGAAGCCATGAACCGCTGCTCGACGAACGCGCTGTAGACGAAGTAGCCGCCCAGCAGTGCCACAGGGATCAACCAGAAGACACTCACGGCAAGTGCTGTTCCGATCATCGCCAGGATGATTCCCGAATAGATCGGGTTGCGGATCCATCGGTAGGGCCCGGTCGTGACGAGCTCCGGGTCCTGCTTCTGCGACATGGGGCTTCCCCAGTTGCGCCCCAGATGCAGGCGCGCCCAGATGGCGAGGCCGAGGCCGAGCACGAACATCGCAAAGCCGACACCACCCAGCCAGGCGCCGTCGTGCATATGACCGCGAAACACGTGCAGGCGGACGAGCACGATCACGACCACAGCGATCACGAGTCGCGAGGCGCCGAATCGGCCCCACATCGAGCGGCCGGCCTTCACCCCGACGGCCGCCGCCAGCCAGTAGAGCCAGAAGGCCAACCAGCCGAGCCCCAGGACAGCATCCAGCGTGCGCATTGCCGATGCAGACGTTACTCCGAGGTCGTCGCCGTCACGGGCTGCTGAGGATCACCAGTTGTTGAGTGGCGCGCGTCATCGCGACGTAACGGTCCACGGTTCCGCGGATGCCTTCACCGAAGTCTTCTGGATCAACCAACACCACCAGGTCGAACTCGAGTCCTTTGGTCAACTCTGGTGTCAGGAACCTGACCCGCGGCCGGGCCGGATCGCTGTCGCGCCCCGCACCGACAACACAGGCTGTGCCCTCGGCGTGAGCAGCCAGCCAGTTGTCGAGACACTCCTCCAGATCTGACCTGGACCCGTGCTTGACAGGGACACCGCCGGTGCGAATCGACATCGGCACGTTGGCGTCCGGAAGCACCGCTTTGATGACAGGTCCGGCAACCGCCATGACTTCTTCCGGAGTGCGGTAGTTGATGGTCAGTGCGGTCACGTTCACCTGATCGAACCCGACCCGCTTCAGTCGCTCCGGCCACGAGTCCGTGAAGCCCTGTCGTGCCTGCGCGCGGTCCCCGACGACGGTGAAGCTGCGGGACGGGCAGCGCAACAACAACATCTGCCACTCCGCATCGGTCAGCTCCTGCGCTTCGTCCACGACGACATGAAGGAACGGTCCTGCGAGCAGGTCGGGGTCAACACTCGGCAGCGCAGTCGCGTCGACGAGCACGCTCTGCATGTCGTGGCCACGGAGCATCGACATCACGAGCATCTCCGAGTCGTCTGCTGCGATCAGGTCGTCGACGACGCTCGACATCTGCTCCCGCTCCGTCGCGATCCGCGCCTTGTGCTGTCGTCGTCGCCGCGCGACCTGCGGATCACCGAGCCGGTGCCGTGCCGCATCCAGCAGCGGCAGGTCCGACACCGTCCATGCCTGCGCGTCCGCTCGTTGCAGCCGCCGCACTTCGTCCGGCGCAAGCCAGGGCGCGCACCTGCGGAGATATGCCGGCACGGTCCACAAGTCACCGACGAGGTCGGCCGCCTCCAGCAGGGGCCAGGCCCGGCCGAACGCGCTGACCAGATCGTGGTTCTGCAACAGAGCCCGGCGGAGTTGTTCCGGTGACGCTTCGCTGTCGTCCTTGTCGGCGAGGATCTCGAGCAGCTGCTCCCAGGCCTGGTCACGACCGTCGTTGTGTGGGGTTCCGGCCTCGACCGCGTCGAAGGCTTCGGCCCAGTCGTCGGCGCTCAACCAGAGCTCGGACCACTGAGTCTCCACCGTCATGCCGGTGGTCGGCGGCTCCTGGTAGAACCGCACTGCGGGCTCTATCGCCGACACCATCTCTGCCGACGCTTTCAGTCGTGCCACCTCAGGATCGGCCTCGTCGGTTGCCTTTGCTCCTTCGGCAACGAGATCCCGCAATGTGCAGACCTGCACTCCTTCTTCGCCGAGGCTGGGCAGCACGTCGGCGACGTACGCGAGGTAAGGCTGATGCGGCCCCACGAACAGCACGCCACCGCGGTGGTGCTCCATGCGTGGATCGGAGTAGAGAAGGTATGCGGAACGATGCAGCGCGACGACGGTCTTACCGGTGCCCGGCCCGCCGTCGACGACGAGCGCGCCGCGCGACCGGGCGCGGATGATGGCGTCCTGGTCGGCCTGAATCGTTGCGAGCACATCGCGCATCCGTGGTGATCGGCTGCCGCCGAGGCTGGCGATGAACGCCGATTGGTCATCGAGCGCGGCATGTCCTTCGAGACCGTCGGTGACGAAGACCTCGTCCCAGTAGTCGCTGATCCGACCGCGAGTCCAGCGGTAACGGCGCCGGCTGGCCAGACCCATCGGATTCGCATGTGTCGCCCCGAAAAACGGCTCCGCCGCAGGCGATCTCCAATCGACCAGCAGTCGCCGTCCTGCGCTGTCGGTCAGTCCGAGGCGGCCGACGTACACGGGAGTCGGGTCGTCCGCGGGAACCATCCGACCGAGGCAGAGGTCGAGGCCGAAGCGACGCAACGTGCGTAGTCGTGCACCGAGTCGGTGGATCTGCATGTCGCGGTCCATCGCTCGTTGACCGATGCCGCCGGGTGCTTTGCGCTCGACTTCCAATCGCTCGCTGAGCTCGGCAATGGTGGCTTCGAGGCTGACCGCGATCGCTGCCAGCTGTTGCTGATCGTCGGCGATCAGCGTCGGGGCGGCCTTGGCGGAGTGGTGGTCGGGAAGGTCAAACGCATTGCTTTCGTACGTCGGTGACGGCACCGGCACGTGGCGACTCCCAGCTCGGCGGCGCATCCGCCTCGGCGGGTGATTGTGCGGCACCATCCGGGGCTTGCGGCAAGACCCGGGAAGCGCTATACGTTGGAACTAGAGGGGTTCGCGGTTCGTTTGCCGCGGCTCCTTTTTCTGTTGGGCGGCTTTCCGTTTGGCCGTCAATCCGGCCTTGACGATCAGCGCATCGTCAATCTACGGTTGACGGATGGCTCCCGCCCCGTCGTTGGAACAGCTCATCCAGGAAGTGGAGCGGGACGCCCCGGCTCCTGATCCGTTGGCCCGCCTGCAGACCGCGGCGGCAATGCTGGAGGTGGTCACCGCCAGCACCGATGCGGCGCTGGGCTACTTCGTGGACCAAGCCCGCCGCGCCGGCCATTCATGGGCAGAGATCGGCGCCTCGCTCGGTGTCACCAAGCAGGCCGCGCAGCAGCGGCAGCTTTCGAGGAACGTGACGCTGGGCGTCGGTCCCGTGACGTTCGAACGCTTCACCCAACGGGCGAGAAACGTCGTCTCCGAGTCGAAGAACGTCGCCGTCGACCTCGGCCACGACTACATCGGCACCGAACACTTGCTGCTCGCGCTCTACAAGCAACCCGAGGGGCTCGCCGCCGTCGTCCTCAACGAGGCAGGGTTGACGGAGGAGGGTGCACGCGAGGCTGTCCTCAGCCGGGTTGCCATGGGTTCGAGCGGCAATCCGATGGCGCCGTTCACACCGAAAGCCATGGCGGTGTTCAGCAAGGCCCTTTCCATTGCGCTCGACCTCGGTCACAACTACATCGGCACCGAGCACCTGCTCCTTGGCTTGCACCGCGGCGATGGGGTGGCCGCGAACGTCCTGGAGGATGCGGGCATTGCCTACCACGAGCTGGTGGCTCTCGTCCTCCGCAAGCTGTCCGACTTCGTCGCCAAGAACCCGCCGAGTTCGAAGTCACGAGAGTCGCGATGACGTCGCGACGTCGGCGTCAGTCGGGAGCCACGAAGACGCAGAACGGGTGCCCGTCCGGATCTGCATAGACGCGCAAGGGTTCCTGCTCATCCTCCGAGCGGTCGTACCGGAGGTTGGCACCGAGGTGCAACGCACGGTCGTGAACCGCGTCGAGCTCGGTGACACTGCGCACTGTCAGATCGAGGTGGATCTGTTGCGGCACGCCGTGATCCGGCCAGGTCGAGCGCGACAGCTCGTCGACCTGTTGGAACGCGAGACACGGGCTCCCGTCTGGGTTGCGCAGGTTGATCCACTCGGAGCCGGCCCGATCAGGCTCGCCGGCCGGGGGCGGCTCGTGGCCCTTTCGATAGACGAGCCCGAGCAGCTGCCGCCAGAACTCAGCGCTGGCCCTCGCGTCGGTCGTGTCGAACACGACCTGTCGCAGTCGCGGGGTCGGTACGTCGGCCATGGCAGGACCGTACCGACGATGATGACGAGATGCTTGTAGTCGACGCGGCGAACGTCGTGGGCTCGCGCCCGAACGGTTGGTGGCGTGATCGCGCAAAGGCGGCGAAGGATCTGTGTGCGGGTCTTCTCGCTGCCGTAGATGCGGGTCGACTCGACGCACCTGTGATCGTCGTGTTGGAGGGCGCTGCCCGACCGGGATCCGCCGAGGGTGAGGTGCGCGGCCTCCGGGTCGTCCACGCGGCCGGATCCGGCGACGACGCGATCGTCGAACTCGTCGAACTCGTCGAACGCGCCGAACCAGAACTGACCGGAAACCAGACCGTCACGGTGGTCACTGCAGATCGCGGACTGCGCGATCGCGTAACGCAAGCTGGGGCGGATGTTTGCGGCCCCCGTTGGTTGCTGGACCGGATCTGATCGTGGCGCGGGGTGGGACGGCGGTGCCGTCTAGGGATGTCGGTGGTCGAGATGTCGGATCTTGTGTTGGCCGTGGGGTCCGGTCCATAGGTAGGAGCTGTCGTGGGGTTGGCGTTGGAGTGTCCAGCCGCCTTCGTGGGCGAGCCAGTGGTGGAACACGCAGAGCCAGGCGCAGTTGTCCAGGCTGGTGGGGCCGTGATGTCGGCGGAAGTGGATGTGGTGGGCGTCGGCGGGGCGGTTGCGGCAGTCGGGG
>DASSEQ010000390.1:0-2208 GCA_035695245.1 Mycobacteriales bacterium | reverse complement strand
GCGCCGCCGAGGATCGGCTCTTCCTCGACGTCCTCGTCGACGACATCGGCAACGATCGCTGTGACGTTGTCGGGGCCGCCGGCGCGTAGCGCCAGGTCGATGAGCTGGTCGCATGCCGACTGCGCATCGCTTGCCGCGCGCAGCGTTTCGGCCAGCGTCTCCTCGCTGACCGGCCCGGACAAGCCGTCGGAGCACAGGAGGTAGCGGTCGCCCACCCGGGCTTCGCGGATGGAGAGGTCGAGCTCCAACTCGCCATGCCCGGTGAGTGAGCGGGTGATCCACGAGCGCTGCGGATGCGTCGTCGCTTCTTCGGGCGTGATCCGCCCCTCGTCGACCAAGTGCTGCACCAGCGTGTGGTCGTGGGTGATCTGCGCGAGCTCGCCGTCACGCAGCAGGTAACAGCGCGAGTCGCCGACGTGAACGAGCCCGACGCGGCGGCCGGCGAAGAGCAGTGCGGTGAGCGTTGTGCCCATGCCGTCGAGCGCGTTGTCGGCCGCCACCATGTCGTGCAGGTAGCCGCTCGCACTCTCGACGGCGTCGCGGAGGTTGCCGATGAGGTCGGCACCGGGTGGCATGTCGTCGAGCGGAGCAACCGACTCGATCGCGATGCGGCTGGCGACTTCCCCGGCGGCATGTCCGCCCATGCCATCGGCGATCGCGAGCAGGCGCGGTCCGGCGTACATCGAGTCCTCGTTGAGATCGCGCAGCAGGCCCACGTCGCTGCGGGCCGCGAACCGGAGCGATGGAGTCATCGACGCAGCTCCAGCACCGTCTTGCCGACCCTGATCGGCACCCCGAGCGGGACCGGCGTCGGAGCGGTCACCTTGGCGCGGTCGAGGAACGTGCCGTTGGTCGACCCGAGGTCTTCGAGGATCCACTCGGCACCGCGCGGGACGAGCCGCGCGTGGTTGGTGGAGACGTAGTCGTCCGCGAGCACCAGTGTCGAGGAGTCCGCGCGGCCGATCGTGATCGGGGTGTCGCGCAACGGCAGTGTCGTGCCGGCTAGGGGTCCGCCTGTCACCGCGAGCGACGTAGCTTGCTTCTTGCTCGGGGCGGGTGAGCGTGCCGCGGCCGGCTCAGCAGGTGACGGCTGCGGCCGCGGCGGGCGCGGCGCGGCGGCTTTCGGGCGCACGCCGAAGAAGTCGTGCCGCACAGCCACGATGGCCGCGAGCACCAAGCCCCACATCAAGATGAGAACGACGGCGCGGAGCAGGAACAGGACGGCGGGCATCGGCGCCGGTCAGTCCTCTTCGCGCTGGAAGATGAGCACTGTCGAACCGAGCTCGACGCGGTCACCGGCAGACAGCTGTCGTCGGCTGGTCGGCACATCGTTGACCCGCACACCGTTGGTCGATCCCGTGTCGACAAGCACGACCGCCTCGCCTTCGACCCGCACCTCGGCATGGCGGCGCGAGACGCCCGGGTCGTTCAGTCGCAGGTCGGCGTCCACGCCGCGGCCGATCACGGTTACGGCATGGGTCAGGAAGAAGGCCTGCTCCTCGCCGCGTGCTTCCGGTGAGCCTTCCGAGGCTTTGCCACCGGTCGACACGACCAGGCGTGGGCGGCCGGACATGGCATCCGGCGGCGACGCTTGCTCACGTTCGCTCGCGGCCGGGCTGGTGACTTTCGCGACCGCACCCTCGACGACGTCGCCGGCAGACACGCCGCTTCGCACCCGGAAGATGCCGGTGTCGAGGCCGGGCGTCTTCTCCAGGACGACGTTCACCGGCCCGACGAAGGAGTAGCCCTGCTCCTCCGCGTGCTCGCGCACCATCGCGGCGAGCTCGCTGGCGAGCGGCTTCTCGTACGGCGACAACCGCGTGTAGTCACCGCCGCCCAGCTCGACGACGAAGTCGTTGGGCACCAGGACCTTGCCTTCGCCGACGACGGTCTTGCGGTCATCGGCCTCGCGCTGCAGAGCGCTCGCGATCTCGACCGGCTGGACTTGGCCTTTGAACACCTTGGCAAACGCACCTTCGACCAGGCCTCCGAGCCGGCGCTCGAAGCGCTGTAGCACTCCCACAACAGCGTCCCTTCCCCTGGCCAGCATGATCGTATCCAGCCGGTTTGAGGTGCTTCCGGGTGCTAGCGTGGACCGGCCTCTTGGGCGAGTGGCGGAATAGGCAGACGCGCACGGTTCAGGTCCGTGTGTCCGTAAGGACGTGGGGGTTCAACTCCCCCCTCGCCCACCATCCACAGATCCCGATT
>DASSEQ010000389.1:0-4107 GCA_035695245.1 Mycobacteriales bacterium | reverse complement strand
ACGCCCATGTCCTCATAGGCCGCTTGCACGCGCGGACCCCACAAGCCGATGTCCTTGATGCAGGGGACGATGCGGGTGAACAGGCGGTTGCGGAAGTGCGCGGCGCCCGGGTGATGCTTGCTCGCTTCGAAGACCTTGTCGACGTCGTAGCCGAGCCGCTCCCACACATCGCCGTTGCGGAAACGGTCGCGCATCAGGTAGCACGCTTCGACGACGAACTCCTCTCGCTCGTCGCGCTCTGCCTCGGTGAGGTCGGCGTACGCGTCCTTCAGCGCCATCCGACCGAAGGCGACGTGCCGGGCCTCGTCCTGCATGACGTAGGTGACGACCTGCTTGGCGAGCGGGCTGTTGCTGTAGTCGCGCATGCCGCCGAAGGCGGCGAGCGCCAACCCCTCGATCAGCACCTGCATGCCGAGGTAAGGCATGTCCCAGCGGCTGTCCGACAGCGTCTGCTCGAGCAACGTCGCGAGCGGCTTGCTGATCGGGAAGGTGTCCATCCCGATCTTCTCGCGCAGCAGCTTGTCGAAGGTCTCGGTGTGCCGCGCCTCGTCCATCGTCTGGGTCGCGGCGTAGAACTTCGAGTCGATGTCCGGCACCGTCTCGACGATGCGCGCGCCGGTGATCATCGCGCCCTGCTCGCCGTGGATGAACTGGCTGATCTGCGCGGCCGCCATCGCCCGGGTGATGCGCGTCTTCTCCCCCGGCTCGGACAGACGCTTCTCGAACTCAGGCACGCCCCAGATCGGAAGCGTCTGCATCGGCGTGCCGAGCGGGTTGTCGTAGTCGAGCTCCTGGTCCCAGTCGATGCGCTTCTGCGCATCCCACTGCTTGTCCTTGCCCTTTTGGTACAGCGAGAGCAGTCGCTGCCGCTCGACGTCGTACTCCCAGGTAAATCGGGCTTCACCGGCAAGCGGGAACGACCATTCACTGTCGTTGATCGGGTGGACAGGCGTGGCCGGGGCAGTCACCGTCATGAACCTGACGATAACGCGCGTTATCAACGCTCGCAAGACCCCGTATGGTGAGCCGATGCCGGCGGTTCGGGACACGCGTGACCGGCTGCTCGCCGAAGCCGCGAACGTCTTCGCCGAGCGCGGCTACGACGGCACCCGCGTGCAGGAGATCGCGCGCCGGGCAGGGCTCACGACCGGCGCCATCTACCGGAACTTCGCCGACAAGTCCGACCTGCTGCTGGCCGCGATCGAGCAGTCGGCATCGCGGCTGCTCCGCCTGCTGACCGCGACGCGCGACGCCGGCAGCGGCGGCGGCAGGTTGCTGACCGAGCTCGTCGGTCGCGTCGTCACACCGGAGCGAGCGACCGCGCGCCGGCTCCTGCTCGAAACCCTGACCGCGGCGCGCCGCGACCCCGACGTACAAGCAAGGGTCGCGCCCTTGCTCGCAACGGTGCGCGGTGAGATCGCGACAGTCGTCGAGCAAGCGAAGACGACCGGCGAGGTCGGCGCCGACATCGACGCCGACGCGTGGGCCTATCTCGGTTTGTCGATCGCGTTCGGGAGCTACCTGCTCGAGGCAAGTGGCGCGCCGTTGCCGGACGCCACTGCCTGGCACGCGCTGGTCGACGGACTGCTCACAGATCCGAAAGCGCCGACTTCGCCTTCTCCGCCCGATCGATGACCATCCCAGCGAACAGCTGGCTCGAGCTGTCCTGCTTGCCCATCGCGCCGCTGGCGTAGCGCACGTAAACGCCTTCGACGATGCAGGCCAGCTTCCAGTAGGCGAACGCGACGTAGTAGGGAAGCACCGAAAGGTCCAGCGCCGACCGGCCGGCATAGAGCTCGGCCAGCTCGGCGCGCTGCGGGAACCCCGGCGCGGTTGTCGCCGCGCCCATCCCTGGTACGCCGCCGCTCTCGTCCCGGTCGGTCCAGTAGGCCAGCAGGATGCCCACGTCGGCAAGCGGATCGCCCAGAGTGCAGAGCTCCCAGTCGAGCACGGCCTGCACCTTGCCGTCGTCACCGATCACGGTGTTGTCGAGCCGGTAGTCGCCGTGCACGATCGCCACGCCTTGCTGCTTCGGCGCGCGTTCGACGAGCATCTTGTGCACCTCGTCGACGATCGGCGCCGGCCGGAAGACACCGGCTTCCTGCTCCTGCTCCTGCGACTTCTGGAACTGGCCGTACCACCGCTTCAGCTGCCGCTCCAGGTAGCCGTCGCGGCGGCCGAGGTCACCGAGGCCGACCGCGTCGACGTCGACCTCGTGCAGTCGCACCAACACGTCGACCAGGTCTTCGCCGGCAACCCGCTGGGCCTTGTCGTCGAGTGCGGCTTCAACCTCTTTCGCCGTGCGCAGGATGTTTCCCTCGACGAAATCCATGATGTAGAACGGCGCGCCGTTGACGGCATCGTCGGTGCACAGGCCGAGCGCCGGTGCGACCGGCACATCGCTCTTCGCGAGAGCGGAGATGATCCGGTGCTCGCGGCCCATGTCGTGCGCTGTCGCCAGCACGTGACTGATCGGTGGCCTTCGCAGCACGAGCTTGCGGCCGGACGCGTCAGTGACGCCGTACGTCAGGTTGGACCGGCCGCCGGCAATGAGAACGAACTCCAGCGGCGGCTCGACCGAACCCCCGCCACTAGTGGGCAGAGTGTCGACCAACCACTGTGTGACAGGTGCTGCGTTGATGCCCTCCGGTGCCGTCTGCTCCGCTGCCATGTTGGTCAGTGTCGCCCAGCCATATAGTTGGCCATGCCGTCGGCATAGCGCTTCAAGTCAGGGTTGGAGGCCAGCAACGGCTCCATCTTCTTGCGTGCCTGCTCCCGCTTGTGCGGCAGGAACTCGGTCGGCCACAGACCCTCGTGCGGCTTGTATTGCGCGAGAACGTTGTTGGCCACCACAACCTTGTGCACCTCGTCGACACCGTCCATGACGGCCATCGCCGGCGCGTTGCTCCACTGGCTCAACAACGGCGTCAACTCGGTCATGCCGAGCGAACCGAAGACGTGCAGCGCGCGGTAGGTGACGTCCTTCAGCACCTTCGCGCAGGTGAACTTGCACGCCGAGATCTGCGTGCGCGTCGCCTGCGTCGACGAGTTG
Source organism: Mycobacteriales bacterium (assembly GCA_035695245.1). GTDB lineage: Bacteria > Actinomycetota > Actinomycetes > JAFAQI01 > JAFAQI01 > DASSEQ01. The sequence continues at coordinate 1,055 of DASSEQ010000389.1, read as the reverse complement.
TCGATCGACCACGCGGTCCACAGCACGAGGAGCCGCAGCATGTTGATCTCGGCGTAGGAGTCGGCAACCGCTTCCTGCACCATCTGGTGCTGCGCGATGACCTTGCCGTGCGACTCACGCGACAACGCGCGCTCGCACATCATGTCGAACGCAAGCTTGGTCTGGGCGATGCCGCGCATGCAGTGGTGGATGCGGCCACCACCGAGGCGGCGCTGCGCGAGCACCTTCGCGCCGTTCTCCGGTCCGAGCAGGTGGTCGAGCGGCACGCGCACGTCGGTGTAACGGATGTGCGAGTGTGCCCGCGGGCCAGTGTCGAGGATCTCGACGCCGGGTGTCTCACGCGGCACGACAAAGATGCCGTTGGTGCACATGACGAAGAGCAGGTCCGCATAGCGACCGGCGCTGGTGAACCACTTCTCGCCGTTGATCACCCACTCCTCGGCCTCTCGCGTGGCCGAGGTCTTGAACATGTTGGGGTCGGAGCCACCCTCGGGCTCGGTCATCGAGTACGCCGAGAACATCTCCTGGTTGAGCATCGGCTCGAGCCAACGCTTCTTCTGCTCGTCGGTGCCGTACGCCGCGAGCAGCTCCATGTTGCCGGTGTCCGGCGCCTGGCAGCCGAAGTACGCCGGCGCGCTCGGGTAGCGGCCGAGGATCTCGTTGAGCAGGGCGAGCTTGAGCTGCCCATAGCCCGGGCCGCCGAGCTCCTCGTCCAGGAACACGGCCCACAGACCCTGCGCCTTGATCTTGTCCTGGAGCTTCTTGACCTCAGCCTTCACCGCTGCGTCCGACGTACGGATCGCGAACGGGAAGACCGTGTCGAACGGTGCGAGCTCGTTCTCGCAGAAGTCTTGGACCCAGTCGAGCTTTTCCTGGAACTCAGGATCGGTGGAGAAGTCCCACGCCATGACGCCTACCTCCCGCGGCTTTCGAGCGCCTCGGCCAGGACCCTAGCCTGTTGACGGCCTGTCAGCACCCGAGGTTGCGGGTCGCTCGTATCGCCCGCTTGCGCTACGGCTTCCTCGCTGCGCTCGGGCGCCTCATGCGCTGCGCCC
>DASSEQ010000388.1:0-8343 GCA_035695245.1 Mycobacteriales bacterium | reverse complement strand
TACTCGGCCGACACCACCCGACCGGCTGGCTGTTGGGTGTCGCCTGCTGCGCCTTGTGGATCACCGTCAACGCCCGACTCGACGTGTGGGCAGGCATCACATCCGCCGCTATCGGCGCGGCACTGTCGCTACGCGCCTGGCACCGCTGGCGACACCGCAATGCCGACTAGCACGCCGCGGCTCTGCCCACGCTGCCGACAACCCTGCCGCGGACGATGCCCAACCTGCACACCGGCACAACGAGCACACACCGACCAGCGCCGAGGCAACAGCACGGCCCGCGGCTACGGCTCGCGCTGGCGCCGCACCATCCGGCCCGCGTTCCTGCGAGACAACCCGCTGTGCGTGCTGTGCGGTCGGCTCGCTGAGGTTCCTGACCATCACCCGATCACCCGACGACGGTTGGTCGAGCTCGGAGTGCCAGACCCCGACGCAGCGCACCGGCTCCGAGCCTTGTGCGCGTCGTGCCACAACCGCTACGGCGAGCGGTGACGGGGCAGGGGGAGTGCGAATTTCCAGGGCTGAGGGGCAGCGCGACCGCGCTAGGGGGCTTTCGTGCGCCGATTCGAGTTTTGCCTTTTTAGTTGGAGTTGATCAAATCGTGGGTTCGCGTGGGCCGTTGAAGCTTCCGACGCATCTGCGTCCGGTCACTGATCGTGAGGTTTTGGGGACTGTCGCTGAGACGGTGGCCCGTTCCGCGCCGGAGAAGCCGGCGGCGGTTGTGGAGGACCCGGCGTTGTCGGTGTTGTGGGATGCGATCGTGCCGGAGTTGGATGCGGCTGGGCTGTTGGCGCCTTCGGATGGTCCGACTGTGGAGTTGACGATCCGGCATATGGCGATGGCTCGGCGGGCGTATGCGGATGTTCCGGCTGATTCGGTTGTGCTGTATGACGACAAGCTCGCTGGTGGTGCGAAGAAGCATCCGGCTGAGCAGGTGTTCCGGTCTGAGTCGGACATGTTCCTCAAGTACGCGCAGCAGTTGGGGATGACGTTCGTGGCGCGGGCGAGGACGCCGGCGGCGAAGGGACGCGACGATGGGGAGCCGAACCCGTTCGCGGTCTCGGTTGGCGTCTGATCTTTCCCCGGAGATCGCCTGGTATTTGGAGGATCGGGGTTACGATCCGCCGTCTTGTGTCCCGCTGATCCGGACGCCTGAGCCGCGGGATGTGAAGGGCGCGGTGTTCGACCCGTCGCGGGTCGACGCGAAGATCGCCGCGCTCGGGAAGCTGCGGCACACGAAGGGCAAGTGGGCCGGTCAGTCAATCGTCCCGACGAGCGTCCAGGTCGCCTACATCATCGCCCCGATCTTCGGGTGGCTGGCGCCGGACGAGTCGGGCGAGTACGTGCGGATCATCCGTGACGCCTACGTCGAGATGCCGCGCAAGGGCGCCAAGACCACGCTCGTTTCCGGGCTGGCGATGCTGCTCGGGTTCGCCGACGACGAGCCGGGCGCTGAGGTGATCCTCGGTGCGGCGTCGCGGGATCAGGCCGGGCAGGCATACAAGCCACTCGAGGCGCTGGCGCGGACGTCGCAGGTGTTGCGGGATGCGGGCGTGAAGGCGACAAAGAAGGAGATCGTCCGCGCCGGCGACGGGTCGGTCGTGAAGGCGGTGTCGTCTCGCGGGGATTTGGCGCACGGCGCGAACGTGCACGGTGGCCTGGTCGACGAACTGCACGTACATGCGTCGCCGGATCTGCTCGAGGCGATCGAGTCCGGCACGGGTGCCCGCCGTCAGCCGCTGGTGTTCATCATCACGACGGCGGATGACGGGCAGACGACGTCGGTGTATGCGATGCGTCGGGCGATGATCGAGAAGCTCGCCGCGCGGGTCATCAAAGCCCCGTCGATGTATGGGGTGGTGTTCGCTGCGGAGGAGTCGGACGACCCTTTCGACCCTAAGACGTGGGCGAAGGCGAACCCGCTGTATCCGGTCACGCCGTCGCCGCAGTTCATGCGCGCGGCGGCGGACAAGGCGAAAGCTGGGCCGGTCGAGTTGGCGTCGTTCCTCCGGTTGCATTTGGGGATTCGGGCGAAGCAGGGTTCGAGGTTCATCGACTTGGACCGGTGGGACCGGAACGCGTCGATGATCATCGAGTCGGATCTTGCCGGGCGCCGCTGCTTCGGCGGCCTGGACTTGGGGTCGACGTCGGACTTGACGGCGTTGCTGTGGCTGTTCCCGGCGCGTGGCGGCTATGACGTGCTGTGCCGGTTCTGGATGCCTGAGGCGGCGTTGGACAGGCTTGATGCCCGCACCCAACGGAACGGGTCTGCATGGGTCGAGCAGGGGTTCCTGACCCTCACGCCGGGTGACGTGACCGACTACGACTTCATCAAGGCGCAAGCCCGCAAAGACCTCGACAGGTTCGACGTCGCCGGGGTCGGCTACGACCGGTGGAACGCCACCCAGCTCGTGATCGACCTCGAGCAGGACGGGGCGCCGATGGTGAAGGTCGGGCAGGGGTTCGCCAGCTTGTCCGCGCCGATGAAGGAACTGGAACGGCTCACCCTCGCCGGGACGGCTGAGGCGCCGATGCTGCGGCACGGCGGCAACCCGGTGTTGCGGTGGATGGCTGACAACCTCCGCGCCGCGGTCGACGCGGCAGGGAACGTGAAGCCGGACAAGGCCAAGAGCATGGACAAGATCGACGGAATGTCGGCGCTGATCACCGGTTTGGCGGTGGCGTTGGGTGCCGAGGCCGAAACCGGAAGCGTGTACGACCGGCGTGACCCGCTGGTCCTCTAGAAGTGAGGGGTTGAGCACGTGGCGCGCGATCGACTCCTCAAATCTCTGATCCGTGACCGGTTCGTCATCACGTTGAAAACGGGTGAGACGTTCGACGGGCTGCTGGACGACTGGGATGACCGGAACCTGCTGTTCGTGGACGCCTACGCGGTCGCGGAGAAGTCGCGGGTCCAGCTGGACGGCCGCGGGCTGTGGCTGCTTCGGGAGAACGTCGCCTACCTGCAGAGGCTCGCATGATCGTCTCCGGGGGTGCCGCGCTGCCGTTCGCGCCGCAGGCGCTCGCCGAGGTCGTGCCGATCTCGTCGGCGACCGGCTACTTCTACGCCGACCAGGGCATCGAACTGCTCAACCGGTTCACCCTGTACGGGGAGATGTACCGGTGTCAGCCGTGGCTTCACGCCGTGGCGGACAAGGTGTCCAACGCCGCGGCGCGGCTGTCGTTCAACTCGTGGGACACGACGAAGCGGCCCGCGAACGACGGGCAGCCGGCGAAGACCGGGAAGGTGCTCGACACCACGTCGGCGTTCGCGCAGTTGTGGCGGCGGCCGTGCCCGTTCATGCCCAGGTACTCGTTCTGGCGTTGGACGTTCGGCACCTACGAGGTGTACGGCGAGGCGTTCTGGTTGAAGATCCGCCGCAACCAGCAGTACGTGAACGGCGTGCTGCGCGGCTCCGGGCCGGTGCTGGGCCTGTACCCGATGCACCCGTCGCGGACGATCGTGCAGCGCGACAAGGACACCGGCCGACTGCTCTACCGATTCACGTTGGGTGTCGCGTCGGCGGGCATCCTGACCGCTGACGAGGACGAGGTCGTGCCGTTCCTGCGGTACAACCCGGACAACACGATGCGTGGCCTGTCCCGCATCGAGCCGCTCCGCTCCACGCTGTACAACGAGGACGCGTCACGGCGGGCGATCGAGTCGTGGTGGAAGCGCGGCGCCCGCCCGTCCCTGATGATCTCCGCGCCGCAGGGGCTGTCCGACAAGGCCTACGACCGGCTGTCGAAGGTCGTCGGGAAGGTTCACGGCGGCGCGGACCAGATGGGCGGAACCCTCGTCCTTGAGGAGGGCGCGAAGCCGATCCCGGTGCAGTTGTCCGCGGAGGAGATGCAGTACATCCAGTCGCGGCAGTTGAACCGCGAGGAGGTGTGCGGCGTCTACGACGTCCCGCCGCCGGTCGTGCACATCCTCGACCACGCGACGTTCTCGAACATCACCGAGCAGATGCGCTCCATGTACCGGGACACCATGGCGCCGCGGTTGGAGGACGTCGAGTCGGTCATCGAGCATCACGTGACGATCCCGGACTTCGACCCGGCCGGCACCACGGAAGGCCGGTTCGCGCTGGACGAGGTGCTGCGCGGCGACTTCGAGACCCGCGCCAAGGCGGTCACCGAACTGACGTCGAACGGGATCATGAAGCCGTCCGAGGCGCGTCCGCTGTTCGACCTGGACGACGCCGGCCCGGTCGCTGACCGGCTGTACGCGAACAGTGCGATCCAGGAACTCGGGTCGCCCGCCGAGCAGATCCGCATCGTGGCGGGCGACAACGCGAACCCGATCCCTGCCACGCCGGCCGAGGAGGAAGACGTCCATGACGCCGAGAACTCAGCGGCACGTTCGGATCGGCAGGCGGACGAGCAGAACCAGCCCTCACAGCGCAGCGCGCGGCGGCGTAGGCAGCGGCGCGGCCAGTGGCGACAGGTGGACGACGAGGAGTCTGAGTCATGAAGATCACCCGCAAGGACGCGGCCATCACGAACACCGGCCCGGACGATGAGTTCCCCGGCTCGTTCGAGGTCGTGCTGTCCACCTCATCCAAGGACCGTGACGGCGACGAGCTCGCGACCGAGGACTGGAAGCAGCCGCTCCCCGATCACATCACCTTCGACCAGGACCACGGCATGAGCGTGGCCAGCACGGTCGGGTCGGGTGTGCCGAGCATCGAGGACGGGCGGCTGATCGTGCGTGGCACCTACTCAAGCCTGCCGCGCGCCCAGGAGGTCCGGACGCTGGTCAAGGAAGGCCACATCCGTACCACGTCGGTCGCGTTCATGAGTGAGAAGACGACGAAGGACGGCAAGACGCGCACCGTGCGGGAGTTGCTGAACGGCGCGTTCGTCGCGATCCCCTCCAACCGTGAGGCGGTCGTGCTGTCGGCGAAGGCCGGCGCGCGGAACGCCGCCGCGGACCAGCGGCACCTGCAGGCCGCCCATGACGAGATCGTCGCGGCCGGAGCGCAGTGCGCCGGCCCCATGGACGACACCGGCGCCGAGGAAGGCGCGACCGGCGGCAAGTCCTACGAGGCGACGGTCAAGGGCAAGTACAGCGCCGAGCAGTTGCGGCAGATGCTCGCACGCGGCGAGGCGATGCGCGGCCCCAACGGCAAGCCGGACTACCCGATCGGCGACGTGGAAGACCTCGACAACGCGATCCGCGCAGTCGGCCGCGGAGGCTCCGACCACAACGCGATCCGCGCCTACGTCATCCGCCGCGCCCGCGCGCTCGGCCACTCGGACATGATCCCCGACAACTGGAACGCAGACGGGTCGCTCAAGTCCCTCGCCGACGCCTACCTCAAGGCGTTCGTCGACGCCGACGACACGATCACGCCGACCGGCTACGCGCAGGCCGTTGACGCCGCCCTGGACGACGCGATCCTCATCATCGACCAGCTTGACCGCGCCAGCCTGCCGCCGCAGGTCCGGCAACTGGTCGACACCGTGACCTCAGCCGCCGTCTGCGTCGACCAACTGCTCGACGCGATGGGCGCCGACAACCCAGACGATCAAGAGGACGCCGCCACCGGCGACGCCGCCCCTTCGGGCGATGCGGCGAAGACGGTCGACGCGGAAGTCCTCGAACTGAAGAACCGGCTCACCGTCATCGAGACGGAAGCCGCCGCCGCCGGCTAGCCCCGGCACCCCAATAACCACTCGCAGCCCGTGCACGTCGCGCGGGCTGTTTCGCATGCCCCAAGGAGGCACGCCATGTCCGAGGCAACCGCCAAGGAGAAGATGCGCGAGCTCGCCACGAAGGCCAAGGAGGTCGTCGCGGACGAGGCGAAATCGCTCGCCGACAAGCGCACCGAACTCGACAAGATCGAGGCCGACCTGAAGACCTACAGCGACGAGGTCGCGCTGCACGAGCAGGCGCGCCGCCTGGTCACCGGCGCCGACTCCGCGCCCGAGGTGAAGTCGCCGGAGGAGAACGCGGACCTGCGGGTCAAGTCCCTCGCCGGCCAACTGGTCGCGTCGAAGGCCTACGAGCAGGTCAAGAACGCCATGCAGTCCCGTGGCCGGTTCAGCATCTCCGCCGAGGTCGGGCTGAAGGTCGCGAACCCTGTCAACGAGGGCACCACGATCGTCAACGGGTTCCCGTCCGGTCAGGGCGGCGCCGCGGTCATCCCGGAGTTCCTGCCGGGCATCGTGGACCTGCGGTTCCGCAAGCTCGTCGTCGCGGACCTGATGGCGCAAGGCGCCACCACGTCCAACCAGGTCTCCTACGTGAAGGAAACCGCGTTCAACAACAACGCGGCCGGCACGGCTGAGCAGGCTCAGCTTCCGCAGTCGGACGACACGATCGCCCGCGTCTCGGAGCAGGTCGGCAAGATCGGCCACTTCATGAAGACCACGGACGAGCTGATCCAGGATGCCCCGGCCTACGAGTCGTTCCTGCAGAACCGGCTCGTGTTCGGTGTCCGGCTCAAGGAGGACGGCGAACTGCTGTCCGGCACCGGGTATCCGTCAGTGCCGGGCCTGCTCGGACGCTCCGGGATGCAGACGAACATCACCGTCGGCACCACGGCGTCGCCTGCGGCACCCTCCGGGGTGATCGACGACGTGTACGCGCAGATCACCGCGATCCGGTTCAACGCGTTCGTCGAGCCTGACGCGATCCTGGTCAACCCGACCGACTGGCAGAAGATCCGGCTCGCGAAGGACGCCAACGGCCAGTACTACGCCGGTGGCCCGTTCACCGGCGCCTACGGCAACGGCGGCTACAGCAACGTGGACGCCCTGTGGGGCTTGCGGGTGCTGATCACCCCGGCCATCGCGGCCGGGTCGATGCTGGTCGGCGGCTATCAGGAGTGCGCGCAGGTGTTCCGCCGTCAGGGCATCACGGTCGAGATGACCAACTCGAACGACCTCGACTTCGAGAACGGGCTGATCACCGTTCGTGCCGAGGAGCGTCTCGCGTTGGCCGTGTACCGTCCCGGCGGTTTCGGGCTGGTCTCGCCCACGTGGTAGCAGCGGTCGCCGAGCCCGACAGCGTCACAACTGTCGGGCTCGGCAGGCCGTCAGTGTTCGCCTGGGCGGCGGACTTCGACGGCTGCAGTTACTACCGGGCCGCGCTCCCCGCGCGCATCCTGCGCGAGCACGGCCACAACACCGACGCGTACCCGGAGTTGCCGCTGGACGGCGGCGACTGGGACGTCATCATCGGGCAGCGGACGGTCCGCGAGGACACGTCGGCCATGTGGCAGCGGCTCGCCGCCGACGGCAGGCGGCTCGTGTTCGAGGTCGACGACGACCTTTGGCACATCCCGCCGCACAACCCGGCACACGCTTTCTTCGACCGGGCGTGTCTCGACCGGGCAGCCGAGAACGCGTCGGCAGCTGCGGCGGTCACCGTGTCGACGGAGCCGCTCGCCGCCGTGTTGCGCCAGTTCAACCCGCGTGTGCACGTGATGCCGAACTACATCGACGAGGCGCTGCTGCACCTACAGCGGCCACGCCGTCCATGGGTGACGGTCGGGTGGGCCGGATCGCCGACGCACCGGGAAGACCTGCGCGTCTGCGGCCGCCCGGTCAAGAAGTTGCTCGCGGCACGAGGGAACGTCGACCTGCACGTTATCGGCTGGGACTACCGCAACGCGTTCGGCGGACACGGCCGGTTCACGCCATGGGCGCGTCCCACCCCGAACTACTACCGGCTGATCGACTTCGACATCGGCATCGCACCGCTCGCCGACGACGAGTTCAACGCCTCGAAATCCCCCGTCAAGGCGTTGGAGTACGCGGCGCTCGGCATCCCGGTCGTCGCCTCCAACACCGGCCCCTACCCAGGGTTCGTGAAGCACGGGGTGACCGGGTTCCTCGCCGACACCGAGCAGGACTGGGCCCGCTACCTGCGGATGCTCACCGCCGACCGCGGCCTGCGGGAACGGATGGGCGACGCCGCACGCGAGCAGGCGGCCGACTGGACGATCCAACGCCACGCCGCCGAATGGTCGCGCCTGGTCACCGACATCGCTGAGGAGAGTGTCTGATGGAGTACCGCTGCGACAACTACGACGAGATCATGGCCCAGGGCAACGTCGCCGGCACGCTGCGCGCCCCGGCGGTCGAGACCAAGGTCGTACAGGCCCCGGAGACGGTCGAGCCGCAGGCGTCCGACGTCGAGGTCGAGACCAAGGCAGCCGAATAGCCGATGGCCACAGACCCGCTCGCACAGGCGGTCATGGTCGCCTACTGCGGCTGGGACCCCACCACGCCCGTCGTCGGCCAGACGGTCAACCTCGACGGCAACGACACGAACCTGCTTGTGCTGCCGTCGCTGTACGTCACCGCCGTCACCGCCGTCACCGTCACCGACCA
>DASSEQ010000387.1:0-4680 GCA_035695245.1 Mycobacteriales bacterium | reverse complement strand
GGATAATCGCCCTTGATCTCAGCGACCATCCGCACCGCACGCTCCCGCAGCTCCGGCGGGTAGTTGCTCCCGTGACGTGACATGGCTTCCAGCTACTCCTTCTCAACAGCTGGAGCCTCCGGACACGCCGGGGCGGTTCAGACCGCTCATCGGCATGTGAGTGCGCTTCGTTTGACGTCGACGCTGCGGGGGGACCGGCGGATCGTCGGGTGATGACGTCTTCGATGCTCTCCCAGGTTCTTCCCTCGTTGAAGGTTGATCCGCTGCGGCTGGCGGCTGCCGCCTACCTGTCCCGGTTCAAGGGTCAATCCCGTGTGCACTCCGAGTCCGATCTGCGGGCCTACCTGCAGTGGTGCGCCGAGCGTGGCCTGGATCCGCTGCAAGCCACCCGGCCACACGTCGAGCTGTACGTCCGGTGGATGCAGGAGCACCGCCGCTACGCCGCGTCGACCGTCTCGCGGCGCGTCGCGATCGTGGCCGGCTTCTACCGCACCTGCGTCATCGACGGCGTGCTCGAACACTCACCGGCCGACTACGTGCGACGCCCGACCGTGTCGACCCAGTCGCCCACGCTCGGGTTGAGCCACCTGCAGTTCGAGGCCATCCTCGCCGCGGCCCGTGACTCGGCCAATCCGAACGACTTCGCCCTCGTCTGCCTGCTGGGCCTGCTCGGGTTACGGATCTTCGAGGCCACCGGCCTGGACATCAGCGACCTCGGCGAAGAACATGGCCACCGCGTGCTCCGCGTCGTCGGCAAGGGCCACAAGATCGTGCTCGTGCCCCTACCACCAGCGGTCGCCCGCGCCGTGGACCGCGCCGCCGCCGACCGGACGGCCGGGCCGCTGCTGCGCAACCGGCGCGGCACGCGGATGGACCGCCACGCCGCCACCCGACGACTGCGCCAGCTGCAGAAGACAGCCGGCGTGCGCATCGCCCGGATGCACCCCCACATGCTCCGGCACACCTTCGTCACCACGATGCTCGACGCCGGAGTCGACCTGCGCGACGCCCAGATCGCCGCCCGGCACGCCGACCCGCGCACCACCATGCGCTACGACCGGGCGCGCACCAACCTCGACCGGCACCCCAACTACATCCTCGCCGCCTATATGAGTTCCGGCACGTAGACCGCACGGTCTCGACCAGCCAACGCCTGCATGTGCGCGGTTCGCACGCCCAGAAAGGACGAGCCCTCTCTGGACTGCGGGGCCGCACGCCGAGCCAAGAGCAACCTCGCGCCCGTGCCGCGCAGCAGACAACCCGATCCGAATCGGTCACGCCGGTGGTCGGTTGCACTTCGCGCGCCGGACACCGGATATGAGTTCGTCGACCTGGTCCACTGAGGAATTGCTCGGCGCGGTCGGGGCCCCGACCGACTGGCGCACCCTCCCGGCCGAGACCGCTGCCGAAGCCTGGGACGAGCTCCGCGAATGGGTTCACTGGTTCAAGGACCGCTACGCGCTCGACCACCGGGTCGTACCGCCCTGCTGGTACCTGCACGGCGCGCTCGTGGACGTGCTCACCGCGCTGCGCGATCACCATGCCCACGCCTTCAGCGATGTGCAGCCGGCCACCGCGGCCAGCGAATGGCACCGAGTGTTTCGTGACCTCGAGCCGCGGCTGCGGGACTGGGCCTCGCGGACCGGCTGCACGCGGACCGAGCACCGCGAGGACGCGACCACGCAGTGGCCCGACGACGACACCCGCTGGCGGGACCACCTCAACCAGGACGAACAGCAGCGAGCGGCCGCCGAACAGGCACAGGCGCTCGAGGAGCCATAACAGCCGGCCGCGTTGCACTGCGCGCGCCGCCTTCGCGGCATGCAGACGGTCACCGACATCAACACCTTGCGCGCGGTCACCCACGACGCCGCCCGGATATTCACCGAGCGAGCCCGTCACCTCGCGGCCCTGAGCTACCTACGACAGCGCGGCATCCTCGGGACACATCTGGCCAGCAACTGGATGCTCGGCTACGCCCCGCCCGGGTGGACGCGAATGGTCGACAAACTCGCCAACCGCTACCCGGAGCAAGCCCTCATCGACGCCGGTGTCGCACGCCGATCCAGCCGCGGAACCCTGATCGACACCTTCCGCGACCGCATCATCTTCGGCATCCGCGATCCGGAAGGACAGGTGGCCGGGTTCATCGGTCGTGACCTGTCCGGCGGCCTACGCGCACCGAAGTACCTCAACACGCCACAGAGCCCGCTGTTCGACAAGAGCCGACTGCTGTTCGGCCTGCCCGAAGGCACGCAGGCCGGCACCCCACAACAGCCAGTAGTCGTCGAGGGCCCGCTCGACGTTTTGGCGATCATCGATCGGGCGGGGGCGAGCGGCACGACCAGCCTGCTCCCGATCGCCGCCTGCGGCACGTCCTTCACCGACAGCCACGCGCGCCGTGTCGCCGAGGCCGCATTCACGGCCCAATCCCCGGTGGTCGTCGCAATGGATGCCGACAACGCGGGCCGCAGCGCGGCGACCCGCGTCGGCGAACAACTCCGCCGAACCGGACTCGACGTCCGCATCGCCCTCCTGCCCAACGGCAGCGACCCGTGCGAGTACCTCAGCAACGCCGCAGGCGGCGTCGAAGCGTTCCGGCATGACCATGCCGTGCCGCTGGTCACCGTCCACGCCGAGCAAGCCATCGCCGCACAAGGCGATCAGATGCAGTGGATCGAGGGACGGCTCGGCGCCACGCGGGCGATCACCCGCTACCTCGCCACCTATCCGCCCAGCTACGCCGCTCGACAAGTCGGTTGGCTGGCCGACACGCTCGACCTGCACCACACAACGATCACCCGCGAGCTCGCAACCGCCTACGAAGAGCGGCGCGCCGTTCCCACCCCCGAGGCGCAGCAGCCGGCCGCTAGCCTCGTCCGATAACGCACGCGAGGGTTCGGGCCCGGACCGGGGAGGCGTGACCGCCGTCTCGAACGCCGCCTGGCTCCGCTTCGCCGTCGAGATGCCGCGCCTGGCCCCAGATCAGTTCACGCCCGTTCGCGTGGTTGCACTGCGGGCGCTGTCTACTGGTTATGCCGGACACCAGCGCCCCGAGCGGGGATAACCACGAGCTCTCCTCAACCACTGAGCCGGCGGGCTGGCCGATTACGCCGGTCGACCTGCTCCGCCCCGAGGACGTCGCGCACCGACTGCAGATTGGACGGACCAAGGTCTACGACCTGATCCGGTCCGGCACGCTGCGGTCAGTCAAGGTGGGCGGCTGTCGGCGCGTGACGCTCGCCGCTCTCGCCGAGTTCATCGCCCGGTTGGACGGTAGGTCCGCGGCATGAGCAAGCGTGCCAACGGGGAAGGCACGATCTACAAGCGCAAAGACGGGCGATGGGTCGCCTCGATCCACGTGCAGACCTCCACCCAGACGTGGGAGCGCCGCTACCTGTACGGCAAGACTCGCCGCGACGTCGAGCAGAAGCTCACTCAGCTGCAGGAAAAGATCGCGTCGGACGCACCGATCGCCCCGACGAAGCTCACCGTAGGCACTTACTTGGTCGAGTGGGTCGAGCACGTGGCAGCCCGCCGCGTGCGGCACTCGACGTTGTACAACTACCGGCTCTACATCGAGCGGCACCTCGTCCCAGGACTCGGGAAGAAGCAGCTCGACAAGCTCACGGCCCGCGATGTGCGGCTCTTCCTGGACCGTCTACGCGACTCGGGTACCGGCGCACGCACCGTGCAATACACGCACGCCACACTGCGCGCGGCCCTCGAAGACGCCGTGCGCGATGAGCTCATCGCCCGCAACGTCGCCCGGCTGGTCCGTGTCACGCGCCCACAGACCCGCGAACGTCAGCCGCTGACCGCAGCTCAGGCCAAGACCCTCCTCGAGTCCGCCCGCGACGACCGGCTTTACGCGCTGTTCGTGCTGTTCCTCGTGCTCGGCATCCGCCGCTCGGAGGCACTCGGGCTGCGCTGGGAGGACGTCGACCTCGCCGGCCGAGCGCTAACGGTGCGCCACACGTTGCACCGTCAGGGCAACTCGCTCGTGGTGCTACCGCCGAAGACGCAGCGCTCGCGGCGGACAATCCCCCTGCCCCGGTTCGTTGCCGACGCCCTCGACGATCATCGCCGCCGGCAGGAGGCAGAACGAGAAGCATCAAAGCAGGACTGGCGCGACAGCGGGCACGTCTTCACGACCACCATCGGCACCCCGATCGACCCACGAAACTGCTCACGGATGTTCGCCGCCAAATGCCGGCGGGCCGGCGTCCCCGTAGTTCCGCTGCACGCCCTCCGTCACACGTGCGTCAGCCTCTTGCTCTCGATGGGCGCGCCGCCACGGGTCGTGATGGAGATCGTCGGACACAGCGCTCTCGAGATGACCATGAACGTGTACGGCCACGTCAACCTCGACAGCCGCCGCGACGCACTCGACCGGCTCGCCGATCTCTTCCAAGAGGACCAGTGACCGATGACATCAAGTGCCGCCCAGAGCGCTGCTGGAATGCGGTTGCTGTCAACGGTTGCTGTCAGCTGTCAGTCCGCGACGGGTGCGGACCCTCGAAGGCCCCGCAATCATTGGCGCGCCCGGCAGGACTCGAACCTGCAACCTCTTGATCCGTAGTCAAGTGCTCTATCCGTTGAGCTACGGGCGCTTGGTCACCGACGGGCCAGTCTAGCCGGTGCACAGCGACCGGCCCGATCCGGGGATCCGCGGAGGCT
>DASSEQ010000386.1:0-18272 GCA_035695245.1 Mycobacteriales bacterium | reverse complement strand
GGATGGCTGGCTGGCCGCCGATGCGGTCGTGGTCGTCGAGCGCTCGAGCAGAGATCCGGCGCTGGAGTGGCCCGGCGGATTGGTGGGTGACAGGTCGCGTCGCTACGGCGAGGGGACGCTTTGGTACGGTCGCCGACCGTGAGGCGCGTGGTCTGCCCCGGCTCGTTCGACCCGGTGACCAACGGACACCTGGACGTCATCGAGCGTGTCAGCCAGATCGCTGACGAAGTGGTCGTCGCCGTCCTCATCAACAAGAGCAAGAGCGGTCTGTTCAGCACCGAGGAACGCATCGACCTCCTCCGCGAGGCGACCGCTGAGCTGTCCAACGTCACCGTCGAGGGATTCCACGGCCTGCTCGTCGACTTCTGCAAGGCGCGCGACATTCGCGTCATCGTCAAGGGTCTGCGAGCGGTCAGCGACTTCGACTACGAGCTGCAGATGGGTCAGATGAACCACTCGCTGGCCGGCGTTGAGACGTTGTTCATGCCGACCAATCCGCTCTACAGCTTTCTCTCGTCGAGCCTCGTGAAGGACGTCGCGATGTACGGCGGGGACGTCTCCGGCCTCGTTCCCGAGGCCGTGCTGCGCAGGCTCAAGGACAAACTGGGGGGCTAGCCTCTCGTCGTGGACATCCACGCGAAGCTCGACGAGCTCACCCAGATCATCGAGAGCGCGCGCGCCATGCCGATGTCTGCGTCGTGCATCATCAACCGCTCCGAGGCGCTGGAGCGCCTGGACGAGATGCGCAAGATGATGCCCGGCGAGCTCACGACCGCGCAGCAGATCCTCGACGACAAGTCCGCGGTGGTCCAAGAGGGGCGCGCCGAGGCCGAGGCCATCATCGAGGCGGCGAAAGCCGAGCGCACCAAGATGCTGGGGCGCACCGAGATCATGCGGGAGGCGACTCGGGAGGCCGAGTCGGTGCTTGCCGCCGCTCGTGCCGACGCGGACCGCATGCGCGTGGAGATCGACGACTACGTCGACGGCAAGCTCGCGAACTTCGAAGTGGTCCTGCACAAGACGCTGCAGGCGGTGGAGAAGGGCCGCGCGAAGATCAGCGGCCGGCACGAGCTGGACGAGCTGGCCGAGCCACTCGACGACCTCATGTTCCCGGAGTAGGCGGCGGCAGGAGCGCGCCCGGGACCACCGAGCAAGATCAACTTGGTCATCCGGGCGTATTTCGTCGGCTAGACTCGACGGTCGCCATGACCGCTGTGCCCGCTCTCGACCCCCGTGCGCCGTTCGTGCTCGACACCCGCGAGCTCGGTCGCCGGCCCGGGTCGATGACGCGTGTCCACCGCACCGTCGACGCCCCGTCCGGCTGGTCGCTGGAGATCGTGCAGGTGCCCGCCGGAGCCCCGGTCGAGCTGGACTTCCGTCTCGAGTCAGTGGTCGATGGCGTGCTGGTGACCGGCGACGTGCACGCGCCGATCCGGGCCGAGTGCGGTCGCTGTCTC
The DNA here is from genome assembly GCA_035695245.1 of Mycobacteriales bacterium. GTDB lineage: Bacteria > Actinomycetota > Actinomycetes > JAFAQI01 > JAFAQI01 > DASSEQ01. Next base: position 16,815 of record DASSEQ010000386.1, on the reverse strand, counting down.
GATCCGGTCGAGGACGACGTCGACGTCGACGTCCAGGAGCTGTTCACCTACGAGCTGGTCGACGCGAGCGACGAGCAGCCGCTGCTCGTCGGCGACTTCATCGACCTCGAGCCGCTCGTGCGCGACGCCGTCGTGCTCGGGCTGCCGGTCAATCCCGTGTGCGCCGATGACTGTCCGGGCCTTTGTGCCACCTGCGGTGCACGGCTCGCGGACGTCGAGGACAATCACTCCCACGACGAGCTGGACCCGCGCTGGGAGGCGCTGGCACGGCTCGCACCCCAGTCCGACACCAGCCAGGACATGACCCAAGAATCGATGGAGAGCTGACCCGTGGCCGTTCCCAAGCGTCGGATGTCGCGCAGCAACACCCGCTCGCGCCGCTCCCAGTGGAAGGCCTCTGCGCCCGCCCTGGTCACCTGCAAGCGATGCCGGCAGCCGAAGCTTCCGCATGTCGCCTGCACCGTCTGCGGAACTTACAACGACCGCCAGGTCGTCAACGTCTGACCCTGGATGACAGCGCCGACTCGGGCTCGGCTCAGCGCCGACCACGCGCTCGCGGTTGTTCGTACGGCGGTCGCTGTGGTCTGTGAGCGTCCACGAGACCAGGTCACGGCGGGCTCGCAGCTGACAGATCTCGGTGTCGACTCGCTGGCGCGGGTGGCGATGGCCGAGATCGTCGAGCAGGAGCTCACGGCCTGGCTGCCTGGCCTGTCCATCGGCGACGCCGAGCTCGGCGCTTTCCAGACACCCGGCGACGTCGTCGACTACGTCATGGCGCGGCGGTGAACGACGACCTCGCGGCTCTCGTCGCTGCGCTCGGAGGTGGCATCGAAGGAGAGCTGGCCGAGCGGGCCGTGACGCACCGCTCGTTCGCCTACGAAAACGGTGGCCTTCCGACCAACGAGCGTCTCGAGTTCCTCGGCGACTCGGTGCTCGGACTCGTGGTGACCGAAGAGCTCTATCGCCGCCACCCAGAGCTCCCGGAGGGCCAGCTCGCCAAGCTCCGGGCCGCCGTGGTCAACTCCCGCGCGCTCGCCGATGTGGCTCGCGGTCTCGGGGTCGGCCGCTACCTGCGGCTCGGTCGCGGCGAGGAAGCGAGCGGCGGGCGCGACAAGTCCTCGATCCTCGCCGACGCGCTCGAGGCGCTGCTTGGCGCGGTCTACCTGGCGCGGGGACTGGAAGCAACGCGCGGGCTGATCTTGTCGCTCTTCAACAGCGTGCTCGATGCGGCAGCGCAGCTCGGCGCCGGTCTCGACTGGAAGACATCGCTGCAGGAGCTGGCCGCGGGTCGTGGCATCGGCGTGCCTGAGTACCAAGTCAGCGAGAGCGGTCCGGACCATGCCAAGAGCTTTCACGCGACCGCCCTCGTGGGCGGCCGTGAGGTCGGCGAGGGGGACGGCCACAGCAAGAAGGAGGCCGAGCAGCGGGCCGCCGAGCAGGCCTGGGTCGCGCTCTCTCAGGAGGAGCAGGACGGGCAGACCCAGTCCGACCAGGGAGCCCAGTCGGTAGACCATCGCCATGCCGGAGCTACCTGAGGTCGAGACCGTCCGGCGCGGCCTCGACCGCTGGGCGGTCGGACGCAGGATCGCCGAGGTCGAGGTCTTCGGGGCTCGGACAGTGCGTCGGCATCCCGCCGGCCCGGCGGACTTCGCCGCCCGACTGCGTGGACGTCGCGTCGACGCGGCCTGCCGACGCGGCAAGTACCTGTGGCTCAGGCTGGACGACGGATCGCATCTGCTCGGTCACCTGGGCATGAGCGGGCAGTTTCTCGCCGTTCAGACGGGCACGCCCGACCCGTTGCACCTGCGGGCACGCTTCCGGTTCAGCGACGCCGGTCCGGAGATCCGCTTCGTCGATCAGCGGACCTTCGGTGGTCTCGCGATCGATGATGCGGGCGGCGAGGTGCCCGCGGCGGTGGTGCACATCGCCTTGGATCCGGTCGATCCGGCGTTTGACGATGCGGGTTTCGCCGACCGGCTGCGGCAGCGGCGCACTGGGGTGAAACGGGCGCTGCTCGACCAATCGCTCATCTCCGGCGTCGGGAACATCTATGCCGACGAGGCTTTGTGGCGTGCCCGGATGCACTACGCGCGCGGCACCGACAGCCTCCGACGAGGCGACGTCGCCCGGCTGCTAGCAGCCGTTCGAGAGGTGCTCGGGGAGGCGATCGACGCCGGCGGCACGTCGTTCGATGCGCTCTACATCAACGTCAACGGCGAGAGCGGATACTTCGACCGATCGCTCTCCGTCTACGGCCGCGAGGGCGAGCCGTGTCCGCGCTGCGGCGCGAGCATCCGTCGAGAGCGGTTCATGAACAGGTCGTCGTACCGGTGTCCGCGCTGCCAGCGGGTTCCCCGAGAGCCACGTTGGTGACCGGCGCCGGCGGCGAATCGGTCCGGCTCACCGCCTGGGTGCACGGTCGCGTGCAGGGCGTCGGTATGAGGTGGTGGATCCGCTCGCGGGCGCTCGAGCACGGCCTGGTCGGATGGGCCCGCAACACCGACGACGGGCGGGTCGAGGTCGTTGCGGAAGGGCCGGAGCAGGCCGCGAAGACCTTCTTGCGGACCCTCCAGGACGGCGACCAGCGCCGACCTGGACGCGTGACGTCGGTCACCGAGCGTTGGTCGGCCGCGAGGGGCGATTTGGAGGGGTTTCGGGAGCGATGAGCGGAAGAATCTGAGCGGCATAGGCTCAACTTCGTAATCAAGTCGTTACCAGCCTATTGACCGGCGCTGTCCATCGCGCCACACTTGACCCACCGCATCGGAGCTCAAACCCTCAATTGATCTGGGTTCCCGTGCGCCTGTGACGGCGGATCCCGTCCCCATTCGGTGGAGGAATAGCGAAGATGGCAAAGGCCCTTCTCGGCCATGTGGGCCTCGGCCCGGACGTTCAAGTAATCGTGGAAATGCGGCGCTTGCGCGAGCGTGTGCGCGACCTCGAGCACGAGGTAGCCCGCTTGGAGGCGGCCAACGCAGCCCTCCGCAACGGCTTGCACGTCGACGACGACATGCTGACTCTCTCGGTCCCCGACTCGGTCACCGAGACAGAGCCCGCACTGGCCTGACAGAAGCACCACAACAGGGGCGCCTTCGTCACGAGGGCGCCTTTTTCATGCCCGGACAGTTTTTCATGCCTGGACAGGGCCCCACCCGCGCGAACAGACGGTGCGGCGGCGTGGTTGGCCGGACTTCCCGGCCCGCGTCGGTTAGGTTTGCATCGGCCTTCCCCGCCGTTCCTTCCTCTTCGGAGAGCCGCCTCCCGTGCACCTGAAGAGCCTGACCCTGCGGGGCTTCAAGTCGTTCGCGTCGTCGACGACGCTGCGGTTCGAGCCTGGCATCACGTGCGTCGTCGGCCCCAACGGATCCGGCAAGTCCAACGTCGTCGATGCGATCGCCTGGGTGCTCGGCGAGCAGGGTGCGAAGTCGCTGCGCGGCGGCAAGATGGAAGACGTCATCTTTGCCGGCACCTCGGGCCGCGCGCCGCTCGGTCGGGCCGAGGTCGTGCTCACCATCGACAACAGCGATGGCGCCCTGCCGATCGACTACACCGAGGTCACCATCTCGCGGATCATGTTCCGCAACGGCGGCTCGGAGTACGCGATCAACGGCAACCCGTGCCGGCTGCTCGACGTTCAGGAGCTGCTCTCCGACTCGGGCATCGGCCGCGAGATGCACGTCATCGTCGGGCAGGGACAGCTCGACGCGGTGCTGCACGCGTCGCCCGAGGACCGCCGTGCGTTCATCGAAGAAGCGGCCGGTGTTCTCAAACACCGCAAGCGAAAGGAAAAGGCGCTTCGCAAGCTCGAGGCGATGCAGGCGAACCTCAACCGGCTGCAGGACCTGACGGCCGAGCTTCGCCGACAGCTCAAACCGCTCGGGCAGCAGGCAGAGGTCGCCCGCCGCGCCGCAGTCGTGCAGGCGGACCTGCGCGACGCCAAGCTGCGACTGCTGGCCGACGACCTCGCGACCCTGCGCGAGGCGCTCGCCGCCGATGTCGCCGACGAGACGGCGTTGATGGCGCGACGCGCCGACGTGGAGCGAGCGCTCGCCGCGGCCCAGGCCCGCGAGGCGGAGCTGGAAGCCGCCCTCGCCGAGGACACACCGCGGTTGGCTCGAGCCCAGGAGACCTGGTATCGCCTCGCCGGCCTTCGGGAGCGTTTCCGGGGCACGGCATCGCTGGCGGCCGAGCGGCACCGGCATGGCAGTGAAGTGATCGAGGAGACCGACGCCGGCCGCGACCCGGACGCCCTCGAGGCGGAGGCCGCCGACGTACGCCGCGAGCTCGACGAGCTCGAGGTGCGCCTGCGCACCGAGCGCGACGCGCTGACGCAAGCGGTACAACGCCGACAGGAGGCAGAGGCTGCCCTCGTCGCCGAAGATGCGCGGCTGGCCGCCGCCCACCGGGCCATCGCCGACCGCCGCGAGGGGCTGGCCCGGCTCACCGGGCAGGTGGCGGCGCTGCGCAGCCGCGCCGCCGGGGCCGACGCCGAGATCGGCCGGCTGACCGCCGCGTTGCAAGCAGCCCGCGAGCGCGCCGCGACGGCACAGGGTGACTACACAGCGGTGGAGAGCGAGATCGCCGGGCTCGACGCCGGCGAGGTCGACCTCGACGCCCGTTACGAAGCCGCGGCAGCAGCGCTCGCCGAGGCCGAGGAGCGGCTCACCACCTTGCAGACCGAGGAGCGGGAAGTCGAGCGGCAGCGAAGCGCTGCGGTCGCTCGCCGCGACGCGCTGGCCCTCGGGCTGACCCGAAAGGATGGCGGCGGGCTGCTGCTGTCCTCCCGCGAGGCACTGCCCGGCGTGCTCGGCACCGTCGCCGAAGTGGTCCACGTCGAGTCCGGCTTCGAGGCCGCGGTCGCAGCCGCCCTCGGTGCCGCCGCCGATGCAGTCGCGGTGACCTCGCTCGCCGACGCCGTGGCGGCGCTCGCCCTGCTCAAGGAGGCCGACGCCGGCCGAGCCGGGATCGTCGTAGGGGCAGTGGGCTACGACGAGGGTCCCGCCTGGCCGGCGCTGCCCGACGGGGTGCGCTACGCCGTCGACGTGACGAGCTCACCCGAGTCGCTGCGCCCGGCCCTCACCAGACTGCTCGAGCGGGTCGCCGTCGTCCGTGACCTGGACGCCGCCGCGCGGCTCGTTGCGGACTTCGCCGGCGTGCGGGCGGCCACTCTCGACGGAGACCTGGTCGGAGCGGCCTGGGCCGTGGGCGGCTCCGGCAGCGCGCCCAGCCTGCTCGAGGTGCAGGCCGCGTACGCCGACACCGAACGCGAGTGCGAAGAGCTCGGCCACCGGGCCGACCGGCTGCGTTTCGCCCTGTCAGCGGCAACCGAGGACACCCGGCGGGCGCAGGACGACGCCGACGACGCGCTCGCTGCGCTGCACGAGTCCGATGCCCGGCTCGCGGCCGTCGCGGAGCGACTTGGCCAGCTCGGCACCGGCGCTCGCGCCGCCGCGGAGGAGGCCGACCGGCTCCAGCGCGGCGTCCATGACGCGATGACGGCGCGCGACCATGACCTGGAAGGACTCGCCGCCCTCGAGGAGCGGCTCGCGGCCGCCGAGTCGGCGCCGGCGGAGGAGGAGCCGGACCGGACCGAGCGAGAGCAGCTTGCCGCTGCGCTCGCCGCCACCCGCACCGAGGAAGTCGATGCCCGGCTCGGTGTGCGGACCGGAGAGGAACGCACTCGCGCGTTGGCCGACCGCGCCCAGGGGCTGGAGCAGGCGGCGGTCGCCGAGCGGGTGGCCCGGGAGCGCGCAGCAGCGGCGCGGGAACGACGGGCTCGGGAGGCGGTCGTCGCCTCCGCGGTGCTCGTCGTCGCCCAGGAGGCGCTTGCCCGGCTCGAGCAGTCCCTGGAGCTTGCTGCGGCCGAGCGGACGGCCGCCGACGAGGCCCGGACGGTCCGGGAAGGCGAGCTGCTCTCCGTGCGCGGCCGCGCCCGCGAGCTCGCCACGGAGCTCGACTCGCTCACCGGCGCCGTCCACCGCGACGAGGTCGCCCGAGCCGAGCAGCGGATGCGCATCGCCCAGCTCGAGGAGCGCGCCGCGGAGGAGTTCGGCATCGACCCTGACACGTTGACGGCGGAGTACGGGCCGGAAGTGCCGATCCCGCCGGTCGCGGTCGGCGACGAGAGCGCGGACGGTCCGGTTGCCGAGCCGACGGCGTACGTCCGCGAGGAGCAGGAGAAGCGGCTACGGGCCGCGGAGCGTGCCTTGGCGCTGCTCGGAAAGATCAACCCGCTGGCGTTGGAGGAGTTCGCCGCTCTCGAAGAGCGGCACAAATTCCTCTCCGAGCAGCTGGAGGACCTCAAGGCGTCACGACGCGATCTGCTGACGGTCGTCAAAGACGTCGACGACCGCGTCGAGCAGATCTTCCGGGCGGCCTACGAGGACGTCGAGCGCGAGTTCGAGAAGGTCTTCGCGGTGCTTTTCCCCGGCGGCTCCGGACAGCTGGTGTTGACCGACCCGGACAACTGGCTGGAGACCGGCATCGAGGTCGAGGCGCGCCCTCCGGGCAAGAAGGTCAAACGACTGTCGCTGCTGTCCGGCGGTGAGCGCTCGCTGACCGCGGTCGCGTTCCTGGTCGCCATCTTCCGGGCCCGGCCGTCGCCGTTCTACGTGCTGGACGAGGTCGAGGCAGCGCTCGACGATCGCAACCTTTCCCGGCTCGTGGACCTGCTGGCCGATCTCAAGGCGACCTCGCAGCTCATCATCATCACGCACCAGAAGCGCACGATGGAAGTTGCCGACTCGTTGTACGGCGTCTCCATGCGCGGCGACGGCATCACCCAGGTCATCAGCCAGCGCCTCCGCGAGCCCGAACCCGCCTAGTCATCCCACTGCGAACAGCGGGCGACCACCTGTGTAGGGCGGTGGGTGGGGACGGGGACGTGTGTCGTGGTCGCCAGGCGTTCGAAGTCGATGGCAACGCACGAGTGATGTGCTGACAGGATCGGGGCGTGGAGTTCGTCGTCCTCGGCATCGTGCTTGCCGTTGTCCTTGTCGGTGCTGTCGTCGGTTTCATGCGGGTCGGCACCCGCCGCCAGTTGCCCCCGCCTGCTGCCGCGCCACCCACTGTTGAGACGCCGCCCGTCGTCGAGGCGCCGCCCGTCGTCGAAACGCCGGTCACGGAAGCCCCGGCCGAGCCCGAGCTCGAGGTGCCGCCACCGTCCGCGGGCCGTCTCGTGCGTTTGCGATCCCGGCTGGCTCGCTCGCAGACGGGCCTCGGTCGTGGGCTGCTGACGTTGCTGTCCCGCGACACCATCGACGAAGACACGTGGGACGAGATCGAAGAGACGCTGTTGACCTCGGATGTCGGTGTCGCAGCCACCCAGCAGATCGTCGAGGCCTTGCGCACACAGGTGAAGGTGCTCGGCGCCCGCACTCCGGACCAAGTGCGCACCATGCTGCGTGATCAGCTGTTGGTGGCGATCGGAAGCGACGGCGACCGGTCGCTGAAGACCAGCCCGCACGACGGTCATCCGGCCGTGGTGCTGATGGTCGGTGTCAACGGCACCGGAAAGACGACCACCTGCGGCAAGCTCGCCAGAGCACTCGTCGGTGACGGTCAGTCGGTCGTGTTGGGTGCGGCGGACACCTTTCGCGCCGCCGCCGCCGATCAGCTCGCCACCTGGGCCGAGCGGGTCGGCGCCCACGTCGTACGAGGGCCCGAGGGCGGCGATCCCGCGAGTGTCGCCTTCGACGCGGTGAAAGAGGGCGTCGAGAGCAACGCCGACGTCGTGCTCATCGACACGGCGGGACGGCTGCACACCAAGCAGGGCCTCATGGACGAGCTGGGCAAGGTCAAGAGGGTGGCCGAACGGCAGGGTCCGGTCGACGAGGTGTTGCTCGTCCTCGACGCCACCACCGGCCAGAACGGCTTGATCCAGGCCCGCGTGTTCGGCGACGTCGTCGATGTCTCCGGCATCGTGCTGAGCAAGCTCGACGGGACGGCGAAGGGCGGCATCGTCATCGCCGTACAACGGGAGCTCGGGGTGCCGGTGAAGCTCGTCGGGCTCGGAGAGGGACCGGACGATCTGGCGCCGTTCGAGCCGGAGCTGTTCGTGGACGCTCTGTTGGACGAACCGAGCTAAAGGCGTGTCAGGATCGGGCGGTGTCGAGTTTGTTCCGCGACCCGGTCCCGGTGACCTTCGTCGACCCTGACAACAACGAGATCGCTACGAGCTGGGACCGATCGTTCCTGCCGCGGACGGGAGAGAACGTTCGCATTGCTGGTGTTCCGTACCTCGTGGAGCGGGTGGGATACGACGTGCCGAAGGACAAGATCGAACGGGTCTGGATCGTCCTGCGACCCGCCTGAGGGCTGCGCCTGATTTCCGGGCGGAAGTTTCGTAACACGCGCGAAATGCGTCTGCGCGCATTCGGAAACCTGCCGCCGCGAGAGTTCAGTTGACGCGCGGTTGGCCGTCGGGGGGTCCTCCAGACGCGGCGCGCCGTACGTGCCTGTGACCACACATGGAGGGTTGATGGAAGACGGCTACTACGCCTGGATGATCGTAGCCACCGCGCTCGTTCTCATGATGACGACTCCGGCGCTCGCGTTCTTCTACGGAGGGATGACCCGCACCAAGTCCACCCTCAACATGATGATGATGTCGTTCACCGCCATGGGCGCTGTTGGCATTGCCTTCGTGCTCTGGGGCTGGTCGATCGGCTGGGGTGGCAACGGCGTCGGCAACGGGAACGGCAAGCTGATCGCGAGCCCGGCGGACACGTTCGGTCTGATGCACGTCTCGAGCTCGAACTTCGTGTTCGTGCTGTTCCAGCTGACCTTCGCCGTGATCACGGTCGCCTTGATCTCCGGCTCGATCGCGGACCGGGTCAAGATCTCCTCATGGATCGTCTTCTCGGTCCTGTGGGTGACGTTGGTCTACGTCGTCATCGCGCACAACGTGTGGGGTGGGGGCTGGTTCTACTCGCATTTCCCGAACCTCGACTACGCCGGTGGGACGGTCGTGCACATCAACGCCGGCGTGGCGGGTGGCGTACTCGCGTTGGTGATGGGTCGTCGGATCGGCTGGCCGAAGAACCCGGGCAAGCCGCACAACGTCACGCTGACCATGCTGGGCGCCGGTCTGCTGTGGTTCGGTTGGTACGGCTTCAATGTCGGGTCGATCGTTTTCACCGCCGCCGGCAAGAACAACCCGTGGGACTCGATCGGCAGCTGCAAGGGCGACGCCACGTGCCAATTCATCACGCAGTTCACCCACGAGACCGGCGTGACCTTCATGAACACCACCGTTGCGACGATGGCCGCCATGCTTGCCTGGCTGTTGGTCGAGCGGCTTCTCCGCGGCAAGGCCACTTCGCTCGGTGCAGCCTCTGGCGTTGTGGCCGGTCTTGTCGCCATCACCCCGTCGTGTGGCTCGGTCAACACCCTGGGTGCGCTGTTCGTGGGCGGGATCGCCGGCGCGGTGTGCGCGGTGGCGATTGGCTTGAAGTACAAGCTCGGTCTGGACGACTCACTTGACGTCGTCGGCGTGCACCTCACCGGAGGCATCATCGGCGCGCTGCTGATCGGGTTCTTCGGCACCGTGAAGTCGCCACAAGGCATCGACGGTCTGTTTCCGAGCGGCGGTGGCGGTCTGCTCTATGGGGGCAACGCCACTCTTCTCTGGCACCAGTTCCTCGGGGTGCTGTTCACCGTCGTGTGGTGCGGTGTCGTGACGGCGATCATTGCGCTGCTGATCAAGGTGACCATTGGTTGGAGAGTCACGTCCGATGCAGAGGTCGAGGGCATCGACGTGAACGAGCACGGCGAGTCCGCGTACGACTGGGGCGCCGGGGCCTCGAGCAGCGGTGTTGCCGCCCTTCTTGAGGGTTCGTCCATGACTCGGTCGACGGGCGTCGCAACGGAGGTGGGCGCATGAAGCTCGTCACTGCGGTCATCAAGCCGTTCAAGCTCGACGACGTGAAGAGTGCGTTGGAGACGTTCGGAGTGCACGGCCTCACGGTCGGCGAGGTCAGCGGATATGGCCGACAGAAGGGGCATACGGAGGTCTATCGAGGCGCTGAGTATCAAGTCGACTTCGTGCCGAAGGTTCGCCTCGACGTTGTCGTCGCGGACGAGGATGCAGCCGACGTGGTCGACGTCATCGTGAAGGCGGCGTCGACCGGGCAGATCGGTGACGGCAAGGTGTGGGCAACGCCGGTCGATGAACTGGTGCGGGTCCGCACCGGCGAGCGGGGTCCGGACGCGCTGTAGCGGATGACGCGTCCGGTAGTTTCCGCGCGTGATTGTCGACGCCGGAGATACCGCGTGGGTGCTCGGGGCTGCTGCCCTCGTGTTGTTCATGACGCCTGGGCTTGCGCTGTTCTACGGCGGCATGGTGCGCAGCAAGAACGTGTTGGCGATGATGGTGCAGAACCTCGGCGCCATCGCGATCGTCTCGGTGGTCTGGGCGATCGTGGCTTACTCGCTCGCCTTCGGCCCGGACGCCGGCGGCGGTTTCATCGGCACACTGCGCCTTGCCGGGCTCGCTCATCCCAACGCACAGGTGCCCGGCTACCACTTGACCGTGCCACCACTGGCGTTCGCGGCGTTCCAGATGATGTTTGCCGTCATCACGGCCGCGCTGCTCACCGGCACGGGCGCGGATCGCATGCGGTTCGGCGGGTTTCTCGTGTTCGCGGCGTTGTGGTCGATCGTCGTCTACGCACCGATCGCGCACTGGGTGTTCTCACCCGAGGGTTGGCTGTTCAAGAGAGGAGTGCTGGACTTCGCCGGCGGCAACGTCGTCGAGATCGACAGTGGCGCTTCGGCGCTGGCACTCGCGTTCGTGCTCGGCCGAAGGCATGGGTGGCCGCGTGAGGTCATGGCGCCGCACTCGCTGCCACTCACGGTCGTCGGTGCGGGCATCCTGTGGTTCGGTTGGTTCGGCTTCAACGCCGGGTCCGCTCTTGCCTCCGGTCACGTTGCGGCCCAAGCGTTCGTGAGCACTCAGCTGGCCGCCTGCACCGGGCTCCTCGGCTGGATCCTCGTCGAGCGCTGGCGGACCGGGCACGCCACGACGCTCGGCGCGGCGTCGGGTGTCGTGGCCGGTCTGGTCGCAATCACCCCTGCTTGCGGTTACGTGAACTCGATGGCCGCGCTGCTGATCGGTTTCCTCGGCGGGGTCACCGGCGTGCTCGCGGTTTCGGCGAAGTTCCGGTTCGGCTACGACGACGCGCTCGACGTCGTCGGCGTTCATGGAGCGTGCGGGGTCGTCGGCACCCTGCTGGTCGGGGTGCTTGCGATGCGCGGCGCGGGTGCCCACCTGCTCGGCGAGCAGGCGCTGGCTGTGATCGTCACGATCGGATGGGCGTTCACACTGACGTACGCCGTTGCCTGGCTCGTCGAGCGAAGCGTCGGGCTCCGAGTGCCACCGCAAGTGGAGATCGAAGGGCTTGACACCGTTGTCCATGCCGAGTCGGCCTACGACTTCGGCAACGTCCGCGCGACCCGGATGGGCTGAGGAGACCGCACATGAGATTGGTCACTGCGATCGTCAAGCCGTTCAAGCTGGACGACGTCAAGCAGGCGTTGCACGAGCTCGGGGTCGAAGGGATGACAGTCTCGGAAGTGCAAGGCCATGGCCGGCAGCGTGGCCACACGGAGGTCTACCGCGGCGCCGAGTACGTCGTCGACTTCGTGCCCAAGGTGCGCATCGAAGTGCTCGTCGACGACGAGACCGCCGTCCAGGTCGTCGATGCAGTCACGACAGCAGCGCGCACCGGTCAGATCGGCGACGGGAAGATCTGGACGGTGCCGATCGACGACGTCGTGCGAATCCGGACCGGTGAGCGTGGTCCAGACGCCCTCTGACGAGTCGGACGCCGCACGACGGCTGCGGGCTGCCCGCGACGAGGCGGTCGCATCCGCGCGATCGCCGGGAGAAATCCGCGCCGCGCTGTGCGACTCGGCGGACGCCTGGTTCGCCGAGCAGTTGCACGGCATAGACGATGTCGCGGTCGTCGCGGTCGGGGGTTATGGGCGGCGCGAGCTCACCCCCGGCAGTGACCTCGACGTCGTCCTCGTCCACGCCGGGCGTTCTGACGTGAAACTCGTCGCGGACCGGCTTTGGTACCCCATCTGGGACGCGGGTGTCAGCCTCGATCACTCGGTGCGCACCATCGAGGAAGCGGTAGACGTTGCACGTGACGACCTCAAAGCGGTGCTCGGTCTCCTCGACGCTCGCCACGTCGCGGGCGACGCGGCGCTGACGGGGCGGCTGCGCGAACTGGTGCTGACCGGCTGGCGGCGAGATGCCAAGCGGCGGTTGCCCGACGTCGTCGCTGGAGCACGCGATCGGGCTGAGCGCAACGGCGAACTCGCCTTTCTTCTCGAGCCCGACCTCAAGGAATGTCGGGGCGGCCTCCGTGATGTGCACGCGATCCATGCCGCCGCGGCGGCATGGATCGTCGACCCGCCCGCGCCGCGGGTCCGCTCGGCATCGGCGCACCTGCTCGACGTGCGCGTCGCTCTGCATCAACGCGTCGCCCGCCGAACAGATCGTCTTGTGCTGCAGGAGCAAGGACCCGTTGCGGCGGCCCTCGGTGTCGAGGACGCCGACACGTTGATGCGCGACGTCTATGCAGCGGGGCGGACCATTGCGTTCGCGGCCGACCAGACTTGGCGCCGCGTCGAGGCGGCGACCAGACCGGCACGCCGGGTGCGGACGAGTGTTTGGCGGGGCAACCGGGCCAGCACGCAGCCTCAGCGTTCGCCGCTCGCCGACGGTGTGGTCGAACAGGACGGTGAAGTGGTGCTGGCGCGCGACGCCGACCCGCGCGCCGACCCCACCTTGGTCCTGCGGCTGGCCGGGGCTGCTGCCCAGGCCGACCTTCCGATCGCACCACATGCACTCGACCGGCTCGCGGCAGAGTCGGGACCACTGCCCGAACCATGGCCCTCGACCGCGCTGTCGGCGTTCATCGTCCTGCTCGGCGCCGGGCGCGGCCTTCCCGCTGTGGTCGAAGCCCTCGACCAGCACGGCATCTGGGAGCGCCTGCTGCCCGAATGGTCCACGGTGCGCTGCAAGCCCCAGCGCAACGCAGTGCACCGCTTCACCGTCGACCGGCACCTCGTCGAAGCGGTCGCCGAGGCGGCTGCGTTCGCGCGCCAAGTGAGCCGCCCCGACCTGCTGCTGATCGGCGCACTGTTGCATGACATCGGCAAGGGGTTTCCCGGCGACCACACCGATGCGGGGGTCGAGGTGATCCCGGCGATAGCCGGGCGCATGGGACTGGCCGACAACGACGTGCATGTGTTGGTGTCCCTCGTTCGCAACCACTTGCTCCTGCCCGACTCCGCCACCCGTCGTGACCTCGACGACCCGACGACGGTGACGACGGTTGCCGACGCCGTCGGCGATCGGGCGACGTTGCAGTTGCTTCGCGCGCTCACCGAAGCGGATGCACTGGCAACGGGGCCTTCGGCATGGAACGACTGGAAGGCGCGACTCGTCGACGACCTCGTCGGTCGAGCGGCCGCCGTGCTGCGCGGCGAGGACCTGCCACAACCGGCGCTCTTGGACGACGAACAGCGACAGCTTGTCGACACAGGCGAGCTCGCCATCGCCGTGCACGGTGATCGGGTCACCGTGGTGGCTCCGGACCGGCCGGGACTCATGTGGCGTTGGGCCGGTGTGTTGTCGTTGCACCGGCTGACCATCCGGTCAGCGCTGGCGACGTCGGTCGAGGGCATGGCAGTCACGGTCTTCGACGTCACTCCGACCTTCGGATCGCTGCCCGATTGGAGCGTTGTTCGCTCCGACGTGCGTCGTGCATACGACGACGCGCTTCCGTTTGCGACCCGGCTGGCCGAACGCGAACGCGCTTACGCGCGTCACAGCTCTGCGGTGGCCTCGCCACGGGTGTTGTGGTTCGACGATGCCTCCGAGTCGGCGACGGTGGTCGAGGTTCGCGCGCACGACGTCGTCGGGTTGCTCTACCGGGTGACCAAGGCGCTTGCCGACGCCGGTCTCGACGTGCGGTCGGCGCGATTGACCACGCTGGGCGCGGAGGTCGTCGATGCCTTCTACGTGACCGAGGCAAACGGCGCCCCGGTCACCGATCCGGCTCGACGTGATCAGGTCTCGGGGCTGTTGCTCGCTGCGTGCCAGCCAACGAGCTGAGCACGTCGGCGGCGAGATCGCCGACCGAGACGCAGACAACCGCACCGTGCCCCCGACGGTTCAGGTCCGGCAGGAACGTCGCACTCACGACGTCGTACGACGTGTCATCCGTGGCCGCACCGTCCACGGGCCCCAGATGCTGCTCGATGTGCATCGCGATGCGCTCCCAGCTGTCCGGATCATGAGGATCCGCGCGGAATCTCACCGTCACATCCAGCTCCGGCAGTGTTCTCGATACGACGGCCACGGCCGCGCCGGCAACCACGGCCTTGGTCGCCACCTCAGCGAGGAACGACTGCTCGCCGGCGACGACGACCACTCGCCCGAGCAGCGATTCGCGCACCACGCTGTGCAGTTTGCCTGTTGCGACGTACGGTGCGGGGGACTCACCAACCAAACACGGGAGGCGGCCGATGCCGGCTGAGTCAGTGCCGATGCGAAACGTGCTCGATGGTCTGCTTCGGCATGTCCGGCGGCATCCCGACGACATCGCGTTGCGGCCGCTCGACGCACCAGCATGGTCATGGCGGGAGTACGCAGACCGCGCTGCCGCGTTCGCCGGGGGACTGCGCAGCCTGGGTGTGCGGCCGGGCGACCGGGTCGTGCTGATGCTTCGCAACCGGGTCGAGTTCCACGCGGCTGACCTCGGGGCACTACTGGTTGGCGCGACCCCGATCAGCATCTACAACTCTTCGTCGCCGGAACAGATCAGCTACCTCGTCGGGCACTGCGAAGCGGTGGTCGCCATCACGGATGACGGTGACTACGTCGAGCGCGTCATGGCCGCGCAGACCCCGAGCCTGCGCTCGATCGTTGTTGTCGGCGAGGCGCCAGGCCGCACGCTGTCGTTCGACGACGTTGCTGCCGGCGAACCGGTCGACATCGAGCGGGCCGCGAACGAGACCGATCCTCGTCAACTGCTCACCGTCATCTACACATCGGGCACGACCGGACCGCCGAAGGGTGTGATGCTCGACCACACCAACGTGCTCGCGTCCTACCGCGGCCTCGTCCACTTCCTGCCGGACCACGACCCCGACGACGAGCGCAGCGTTTCTTACCTGCCGATGGCGCATATCGCCGAGCGGATGGTCGGCTACTACAACCCGTTGCTGTGGGGTGGGCAAGTGACGCCCTGCGCCGACATGGCGGACCTCAGCAGCCACCTGCTCGCGGTGCGGCCGACGATGCTCTTCGGTCCACCCCGGATCTGGGAGAAGCTCGCCGCGGGCATCCAGGCCGCAGTCGCTGCGCGTGGCGAGGAGGATCAACGGCGGTTCGCCGACGCGCTGCAGATCGGTCGGCAAGTGCAACAACTGCGCGCGCGTGGGGAGCAACTTCCTACAGATCTCCTCGAGCAGTGGCAGTTCGTCGAGGACCTCGCCTTCAAGCCGCTGCGCGCCACGGTTGGACTTGATGAGTGCCGGATCACCTTCAGCGGCGCGGCGCCGATCCCGCGCGAGGTGATCGACTTCCTGCGCGACATCGGCCTCGAGATGAGCGAGGTCTACGGCATGAGTGAGAACACCGGCGGCATGACCTGGGAACCGCACCGGGTCAAGGTGGGCACCGTCGGGCGCGCCTACCCCGACACCGAGGTCATCACCGCCCCTGACGGCGAGGTCTTGTGCCGCGGAGCCATCGTCTTCCGGGGATATCTCAACGATCCCGCGCGCACACGTGAGGCACTCGACGCCGACGGCTGGCTGCATACCGGCGACATCGGTGTGTTCGACGAGGACGGTTACCTGTCGATCGTCGACCGCAAGAAGGAACTCATCATCACCGCCGGCGGCAAGAACGTCTCACCGGCGAACATCGAAGCCGCGTTGAAGACGATTCCCCTTATCGGTCAGGCGATGGCGATCGGTGATGGCCGGCCCTACCTCGTCGCCGTGCTCACGCTCGATCCCGACGCAGTCGGTGCGCGATTCCCGGGACGGAGCGACACCGAGGTGGCCGCCGATGTCGATGTCTTGGCCGAACTCGCGCGAGATGTGGCGGAGGCGAATCAGCGGTTCTCGACCGTCGAGCACGTCCGGCGCTTCGTCGTTGCACCGGAGGAGTGGCTGCCCGACACGGATGTGCTGACGCCGACGATGAAGCTCAAGCGCCGCGGTGTGCTCGCCCGCTACGCGCACGAGGTCGAGCAGATGTACGCAGGCGGCGGCATCGAGGTGGAAGCCCCCAAGGAGCGAGTCGCGACGCCGTAGGCTGTGGGGCCTCATGTTCGACACTTTGTCCGACCGGCTCGAAACCGTCTTCAAATCGCTTCGCGGCAAGGGCCGGCTCTCCGAGGCGGACATCGATGCGACCGCGCGCGAGATCCGCATCGCCTTGCTCGAAGCAGACGTCGCGCTCCCGGTCGTCCGCGAGTTCATCGCCGCCGTCAAAGAGCGGGCGCGGGGTGTCGAGGTCTCGCAGGCGCTGAACCCGGCACAGCAGGTCATCAAGATCGTCAACGAGGAGCTCGTCGAGATCCTGGGCGGGCAGACGCGCCCGCTTCAGCTGGCCAAGACGCCACCGACGGTCATCATGCTCGCCGGCCTGCAGGGTTCCGGTAAGACGACACTCGCCGGAAAGCTCGGTCGATGGCTCAAGGAGCAGCGGCACGTCCCGCTGCTCGTCGCCGCCGACCTGCAGCGACCCAACGCCGTGCAACAACTGCAAGTCGTCGGGGGCCAGGT
>DASSEQ010000385.1:0-2762 GCA_035695245.1 Mycobacteriales bacterium | reverse complement strand
TCGCGCAACGCCCCCGCGAGAGCAGCGTCGGAACGCGCGGGAGCAATCGGCATGATCGTTAGTCTAACTCATTAGCCAGGCTAATGACCATCGATTTAAGCCTAGGCGGCCCCAGCGATGTTCGGCGAAGGCGCCCACCGGCTGCCAACCGGCGGTGGATTGTGCCCTCGCCGGGTCTTTCCGGCAGATTTAGACCCGGTGAGGGCACGATCTAAGTCGCGCCGGCGCACGCAATTGCGCGTGGTCGTCGCGGCGGCGCGGTCAGCCGTAGGGCGCGACGCCTTTCGCGTGCCGGCGAGCAAGGTCTTGGTAGGCCCGCGGATTGTTGTCGACCCAGAACTTGGCGCCCTCCGACAACGGACCAGCGGGCTTGCCGGCGGTCCCCCGAAACAACGTCTCCGGCTCGATCACCGTGTTGGGCGGCACCAAGGCACCGGCCGCGACCATCGCGCGCTCGCCGACCTGCACGCCGTCCTGCACCGTGGCACCGTTGCCGACAAGAGCCTCGCGACCGATGACCGCACCGTGCACGACGCAGATATGGCCGATGGTCGCACCCTCACCGATGATGACGGGGTCACGAGGCCCGTGGATCACCGATCCGTCCTGCACGTTGGCACCGACTCGGACAACGATCGGCCCGAAGTCGCCGCGAAGGACCGCGCCGTACCAAACCGACGCACCGGCCTCGATGGTGACATCGCCGATTATCGACGCGGTCGGCGCGATCCAAGCTTCCGGATGGACGTTGGGGTGCTTGCCTTCGAACGAGAACAGCGGCATGGGCGCACGTTACTCAGGACGGAGTCGTCGACCGCAACTGCCGGGTCACGCTCGAGGTGAACGACGCACCGAAAGCCGTGCCGTTGGACGTCGAGTGCTCCTTGAGCACCAAGGCGTACGTCGTCGACACCCAGTCGCGCTGCTGCACGTTGAGATCGACACCGTTGCCGGTGATGTGCAACGTGCTGTCCACGATGACGGCCTTGAGCGCCTTACCGCCGACGGTCGCGGTGCTGGTGCCGGCAATTTTCGACGCGACGTGCAGGGTGTACTTGCCGTCGGTGGACTTGGCTTCCCACGACCAGCTCGTGCCGGTCGGGAAGCTGGCCGGGAAATACTTCGCAGTGCCGACCGGCCGGAAGTCCTCGTCGAAGCCTTGCTGGCTGATGTGCAGGTCGACCACATAGAGGCCGCTGCTCTTGACCTGCAGCGTCATGTCGGTGCTGCCCTGCTGGCTGGTCTCCTTGTTGTGCTGCGTGGAGCCCTGCGGCGCATCGAAGGTGTCCGTGTCGCTGCCGGAGATCTGCTGGGTGCCGCCGAGCGGCTGCTTGGCCGACCCGCTGATGTCGTAGGTGTAGGTGCCAGCGCGGGTGAAGCCGGTCGGCTTGCCCGGCGGTTTACCGAGCGATCGCGTCGAGGCGGTGGGGGTCGACGCGCCGCCGGAGGCGGGTGACGACGCGGGCGACATGGTTCCAGCGGTGGCCGACACACCGGTCGGAGAGCTGCCGGAGGAGGGCGCACCCGCGGCCGAGCCGGCGCCGTTCGCGGCCGATTGTGAGGCGGCGGGCAGCGTGCTTGCGCTGTTTTTCCCGGAGGACGAGCTGCCACAACCGGCCAGACCGAGAGTGGCCACAAGCGCGGCGAAAGCCACGGTCAAGGATTTTTCGGACGTCAACCGCACGCGTTCGAGGATACGAACCCGCGGATCGGGACAATGATCCGCATGACGTACGACGCGGGTGGACCCCTCGCGCGGCGACAGGCGGCCATGCGCCGGCAAGGCCGGGGACGGGCTCGCTGGTGGCTGTTCGGCGTAGTGATCGTCGTCGTACTCCTGGTGGTCGCCGGCAACGGCGGCCGGGCCTGGTGGGCGCGGCGACTCGGCGATGTGACCAATGGGTCGCGCACCGCTGACTATCTGGTGGGCCTGGCGATCGGCTTGCTGCCGGTGATCGGCGTGGGCGTCGCGAGCTTGTCGCGGCACAGACGCCGAGTGCTGCGGATGTTCATGGCCGGCGCGGCGGGGTTCGTCATCACCGACCTACTCGCGCCGTCGCTGACGACGGCGATCGTGCACACCGGCGGCGCGGCCACCCGCCCGTTCGAACAGCACGTGCCGGGCTACCTGCCCGGGGTTTACACCGGCGTCGCGATCTGGTTCGTGCTGCTCGGGTTTGCGCTGCTGCGGGCACGGCGGGCCTGGCGACGGCGCCGCAGCGGTTACGGGCCCTGACGGCTACTCGACGCCGAGCGCCTGCTTGATCGGATGCAGCGCGAAATAAGCGGCGAACAGAATCGCGATCGCCCAGACCAAGACGTGCGGCTCGCGCCAACGTCCTTGCGCGGTGCGCAGCACGACGTAAGAGATCATCCCGGCGCCGATCCCGTTGGTGATCGAGTAGGTGAACGGCATCAGCACGATGGTGAGGAAGCTGGGGATCGCGATTGCCCAGTCGTCCCACGGGATGCCCTTGACCTGCGTCATCAGCAGGAAGCCCACCGCGACGAGTGCGGGGGTCGCGGCGGCCGAGGGCACGATCGAGTAGAGCGGCGTGAAGAAGAGCGCGATCACGAAGAGCAACGCAGTGAAGACGCTCGCGAGTCCGGTCCGCGCACCTTCGCCGACGCCGGCAGCCGACTCGATGAATGCGGTGTTGGACGACACCGAGCCCACGCCACCGGCCACCGCTGCAGCACCGTCGATGAACAGCACCCGGCCGATGTTGGGCACGCGCCCCTTCTCGTCGATCAGACCGGCC
>DASSEQ010000384.1:0-6380 GCA_035695245.1 Mycobacteriales bacterium | reverse complement strand
CACCAGTTGATCGTGGACGACGAGCTGAAGCGATCGGGCGTGCGGCGACCGTCCAACCAGATCGGCATCGGTTGGGCCGGCCCGACGATCATCCATGCGGGAAGCACCGAGCAGAAAGAGCGCTACCTCTTGCCGATCCTTTCGGGCGAGGAGATCTGGTGCCAGCTGTTCAGTGAGCCCGGATCGGGTTCGGACCTTGCGTCGTTGTCGACGCGCGCCGTGCGTGACGGCGACGAGTGGGTGGTCAACGGTCAAAAGGTCTGGACGTCCGGCGCGCACAACGCGCAGTACGGCATCCTGCTCGCCCGCACTGATCCCGACGTCCCGAAGCATCACGGGATCACCTACTTCCTGTGCCCGATGGATACGCCGGGCATCACAGTTCGCCCGCTCATCGAGATGACCGGACAGCACCTGTTCAACGAAGTCTTCTTCGATGACGTGCGCATCCCGGCGACGAACGTTGTCGGCGAGGTGCACAACGGCTGGGAGCTGGCCAAGGTCACGCTGGGCAATGAACGCGTGTCGCTCTCGTCCGGCGGTGCGTTGTGGGGGATGGGGCCATCGGCGTACGACCTCGTTGACCTCGTACGCCGAAACGGCGGCGTCAGTGATCCACTCCTGCGTGACCGTCTTGCCGACGTCTACGTGCACGCCGAGGTGCTCCGGCTGATCCGACTTCGCACCCTCGCGCAGACGCTTGCCGGTCGGGCGCCGGGGCCCGAGGCGTCGGTGCGCAAGGTGCTCGCGGACGAGCACGGCCAGGAGATCATGAACCTGGCCAAGGACCTGACCGGCCGCGAAGGCTTGCTCGAAGGCGCCGGGCCGATGGGTGACGACGGGCTCGGCTGGAGCTACGGGTTCCTCTTTGCGCCCGCCCTCACCATCGGCGGAGGCACCGGCGAGGTGCAGCGCAACATCCTCGCCGAGCGGGTCCTCGGGCTGCCTCGTGATGCGGATCCGGATGCCGGCCGTCCTTGGGCCGAGACGAGACGGGGCTGAGGCATGGATCTCGAACTCAACGAGGAGCAGCAGGCACTCCGAGACTCGGTCCGACGCTTCCTCGAGAAGCGCTCGTCCGAGAGCGAGGTCCGCCGCTTGATGGCAACGGACCGCGGCTACGACGAAGACACGTGGCACGCGATGGCAGCCGAGCTTGGCCTGCAAGGTCTGCCGATCACTGGGCAACACGGTGGTTCGGGCGCGGGCTGGCGCGAAGTCGCTGTCGTCATGGAAGAGATGGGGCGCAGCCTCGCCTGCGTGCCCTATCTCTCGACGATGCTTGCCGCCGCTGCATTGTCGGAGTCGAGCGCAACAGATGCGGATCTGTCGGCGATCGCCGCCGGCGACCTCATCGCGACCGTCGTCTTCGACGGAAACCTGACCGTCAGTGACGGTCGTGTCAACGGGAGTGCGCGGTTTGTCCTCGACGGACATGTCGCCGACCTCTTCGTGATCGCCGTTAGGGACTCGCTGCACGTGGTGCACAGCGGCGACGGCGTGACAGCGGCCCTTCGCCCGACGCTCGACCAAACGCGCAAGCTCGCGGACGTCACGTTCGCTGATGCCGCCGTCACCACTATCGGGTCGTCCGACGTTGTCGAGCACGTGCGCACGCTCGCCACCGTGCTGCTCGCGGCGGAGCAGGTGGGCGGCGCCCAACGCGTGATGGAGATGGCCGCGGACTATGCCAGGTCGCGCACGCAGTTCGGGCGCCCGATCGGCATGTTCCAAGGCGTCAAGCACAAGTGCGCCGACATGCTCCTCGCTGTCGAGTCGGCTCGTGCGGCTGCCTACTACGCCGCCTGGGTCGCCGCGCAGCAGCGAGAAGACCTGTCGAAGGCGGCACATGTTGCCGGTGCCTACTGCTCGGATGCCTACTTCCGCGTCGCGGCGCTGAACATCCAGGTGCACGGCGGCATCGGTTTCACCTGGGAGCATCCGGCGCATCTGTATTACCGGCGGGCGAAGAGCGGCCAGATTCTGTTCGGCACACCGGCCGAGCATCGTGCTGCGCTTGCCGACCTGTTAGAGGTGTAGGCGTCGCTCAGTGCATACGGTCGAAGAGGTCGACCGTCAGTCCGCCGTACGTCGTGGACCGCGACTGCACGAACCCGTGTCGTAGCAACGACCTTTCCAGTCTCTCGACGACGCTTCGAAATGATGGCTCGCCCAGAGTGACGAGGACGATCTGGCGATAGCCGGACGCTGCGGCGCTGATCGCGCGCAGCGACCGCTGCCTTCCGCTGTAGTTGCCTGCCACGACAGGTGCAGAATCCGGCGCGACGCTGATGTCGGTGAATGGCAGGTCGCCGTCCTGGTTGCGGTCGAAGTAGTAGTAGAGCGGCGCGCGCGCTTCACCTGGCACAGCCACGAGAGCGCTGTGTGGTCCGCTGACCTGCATGATGTCCGCAGCAGCAGCGCCGGCGTTCTCGTAGAAGTAGGCGCGATGTTGGTGCGCCCATGCGGGTGATGCCTGCAAGACGACGGTTATCGCGGCTGTTGCTGTCGCGACGGAACGCACGCGCGCTCGGAAGGCGGTCGTCGCACCGTGCGCGATCAACAGTGCCGCCGCCGGCGCGCTCTCGATCACATAGCGCTGGTCGTAGAGCGGGATCAGCCATGACACCGTCAACAGGGCCAGCGCCGGCAGGGCGGTCATGCCGATCCACATGCCGGCTGACGGCACCCGAGACCGAACCATCCCTACGGCGCCCAGCAGCGCAAGTGCGGCGCCGAGCAGCGCAATCGCGTCCCCGGCGCCGAACAGATGCTGCCACCACATCACGTAGCCGACCCAATGAGTGTGCGGGAGCCACGAGACCTGCGCACGCTGGGTCACGCCGAGCCACGCGTCCGGCACCGTCAGCCCGACGACGACCAGGCCGGGGACGACGTACGACGACCGCGGGTAACGCCGCGACGACAAGACTGCCGCCCACTGCACAAGAGCGATGAGGGCGTAGAACAACTGCAACCAGACACCGAGCACCGACAGTGCTGCCCATGACCACGGTGTTCCTGGTCTGTTGGTCAGCAGCAACAGACTCGTCACGACTGCGATGAGAGCGACGAGCGCGTAGGGGCGTGCATCGATCGCGTAGTAGAGGAAGAACGGATTGAGCGCGAGCAAAAGGCCTGCCACCAGGCCGCCTGATCGACGTCCGGTGGCGAGGCGACCGAGGTGAGTGACCAGTGCGACTGTCGCGATCGCCGCCAGGGCGCTGGGCAGTCTGAGCGCCCACGGTTGCTGGCCGACGACATCGACCCAGAGGTGCATCGCGGCGTAATAGAGGGTGAACACCCCGTCCTCGGAGTGCAGCAGCCGAGCCAGCTCCGACCATGAGCGTCCCGACGCGGACCAGGTGGCCAGCTCGTCGGTGGTCAGCGAGGCGCGGCCGAGGACGGGGAAGGTCATGCCCGCGGCGACCAACGCCGGCAACCATGCCCACAGAAGCTGCGCGCTTGAGCGCATCCTTCCGTGCAAGAGTGCGGACGCCACGCTCCATCACACCCCGACTTGCACGGGAGCAGGGTTAGCACTCGGTAAAGGACCCGTCGTGCCGGACGAGTAGCGGCGCTACTGTTCGGAAGACATGGGGAGGGACGGCGGCATGGGCAACCACCGGACGGTCGCGGAGTTGGCGGCCCTTGTGCGGGTGGCACTCGAGACGCCCGATCTGGAAGCGTTCGAGGAGCTGCTGGATCCCGCGGTCACCTGGGGTGCTCCGGGAGATCCATCGCCGTCATGCCGCAACCGCCGGCAAGTGCTGCAGTGGTATCGCCGCGGCCAGCTTCAAGGACGCCGAGGAAGGGTCGTCGACACAACGACGTACGACGACAAGATCCTGGTCTCGCTCGTCGTCTCGGATGCGGAGAGCGACAGTGAGTTCGAGCGCTGGCAGGTGCTCCAGGTTGCAGGCGGCCGCGTCAGCGACATCCGTGGTTATGAGCAGCACGCCGATGCGCTTGCCGCGGCCGGTGGCACTGCTGAAAATCAGTAGCGCTGCTGGTCCCGTTTGCCCGATGGTGGGCGACATGGTCTGCACGATGGTCTTCCGTGTCCGCGGGTCGGGCACGATGGGGCTTTCACCAGCTCGCTGATCCTTATGTCCGGCGGTTGGTGACCGCCTCGAGCGTGGGCGAGGGCAACCTCGTCGTCGATGTCGGCGCCGGCAACGGCGCGATCACCCGGCGCCTGCTGGAGACCGGCGCACGCGTGCAAGCGATAGAGCTGCACCCGGGTCGGGCCGAGGCCCTTCGATCCCGTTTCGGGACACGAGTGCGTGTCATCGAAGCCGACATCGAGTGCTGGCGGTGGCCGACGCGGCCCTACTTCGTTGTCGCGAACCCGCCGTTCGGGATGCTCGCGACGTTGTTGCGTCGGATCACTGCACCGGGAAGCCGACTAGTGCAAGCCCATCTCGTGGTGCCGGCGCACTTTGCCGCTCGTTGCATGCACGGGGCGAGCTACCTGCGATCGCCGTACTCCGTCGGCGTCGTCTGCCGCCTTCCGGCGCACGCCTTCACACCCGCCGCCACCACGACGACTGCCGTGATCTGCGTAGGTCGAGGCGGTCGCAGTTAGCGGAACTCGGCTTCGACGTGACCGTCGGGCGCGTAGTCGAAGCGGCCGGACTTCTTGGAGGCGTTGGGGTCCTTGGCGAGCTGTGTGTAGTCGATCGACAGGTCGACGCGGTGACCAGGTCGCGC
Organism: Mycobacteriales bacterium; assembly: GCA_035695245.1. GTDB lineage: Bacteria > Actinomycetota > Actinomycetes > JAFAQI01 > JAFAQI01 > DASSEQ01. The sequence goes on along the minus strand of DASSEQ010000384.1, from coordinate 1,667 downwards.
GCTCGTCGGGACACGACCTTGCGGGACACCAGGGTCGGTGAACTGTCCGTCGGTGAACCTGAAGGCGCTTGCCTTGACGGTGAACCCGCGGTAGCCGCCGATGATGATCCAGTCGACGACGGCACCACCGTGTTGGTCGCCTTGGCTGTGAACTGCAGCGATGCGGGTGCCATCACCGGCCGTGTAGAACTGCACGCCGCCTTGCATGCTCGGGTCGTCGCTTGCTTGCAGTTGCACCGGTTGCTGGGTCGCGCCCCGGAGCGCGGCCAGGCGAGCCGTCGACTCGTCGAGCAGGCAGCTGCCGATGTTGACGCCGTCGATGGTGCCTCCGCTGTTGTAGAACTCCTCGCAGATCGGTGCGCGCTGCTGCAGCCAGAGCATGTCGTCAGCGTTGACCTGATGCTGGGTGGCGGGATCCGCGCTTGTGTACGCCGCCTCGCGCACCCCGTCGATTCTTGCGTCGGTGTTCTCGACAGCGACCTCGAGGCACAGCTCGATGTCTGCGGTTGACGACTTCGATGAGCAGTTCTTGCCGCCCGGGCGGGTGCGGGCCGCATGTCCCGGATCGAACGGCTCCACGATCGGCTTGAACGCCACGGCCGGCGGGGACGAGCTCGTTGTCGGCGTCGACGATGTCGCCGGTGCCGTGCTCGTCGTGGAGGGGGTTGGCGAAGGCGGCGCCGCAGTCGTCGACGTCGACGACGACGCGCAGCCGGCAGTCACGCCCGTCACCACGGCAAGGGTCACGAGTGGGGCGACAAAGATCGGATGACGAGACACCACCCCGAGGCTATTCGCACCGGGGGCCGGGACGCTGATCTTCGCCGCTGTGACCACTTTCGGCCGCGACACGCCGCCGATGTGGTCGCGGCCGCGAAGATCAGTCGGGGCCGGGACGCTGATCTTCGCCGCTGTGATCGCTTTCGGCCGCGACACGCCGTCGGGGTGGTCGTGGCCGCGAAGATCAGCGGGGCGGGCGTAATCCGTCGCGTCTGTTGTGGACTCCCGCCGCGGTGCCGCACGTAAGGATGTCCGGATCCTGAGGGGGTCGTTGCCTTCATCAGAAAGGATGCTCGTGGGGGCTTGACCTCACCTGGCCGGGACGCTGATCTTCGCCGCTGTGACCGCTTTCGGCCGCGACGCGCCGTCGGGGTGGTCGCGGCCGCGAAGATCAGTGGCGGGTCGCGCGTCTTGTGGACGTCCGCTTGACAGCCTGCCCAGGACCCGTATATCTTCGAACAGTTGTTCGACTCTGAAGACTTCTGCTTCTGACTGACGACCTTTCGACACGTGGCCTGTGCTGACCCGTTCGTCGAAAGGATCGTGCGGTGCCGCTGGTGTTGTCCGACCCGGTCGCTGACGTGGTGGCCGTGGTGGACACGCTGCGCGCGGACGACCGGCTGATCACCTCGGCGGAGATGGTGTTGGGCAATGTGGAAGCCTTGCTGGAAGTGGTCACCAAGATCGAAGCGGTGCTGGTCCGGCAGCTACGGTCCGCGGTCGAGATCGACGCGGCGCCGGCGCTGATGGGCCGGTCCGCCAAAGGGTTCCTGCACGAGGACTGCCTGCTCACCGGGGCGGCGGCGGGTCGGTTGTTGCGGCTGGTCCGGGTGTTGCCGTCCGCACCGGCGACCGAGGCCGCGTTCGACACCGGGACCATCACCACG
>DASSEQ010000383.1:0-3568 GCA_035695245.1 Mycobacteriales bacterium | reverse complement strand
ACCGTGAGCGGAGGCCCGTCACCCTGCCGGACTCGCAACAGGCTGCGCATGAGACCACTCGATGGTGCGAGCACTGCGAGCGGTGCGATCCGCGTCGCGTAGTCCGGCGCGGAATGTCCGGTTTCGAAGTCGACGAGGTCGATCACGTCGAGGAGTCGCCGACCGATGACACCGGCGTCGCTGCATCCGAGCAGGTCAGCCGCGCCGGACGACACCGACAACACCTGGCCGTCCGCATCCAGGACCAGGCAGGGGTCGTGTGCGGCGGCAACGGTGGCGATCCAGCGAGCCAGGGGCGTGGACGCAGCGGGCGCGCGCGTGTGATCGCCCAGATCGACGACATGACGAGTCGCCGCCGGCGCATCGGCATCCTGCAGTCGTTCCAGCCGCAGGATCAGTTTGGTCACGTGGCTCCCCCCGGTATTCGACTCTCAGTGTGACGCACCGTCACTGTTGGCGCCAGATGGGTGAACATTTGCTGGAACGATGTGGGGCGAACCACCACTAACAGGACGATCGCCATAAGTCCGTAACCATCCTCGACGACGCGCGCCAAGGGCGTCGGCGCTGCGCTGTTCAACAGATGTGCCCCGATCCACGGGACTTTCACGACGTAGAAAGCAAAAACGAACGCCGCCGCCAACAGCCGCCGGCGATTGCGGCCGTCGGCAACCAGCGCGCCCAGCAGCAGTGGCAGCCAGCACAAGTGATGAATCCAGGCCACCGGCGAGAGCAGGACAGCGAGCAGACCCGTCAACGCGACCCCGAGCAGCTCGTCACCGGCGGCGTGCGCGCGCGCCGCGCGCCGAAAGCCGACGATGGCAACGACAACCGCCGACGCGATCCACAACCCGGTGGCGACGTGCGGGTCGGAGACGGCTCGCAACCACATTCCCCGCAGCGACTGGTTGGACGTGTTGCTGTTGGAGCGAAGCCGCTCGCTGTGCCAGAGGGCATCGGTCCAGAACGACTTTGAGTCGCCGGGAAGCAAGCCGGCGGCGAGCAGTGTCGCCGCCGTGAAAGTGCCCGCCGCGACTGCCGCTGCACGGCGGCGTCCCGTGACGAGCAGATAGACGACGAAGACGCCCGGAGTGAGCTTGATCGCCGTTGCCAGTCCGACGAGCATGCCGTGAGTCCGAGCTCGTGACAGGAGCAGTAGGTCGACCGCGCATATCGCTACGAGAAGCTCGTCGACCTGGCCGAACTTGATCTCGTCTCGCAGCGGCAGCATCTGCTGCATCGCGCCGGCGAGCACGCCCAACGCGAGTGGCCACCACCGGCCGCATCGCGGCCACAGGCGTCGAAACGCCAGCCAGGCGATGACGACGGTCAGTGCCACTTCACCGACGCTCCACATCCAGCCGGCGACACCGAACGACATCCACGCCAACGGCACGGCGAGCAGCGCAGCAAAAGGTGGGTAGGTGAACGGAAGCCGTTGTGGCGCGTGGCCGACGAAGCGGTAGAGATCGGCGCCATGGAGCACAGCACGTCCGGCGCCGCGGTAGACGTCGAGGTCCACCAAGCGCTGAGCAGGCACGGCGCCCAGATGCTCGACGAACAACCAGGAGACAGCAGCCGCGCAAACAGCGGCGCCTGCAATCAAGGCGACGAATGACGGTCGCCGCGACTCCATGCCGGCAAGCAAAGCAAATACGAGTAGTCGTCGCAGTCGCGGGGCACACGACAGGTATGACGACGTCAACGTGGTCGGAGCCATCTTCGACCGAGGCGCTCCGCGCCGCGCTGAACGCCGCCGACGAGTGCGCGCTTCACGCGGCCGCCGAGATCCACCCCCGCGATCCGCGCGACCGTTTCACAACTTTGCTCACCATCTACGCCTTGCATTGCGCACCGTTGGACACCGTCGGCGACGCAGCGCGTTGGCAGCACCACCCCGCCGTCGCAGTGATGAAGCGCCGGTGCGAGGACGAATGGTTGCGCGAGCTGGATGCCGTCGAGCCGCCGGGTGACATCGATGGCAGCGATCCGGTCACAGCCATGCGTGCGCTCGCCGCCCGAGACCGGTTGCCACCCGTCTACAAATGGCTCGCCCGCACCGCGACCTGGCCGCAGATCGTGACCTTCCTGGCCCTCGAGGGCGGCCCCGACGCAGGTTTCGACGATCTCGTTGCGGCCTGCCAGATCGGCATGTCCGGCTCGGCGAAGCTGGAGCTCGCGAACAACTACTGGGACGAAATGGGCAACGGCGATGCGACTGCTGTGCACACCACGTTGCACGACCAGTTGGTGGAAGCCATCGACATGCCCAGCATCGACGAGGACGAGCAGCCGGTCACTGCCCTCGCCCGCTTTGCGCTCGGTGGCTTACTCGCCACGAACCGATGGCTGCAGCCAGAGATGCTCGGAGCCCTCGGGTTGATCGAGCTGCAAGCCGGTCCCCGCTGCCGCCTCGTGTTGCAGGCCTTCGACCGCGTCGGCGCGCCGCAGGCAGCGCGGCCGTTCTACGAGGTGCACGCCGACGTCGACCCACGCCACGGCAAGGACTGGCTGGAAAAGGCGGTCGAGCCAGTGCTCGCCGAGCGGCCCGAGTGGGGAGCGCGAGTCGTCCGCGGCGCGCTGTGGCGTTCGGTGGTCAACGCCGCCTTCCTGGACGACGCTGCGAACACCCTGATCGAGAGGCCTGTTTCGAGCATCGCGGCCGCGTAGGCTCGCCGATGTGAGGGGCGGCGTCGACAGCGAGGTCGCTCGCCTGACAACGGTCATGTTGCATCGTCCGGGTCCGGAGCTGAAACGGCTCACGCCACGCAACTCCGCCGGCCTGCTCTTCGACGGCATCCCCTGGGTGGAGCGGGCTCAGGAAGAACACGACGCCTTCGCCGAGACGCTTCGAGCGCTCGGCGTCGAGGTGCTGTATCTCCGCGACCTGCTGGTCGACGCGCTGGCGGTGGCCGCTGCGCGCGAGACCGTCGTCAGCCATGCACTGGACGATCCGCGGCTGGGCCCGGCACTACGCAGCCGCGTGGCTGCGCACCTCGAGCAGCTCTCGCCGGCCGATCTCGCCGACGCCCTCATCGGCGGCCTCGCCCACGAGGAGATGAAGAACGGCGGCGGGCTGGTCTACCGGCTGATGGACCCACACGACTTCGTGATCCCGCCGTTGCCCAACCTGTTGTTCACGCGCGACTCTTCGGTCTGGCTGCGCGACACTGTTGCGGTCACCAGTCCGAGCATGGCGGCACGACGCGGCGAGACCTGGCTGACCGGCGCGATCTACCGACACCATCCCCGCTTCGCCGGCACTCCTCGGATCTACTCGCCGGGCGAGGAGTGGCTCGAGGGCGGGGACGTGTTGCTGCTCTCGCCGGGTGTTGTCGCGATCGGGGTCGGACAGCGAACGACACCTGCTGGTGCGGAGACGCTAGCGACCCGCTTGTTCGCTCGGAAGATCGCGCATGCGGTCATCGTCGTGCCGATCGCTCAGGAGCGCGCGACCATGCATCTCGACACCGTGTGCACCATGGTCGATCACGACGCCGTGGTCATGTATCCAGCCGTGGCGGACAGCCTCGTCGCGCACGTCGTGACTCCCAACGGCGATGCCGGT
>DASSEQ010000382.1:0-8802 GCA_035695245.1 Mycobacteriales bacterium | reverse complement strand
CTTAGATCGCGGCCAGCCGCTCGGCGATCGCCTTTGCGGCTGCGCCTGGATCCTCCGCTTCAGTGATGGCGCGGACGACGACGACGCGGGTTGCGCCGCGGGCGATCACCTCGTCGAGTCGTTGCAGGTCGATGCCGCCGATGGCGAACCACGGCTTGGCCTTGTCGTTCGCAGCTGCGTGCGACAACAGATCGAGACCTGCCGCGGGCCGTCCGAGTTTTGTCGGCGTCGCCCAGGTCGGACCGGCACAGAGGTAGTCGACCCGCTCCTCACCAACAGCGGCATCGAGCTGCTTCGGGTCGTGCGTCGACAAGCCGAGAACGGTGTCGTCGCCGACGATGCGCCGGGCTGCGTCCAACGGGAGATCGTCCTGGCCGAGATGCAACACGGGTGCGCCGATGGCCGCCGCCACATCGGCGCGGTCGTTGACGGCGTACAACCGGTTGTGTCGCTCGGCGGCGGCGGCGAAGACTTCCAGCAGCGCGAGTTCCTCGCGTGCCTCGAGCCCTTTCTCGCGGAGCTGCACGATGTCGACGCCGCCGGCCAGAACTGCGTCGAGGAAATCGGCGAGGTCGCCCTGTCGCCGGCGGCTGTCAGTGCACAGATAAAGGCGGGCGTCCGCAAGCGTGCTTCGTCGATCGCCGGGCATCCCGCGAAGGTAGCGACAACGCGTAGCCTGGACTCGCGCGGGCGCGGGAAGAGGTGAGATGCCGCACACGGCCGACGTCATCGTCATCGGGGGCGGCGTCATCGGGACCGCGACCGCATGGCGGCTCGCGCTCGCCGGCGCGACCGTCACGCTGGTCGACCCACGGCCGGGCACCGGCGCCACGGAGACCGCAGCCGGCATGCTCGCGCCGGTTACCGAGCTGCACTACGGCGAGGAGCCGTTGTTGCACCTGAACATGCGGGCCGCCGCCGGTTACGCCGAGTTCGTCGGCGAGCTCGAACAGAGCACGGGTGCGGACGTCGGCTATCGGCGGACCGGCACGGTCGTGGCCGCCTGGGACGGCGGCGATCTCTCCGCGCTGCGCGACCTGCATCGGTTCCAGCTGTCGCTGGGGTTGCGCGCCGATCTGCTCAGCGCCGCCGATCTTCGCAGCCTCGAGCCGTCGTTGGCGCCGGGTCTGCCCGGTGGGTTGTACGCCGGTGACGACCACGCTGTGGACCCGCGCCGGTTGCATGCGGCGCTGCTCGTTGCCGCCGATTCGGCTGGTGTGCACGTGGAGCGACAGGCAGCGATGGCGCTGGCCGGAAGCGGCGCGGTGACCGGCGCGCTGCTGGCCGACGGCTCTGAGGTGTCCGCTGCTCTGACCGTGCTCGCCGCGGGCGCCCGATCGGCCACGATCGCCGGCCCGGCAGGCAGCGAGGCGCACGTCGTGCGCCCGGTCAAGGGCCAGACCCTCCGGCTCCGGCTGGACCATCCGGACCGGCTCAGCCACGTCACCCGCGGTTGGGTGCGCGGCAACCCGGTGTATCTCGTGCCGCGCGCCGACGGAGAGCTCATCGTCGGCGCCTCGTCCGAAGAGGCCGGCTACGACGAGGCCCCCCGGGCGGGCGTCATCTACGAGCTTCTGCGCGACGCCCAGGCATTGCTGCCGGGCGTTATGGAGATGCAATGGCGTGAGGTCAGCACGGGCTTGCGTCCCGGCACTCCGGACAACGCCCCGTTGATCGGCCCGGCCTCGATCGAGGGTCTGGTGCTTGCGACCGGTCACTACCGCAACGGAGTCCTCTTGGCGGCTGTCACGGCTGAGGCCGTAGCCCGCGTCGTCCTCGACGGGTCGGTGCCGGAGTGGGCCGCCCCCTTCGGGCCGGGCCGTTTCGCGTCGCTGGTGGCGTCGTGAACGTCATCGTCAATGGAGACTCGTGTCTGTTGCCGGACGGCACGACCGTCGCTGCCCTTCTCGATATCCGTGGCGCGGCCCGGCGCGGAATCGCCGTCGCCGTCGACGGAGTCGTCGTCCCGCGACAAACGTGGGACCGCACCACCCTCTGCGACGGCCAGAATGTTGAACTTGTGCGAGCGGTGCAGGGAGGCTGAGATGGACGACCCGTTCGTGCTGGCTGGGCAGGAGCTCTCATCCCGCCTGATCCTCGGCACGGGTGGTGCGCCCAGCCTCGATGCGTTGGCCAGCGCCGTACGTGCGTCTGGCACAGCCATGTGCACAGTTGCCATGCGACGCATCGACACCGACACCAAGGGTTCGGTGCTCGATGTGCTCGACAGCAGCGGCGTGCGCATCCTGCCCAACACTGCAGGGTGCCGCACCGCCAAGGAGGCCGTGACGACCGCCGAGCTGGCGCGGGAGGCGCTCGAAACCGACTGGGTGAAGCTCGAGGTCATCGCTGACGACGAGACACTCCTGCCCGACCCGGTGGAGCTGCTCGACGCTGCGCAACAGCTTGTGGCTGCCGGGTTCACCGTGCTGCCTTACACCAACGACGACCCTGTGCTGGCCCGCCGGCTGGAGCAAGCCGGCTGTGCGGCGGTGATGCCGCTCGGAGCTCCGATCGGCACGGGACTCGGGATCCTCAACCCGCACAACATCGAGCTGATCGCCGCGGAGTCGTCGGTGCCGGTGATCCTCGACGCCGGCGTGGGGACGGCATCAGATGCTGCGCTGGCGATGGAGCTCGGATGCGCAGCCGTCCTGCTCGCGTCTGCTGTCACCCGGGCTCAGGACCCGGCGATGATGGCGGAAGCGATGGCCGCCGCCGTCACCGCCGGGCGGCTCGCGCGCCTGTCCGGCCGCATCCCACGGCGCCGGCATGCCGAGGCGTCCTCACCCCGCACGGGTCTGGCCCAGTTGTGAGGCTGAGTCGTCCGCAGCGGTTCCTCGTCTACGGCCTGGCCGGGTGGTGCAGCGAGGTGGTGACCACCGGCCTGCGCAGCCGCGGGCGGGACGACAACTGGCGCCTGACCGGCACGACCTACCTCTGGATGTTGCCGATCTACGGCATCGCCGCGGTGTTGTTCGAGCCCGCGCACGACGCCGCGCGCCGGGCCGGCTGGCCGTTGTGGTCGCGCGGTCTCGCCTGGACCGCCGGCATCTTCGCGGTTGAGGCCGCGAGCGGCGAGGCCATCCGCGCGGTCACCGGCGAAGTGCCCTGGGACTATGCGCGGCCGAGGGGTCGCAAGCCCGAACCGACCCACATCCGCGGCCTGGTGCGTCCGTCGTACGCCCCCGTGTGGTTCCTGGTTGGTCTTGGCATGGAGCGGATGCACGACCTCTTGCGACGCATCGACATTGCCGACTGAGAGACGATACAGACATGCATCGCGCCCGCCGCTTGCTGCCGCTCGTCGGCGTGTGTTTGGTCATGGCTGCGTGCGGCACCCGGCTGCCCGATCGCGACTTCGTGCAGGCCCAACAACAACAGCAAGGTGGCGGACCTGCGGGTGCATTGTCGACGACCGGGCCCGGCGGCGTTGGCTCGACCGGCGGGCCGCAGGCGCCGGGAGTGCAGCCCGGTGTCACCACCGGCCCCGGCGGCGGCACAACGCAGCCCGGTGGACCGAGCAACGGCAATCAAGGTGGTCAGGGCAACACCGCTTCCGACATCGGTGTCACCGCGACGACGATCACGATCGGAACGATCGCCAGCAAGACCAATCCGTTCGACCCTCGCGCCTTCATCGGCCCGACGTATGGCCTCAACGCGTTCGTGAACTGGACCAACGAACACGGCGGCATTCATGGCCGCAAGCTGATCCTCAAGTTCTGTGACGACCAGGGCAGTGGTGACCAGAACCAGGCCTGCGTGCACCAGCTGATCGACTCTGCCCACGTGTTCGCGTTGTCGGCGACCGCGATCCTCGACTATGCGGGCGCGGGATACGTGAACAGCAAAGGCGTACCGGACATCGGCAGCCAGCCCATCGACGTCGCTTTCGACAAATACCCGCACCTGTGGGAGATCTACGCCGACGACTACCCCCGCAACGGCAAGGAGTTCGGCTTCAACGGCAACCTGTACGGCGGAACCGAGGTTTACCGCTACTTCAAGACGAAGTTCCCCAACGTGCCGAAGACGGCCGGCGTCGTCGAATACAACCAGTCGGCGTCGCAGCGCTTCGGACACAGCATCGCGGTCGGGCTCAGCCACGAGGGCTACCAAGTCGACGAGAAGGTGGTCAACTTCGCGCTGCCCGACTTCGACTCGGTGGCGATCGACTTCAAGAACAAGGGCGTGAAATACGTCTACGACAGCATCGACCGCGAGGGCAACGTGCGGCTGTGCAAAGCGTTGGACGACAACAACGTCAACATCTTCGCGAAGGTGCTCACCACGCAGAGCTGGGAGCAGTCGGTCAAGTCCGACTACAGCGCGTCGCCGCACTGCGCGAACGAGCTCTGGGCGACCGGGAGCACGCGGAGCTACGAGGACACGCAATATCCCGAGGTGGCCGACTTCCGCAAGCAGATGACAGCTGACGGACACGGCGACGCCGACTCGCTGTCGGAGTGGGCGCTCGAGGGTTGGGCCGGCGGCCAGTGGCTGGCCGACGCGATCTCCTCGTGCGGCGCGAATGTCACCCGCAAGTGTGTCGAGGCCTACGTGAATGCCGGTCCGAAACACCCGTACGACGCACACGGTCTGCTGGCGCCTCGCTACTTCGAACAACGGGCCACTCCGCAGGAGCCGTCGCACAACTGCATCACTGTCGCGCGATGGTCCAACTCCGCCGACGCCTGGCAGACGCAGGCGCAGTACGACCACAACTGTTTCGACGTGCCGGAGTATCCGTACAGCGCTACCTAGAGACGGCGTCAGTGACTGCTGACCACATAGCCGGGCAGTGACTTGCCGGCCAGCTCGGTCGGCTCGCCGGCGAACGCAACCTCGCCGCGTGCGAGCACGTAGACGACATCGGCAAGCCGCAACGCATCCGACAGGTATTGCTCGACGAGCACGACCGTGGTGCCCGAGTGCGCGAGGTCGGCGACGACGTCGAACAGCAGTCGGGTCACGCGCGGCGCCAGCCCGAACGAGATCTCGTCGAGCAACAACAACCGCGGCTTCGCAAGGAGCGCGCGAGACATTGCCAGCATCTGCTGTTCGCCGCCGGACAGGCTCCCGGCGCGCTGGCTCATCCGCTGCGACAGCACGGGGAACGCTTCGAACGCCGCGTCGGCGGTCGCGCCGGCCGGTGTGAATATCTCCAGATGCTCCGCGACCGACAGCGCCGGGAAGATGCCGCGACGCTCGGGAATGAGGGCGAGGCCGGCGCGGGCGCGCGCATCAGTCGGCAATCCGGTGATGTCGCTGTCGCCCCACAGAACTCGGCCGCCTCGCACCGGAAGGAGCCCAGCGACGACGGACAGCAACGTCGTCTTGCCGGCACCGTTGGGCCCCAGCAGCGCGGTCAGTGCGCCACGCGGCACGTCGATGTCGACGCCGTGCAGCACCTCGACAGCGCGATAACCGGCGCGCACACCGCGAAGCTGAAGCTCGATCACGAAGCGCTCCGCGGCGGGCCGACGTCCAGATACGCCTCCTGCACAGCCGGGTGCGCCCGGATCTCGTCCGGCGTGCCCGACGCGAGCAGGCGCCCCTCCGCCATGGCGAAGACCGTGTCGGCGACATCGAAGACGAGGTCGACGTCGTGCTCGACGAGCAAGACTCCGACACCGTCACCGGCGACACGTCGAAGGACAAGTTGCAGCTCTGCGGTCTCCTCGGAATCGAGACCACTCGCGGGCTCGTCCAGAAGCAACACCTTGGGATCGTGGCAGAGCGCCCGACCCAGCTCGACCAGTCGCAGCGTGCCCGTGGGCAGCGCGCCCGCCGGCGTATCGCGGACCTCCTGCAGGTGCAGCATGCCGATCACTTCATCGACGTGCTGTTGATGGCGTTTCTCGTCGACGGTCGGGAATCCGAGGATTCCGAGCAGCAGGGCGCCCACGCGAAGCAGGCGTGGTGCGGTCGTGCGGTGCTCGGCACCAACGCCCAGGTTGTCGGCGACCGTCATGGAGGGGAAGACCGCGAGACGTTGAAATGTGCGTCCAACTCCTAGCCGGGCGCGTTCGTCCGGCGTCAGCTTCGTGATGTCGCGATCGTCCAGCAAGACACTGCCGGTGTCTGGTCGTTCGTTGCCGGTGAGGCACTGAAAGAGCGTTGTCTTGCCGGCGCCATTGGGCCCGATCAACGCAGTGATGCGACCGGGTTCGGCGGTGACCGAGACGTCGTCCACCGCTGTCAAGCCGCCGAAGCGCTTGGTGATGCCGATTCCGGACAATCGTGAACCGGTCACTGCACACCCCGAGCTTGACGAGCGGCATGCAGGCGCTCGAGTGCTGCCCGCCCGCGATCGGAAAGTTGCGGAGCGCCTCGCGGGGCGGCGGCAGCGTTGTAACGGCGCAGCAACGCCGTCGGCGTGATGACCCACTCGAGCAACCGGCGTCCTGCTTCGGCGATGCCACCAGGCAGGTAGCCGATGAAGGCAGCCACGAGCCCGACGACGATCTCGTACGCCGACGGGTCGCCGAGAGCGCTGTTGATGAGCACGACGAAACCCGCACCGGCGATCGCGGCTGCTGCGCTGTCGGCACCGAACACGATGACGACGGTGAACCACGGCAAGCTCGCGGCAAGCGGATCGAAGTCAGTTGCCGTGAAGCTCAACCGCTGCTGGGCCAGCAACGCACCGCCGAGACCGGCAAGCATCGCGCTCACCGTGAAGATCAGCACCTTCAACGCGCGGACGTCGACGCCAACCGAGCTGGCGCCTTCCTCGCTGTCCCGGATGGCGACCAATGACCGACCGAGGGCGCCCGATCGCAGGTTGTACATGATGAGGAACGCGATCGCCAGCATGGCGAGCTCGAAGAGGTAGAACGCGCGGTCGCCGGCCAGCGAAAGACCGAAGAGCGACGGCCGGCTGACGGTGATGCCGTTGGTGAAATAGGGCTGCTGGAACACGAAGCGACTGACGAATGCACCGACGGCGAAGGTCGTGAGAGCGAGGAACAGACCGCGGCGGCGGATCGCCGGATAGCCGGTGAGGAAGCCGACGGCACCGGCAGCGAGCACACCGATCAGCAGCGCAAAGAGCTCCGGAGTGTCGCTGCTGAACCGCGCGAAAAAGAGTGCACCGAGCCCTGCGTAGCCCGCCTGTCCGAGTGAGATCTGACCGCTGTAGCCGGTCACGGCGACGATGGACACGAAGATGATGCCGAGTGCCGGCACCTGCTGTGCCCGCTCCAAGGAGACGGTGTCGAAGGTCAGCGGAATGAACAACGCGACGGCGGCGCCGCCGTACTGCAACGCCATGCGCGGGATCGAGGGTTCGGCCGCCCGCCGGCGGGCGAAGGTCGTTGCCAGTCCGGCGTCGCCGCCGCTCTGGGCGAGGTTGCGACGCACCAACAGGGCAGCGAGCAGCAGGACGACCGGCAGGTTGGAGTGCAGTGCGTTCCAGGTGTTGAGGATCTGCGTGTTGGTGGGGTTGTAGAGCGTCATCTCGCTCATGCCGATGCCGAGTGCGATGCCGGCACCGATCGCGATCGGGATGTTCGTGAGTCCGGCGATGACGGGGATCGCGAACGTCTCGAGCACGACGAGGGTCAGGTTGAACGAGTCGAGCGACAGCTGCGAGGCGAGCAGCACGCCGGTGAGCGCGGCGAAGACGGCCCCGATCGACCAGCCGATGGCGGCGACCCGGTCGGCATCCACCCCGGAGAGCTCGGCCAGGTCGCGTCGGTCGACGACGGCGCGGATCTGCGTGCCCAACGGTGTGAGCTTGAGTGCGAGTCCGAGCGCGCCGGTGCCGATGATGACTGCGGCAAGATCGCTGAACGCATCGACGTGCAACGTCAGTGATCCCGGATGCAGCACATTCGCGGGAAACAGCGACGACGGATGGCGGACCTGCCGGCCCCAGACCTCGATGGCGATGCCAAGGAGGAGCACGAGGATGCCGATGGTCGCAACGAGTCCCTCGGCGCGGGTGGCGAACCGACGCTGCAACGGGCGGAAGACGATCCGTTCCAACAGCGCGCCGAGCGCCGGAGCGAACAGGCCGATGACTAGAACGGCCGCGAGCCAGGACGGCACCGACCACACGTCGGCGAGTTGCCAGAACAGGTAGGCGGCGATCATGGCGATCGCGCCGTGGGCCACGTTGAAGACGCCGGTCGCGCGATAGGTGATGAGCAAACCGACGCCGGACAGCGCTGCAACGGCGCCGAGCCCGAGCCCGGCGAGGGCGTAGTTCAGCGCGAGCAACGAAGCTCGTTCAGCCGGCCGGGAGCGGTCCCGGGTCGCACACCCGGCACGGCCGCAGGTTGCGGGCGGTGATTCGGTCCGGAGTCACCGACGCGGCATCCTGCTTTCCCGCAACGAGCGTGCAGTCGGCCCGGTGGTAGCTCGAGCCGGTGGGGAGAGCGACGACGTCTGTCGGGGCGACGGGTGCGTGCTCGTGGGTTCGCGTCGCGGGCGAGGCGATGTCGGCGGTGAACAGCGCGTACAGGTCGTCGACCTTGCGCTCCAGCTCGGTGATGCGCTCGAACTGTCGGCGTACGTCGTCGGTCGCGAGAAACACACCGGCCATGATGAACAACGCGATGCCGGCCAGGCCGGCCGAGACGAGGTAAGGAAGCTGCTTCGCGGTGAGGCTCTCGCCGGACACGCCGAACCAGCCGACGATGAGAGCGATGGTGCCCGCCGCGGCGAGGACCCAGCCGACCACCGGCCGCACTGCCGACCACACCCACCGCCAGAACAACGAGCGGTCCGGGAGGTCGACGACCGGCTGCGTCATGCCCGTCTCCCCCCGACCGGCCGCCGTCGCATCGCGGC
>DASSEQ010000381.1:0-3307 GCA_035695245.1 Mycobacteriales bacterium | reverse complement strand
CTCGCTGCGCTCGGTTGGCCTGACGCACCGCAGCCCGCAAGCGGTCTGCGGCTTGTCACCGAGCCCAGGCAGTCCGTCGGTGGTACGCAGGTACGCGTAGACGCGAACCGACCAGTTACGCGCCATGTCAGTGACGAAGCGGCCAACACAGACAGGCGCAGCCGCAGTGATCCGCAACCCTGGCGGAGCCAAGAAGTCCAACGGCAGCGAGCGCTATACCCGGGTCACACAGTGGCATTGCTATGCCGGGCCCGGCATAGTGGTGCTTATGCCGGGTCGGTAGTTATGCCGGGTTGCTGGTCTAGTTCGAGCAGCGACGGGCTCGACGGTTGCATGGACCCGGCATAGTTACAGGGCTTCGAGGAACGCTAGGAGCGTGTCGGGCGGCCGGTAGCGTTTGCGTGCGATCGGCGTCGGCGCGGTTCGCGCGAGCGCCTGTTGTTTGAGCGTGAGGTCGGCGTGCAGGTAGACCTGCGTGGCTTTCGTCGACGCGTGCCCTAGCCATAAGGCGATCGTGGTGATGTCGATCCCGGCTTGGAGCATGTTCATCGCGCAGGTGTGGCGCAGGGTGTGCGGTGTCACAGTCTTGACCGCGAGTGACGGGCAGATATCGGCGGCGGCGCGGACGTGTTTGTCGAGCATGTCTTTGACGGCGTCGGTGCTGAGCCGTCCCCCGAAGCGGTTCGCGAACACCTGCTGTTCCGGCCTGGCCTGACGGTGTTGCTGGTAGTCGTGGATCAACCGGGCGGTCTGGCGGGTCAGTGGTGTGATCCGGTCTTTGCGGCCCTTGCCGTGGGTGCGTAGGTGCGCCCCGGTGCCGTAGGTGATGTCAGCGAAGACCAAGGCGGTGAGCTCGGAGACTCTCAGCCCGGTTTGGATGGCCACGACGATGAACAGGTGGTCCCTTTCACCGAGGGGGCTGTCGCGGTCGATGACCGAGAGCAGGGCATCCGTCTCGACGGCGGTGAGGAAGCTGACCAGGGTCGTGTCGGCCCGTTTGGCGGGGATGGCGAGGACCCGCCGGACGGTCTCGGAGTGCTCGGGGCAGCGCAGCGCCGCGTAGGAGAACAGCGAGTGGATCGCGGTCAGTCGCAGGTTGCGGGTTCGGATGCTGTTCGCTCGATCGACCTCGAGGTGCTCCAAGTACGCGCCGACCAGATCAGCGTCGATCTCGGCGACATCCAGTTCGCTGGGTGGGCTGCCGGTGCGCTTGGCGGCGAAGTCCAACAGCAGCCGGAAGGTGTCTCTGTAAGCGGCGACGGTGGCCGGCGTGGCGCGCCGCTGCGCGAGGCGGGTGGTGAAGAACCCTTCGATGACCGGCGCGAGGCGGCTCATCGGGTCCGCTCCCAGCTAGCGAGCCGCTCGGCGACGACGCTCATGAGTTCGGGGGCGGCTTCCAAGTACCAGTAGGTCTCATTGGGTCGCAGGTGGCCCATGTACGCGGACAGCACCGGCAGGAGCGCCGCGACCTCCGCGTGCTCGGCGTGCCATGCGGCGAGGGTGGACACCGCGAAGCTGTGGCGCAGATCTCCCGCCCGTGGCGGCCGGCGTCCCGGCCCGGCGATGATCCCGGCCCGGGAGGTCAGCTCCCGGAAGGTGGCTGAGAATCTTGAGGAGCTGATCGGCCCCCCGGCGGGATCAACGAACAGCGCGTGGACAGCTGTGCCGACGACGCTGTCGCGCACGCGGAGGTATCGCCTGAGAGCCTTGACCGTCGAGGGGTGTAACGGCAGGCGTCGGCTGCGGCCGTTCTTGGAGTCCAGGATCGACAGCTGCCCGCTCGAAGGGTCCAGGTGATCCCGGGCCGCCCGGCGGGCTTCGCCGGGGCGGATCCCCGTGGTCGCCATCAGCCCGACCATCGTCGTCACGCTCGCCGCCCACAACGGTGGGTCGAGCCGCCGGGCGTGGGCCATCAGCGAAGAGATCTCGCCGGGCGAGTAAAGGTATGGGGTGCGCCGCACCGCCGCTGGGAAGATTCCCGTCGGTGGGATCTGGGTGGCAGGATCGAACGCGCTGAGATATCGAGCGAAGCGGCGGGCAACGCTGAGCCTGGACGCACGCCGCTCGTCGCTGGGTCCCAACACCGCCCAGGCGATGACCGCGTCGACACTGAGATGGTCGATCCCCTCCGATTCGAGGTGATCGACCAGGTCGGCGAGTATCCGCTCGTGTGCGACCAGCTTGTAGCCCAACCCGCGACGCAACGCCAGGTAACCCGTTACCTGGTCGGCCAACGCGGCGGTCATCGCCGGGTTCCCGGCCACGGGCGGACCAGCAGCGACAGGCTGGTCTGGTCGGCTTTGGCGTAAATGGAAGTGGTGGTGTCATCGTCGTGGCGTAACACCTGGCCGACCTCGCGCATCGACGCACCGCCGGCCAACATGGCCGTCGCTGCGGTGTGGCGCAATCGGTGACCGGCAACCCTCGCGACCCCAGCGCGCGCAGAGGCGGTGCGCGATACGAACACCACGGCGTTTCGTGACATCGCGACTGGCGCGCCGATCGCCTGGACGAACACCTGCCGGCAGTCCGATCTCCGCCGTCCGTGACGGATGTAGTCGACCAGCGCCTCACCCACGTCGGCCGGGATGGGCAGCCGGTCAAGGCGCCCGCCCTTGCCGTGGATCACCATCTCCCCCGAGCGCCAGTCGATGTCATCGAGGGTCATGCGGGAAATCTCGATCGCCCGCAACCCAAGGCGGACCATCAACAACAAGATCGCGAAGTCCCGCCGGCCGTTAGCCCTGGAGCGATCGCACGAGCCAAGCAAGGCGGCCACCGTGGACGCATCGACCGCCTTGGCCATGCCGGTGAAACGCACCGCCGGCACCGACGGCAACACCCCCGACAGATCCGATCCGGTCACCCCGGTGGCGTACAAGAACCGGACGAACCCCCGAACGGCGCCGACATAAGTGCCCATCGTGCGCGAAGCGACCTGTGGTGCCTGATGCATGACGAAGTCGACCAGCTCATCGGGGCTCAGCCGCTCCAGCCCTCCCAGTCCCTTGGCGGCTCGCCACGCCAGAAACGCTCTGATCTCATACGAATCCATCTGCACCGTCAACGGCGCCAGCCGTCGTTGCGTCAGCTGGTAAGCCCCGAACGCGGCGACGATCGCCTCCGACTCCGGAGCGACCACGATCCCCTTCGCCATCACTACTCCTCTCGATCGATGAGGAGCAAACGATGACGCCCAACCGAGCAACTATGCCGGGACGTTCCCGCCGGCTCGCCGCCCTGAGCAGCCGCGGTCGCAGGCCATCAGCAGCAACCCGGCATAACTACCGACCCGGCATAAGCACCA
>DASSEQ010000380.1:0-6291 GCA_035695245.1 Mycobacteriales bacterium | reverse complement strand
AGCTTGGCGGGCGGCGTCGAACTCCCCGCCATGAGGTACACCCCCCGCCGCTCGGTCGTCGCCGCCGTCGCCGTTTTGTCCGCGGTCGCCACGGCCGTAGTGCCGGCCGTCGCGGCCGGCACCCCCTCGCCGATCGGTGCCCCGAGCGTCTACGGACTCGATCACAACTTCACGCTCATCGGGCACACCGATTTGTCGCGTCGCGGGATGAACTCCCCGATCGCCGTAGCCGGCAAGTGCGTCTACGTCGGTGACCGCTATTACTCGAGCACGGCGACCGAGCCGACTCGCCCCAATGGTGGCATCGCGATCATCGATGCCAGTGACCCCGCGCATCCGCGCCAAACGGGCATCATCCCGCCGGTCGAGGAGTCGACCCAGCGCGAGATGCGCGCCGACGCCGGTCTCGGGATCCTCGTCGTGGAGGGTTACTCGCCCTTCATCGGCGGTGACCCGAGCACTCCGAGCGCAACGATCAACTACCTCAAGGTCTACGACATCCACAAGGACTGTCTGCGCCCGACGCTGTTGTCGACGTACGACTTCGGTGACCGGGCTCCGCACGAGTTCTTCCTCTGGAAGGACCCGAAACACCCGGGCCGTGCTCTGGCGTACGTGACGTTCACGGTCTTCTCGCCAGACCTCATGGTGATCGACCTGACCGACCCGGCGAAGCCGCAGCTCGCCGGTGTCTACGACATCGGGATCGACCAGACGCAGAAGACCGAGGACTTCGTCGACGAGAGCGGCTCCGGCTACACCCACTCGCTCACCGTCAGCGATGACGGCACTCGCGCCTACATGGCCGGATGGGACTACGGCTTCTGGACTCTCGACACGTCGATGCTGGCGAGCCCGCCACCCGGCGGCGCCGGCATCCTGCACCCGGTCGGGATCGGCAAGCTCGACTACGGCCACAACGTGCACAGCGCCGCCCACATCCCGGGCACCAACGACATGCTGTTCACGCAGGAGGACTACGCCAATGCCGGTCACGGCTGTCCGTTCGGCTACCTGCGCACCGGCTCGATGACGGGTGACGGCGGCGCCACGGTGCTCGGCGATTTCAAGCTGCCGGAGAACAACCCGAAGACCTGCGGGCAGAAGAACGGCACGTTCTCCTCGCACAACCCGACGCTGTTCCACGATCTCGCGTTGCTGAGCTGGTACTCAGGCGGGTTGCGCGCAGTGGACCTCACCGACCCGAAGCACCTGCACGAAGACGGCGCGTTCGTGCCCAAGCCGACCTTCACCCCGACGCTTCGCGACGACAGGTTGTTCTTCCCGACCAAGGCGACGAACCCGGGCCTGCCCACCGACACCACGCGCCCCGGATCGACGGCGCCGCGCTGGACCGGCTCGATGTGGTCCTACCCGATCGTTCAGAACGGACTGATCTACGTCGTCGACATCGACCTGGGCCTCTACATCCTGCGTTACACAGGCCCGCATGCCAGCGAGGTCGACAAGGCAGCGTTCGTCGAAGGCAACTCGGCGCCGTCGCGCTACACGGCGAGTGCACCCCGCATCGTGCGGCCGGCGGCGCAGTGGGCAGCGATCGAGTCGCAGGTCGCGCACGGCCCGACCTACACGAAGTCGGCGTACTGGAAGGCAGACCGCGAGACGCTCGCGACGAGCGGTTTCATCTGCCTATAGCAACGCCTGCACCATCGTCACGATCTCGTCCGCGATGGCGAGCGAAGACGTCGCCGCCGGCGACGGGGCGTTGCGCACGTTGACGACACGTCCAACGGTCGTGATGCAGAAGTCCTGCAACAGCTCACCGTCAGCGTCGATGCACTGGGCCCGCACTCCGGACCGGGTCCGGACGAGATCGCTGTCGCGCAACGAGGGCACGTAGCGCCGCGCCTCCCGCGCGAAGGCGCGGCGGGACATCGACAAGTGCAGCTCGCGCACGCCGGTGCGCCAGTGACGTGCCGCCAGCCGGCGGAAGCCGGGCGCGCGCAGGGTGTCGGCCAGGTCGCGCGGCCGCACCGTGGCGAGGCTGTAGCCGTCGCGGGCGCCGGCAAGCACGGCGTTGGGCCCGACGAGGACCGCTCCGTCGACGGATCGAGTGAGGTGCACCCCGAGGAACGGGTAGCGCGGGTCCGGCACCGGGTAGACGAGCCCGCGCACCAGGGACCGCGCGGACGGAGTGAGCGCGTAGTAGTCGCCGCGGAACGGCACGATGCGCGGCTCGACGACATCGCCGGACATTGCCGCCACCCGATCGGACCAGAGACCTGCGCACGTCACCACGGCGGCAGCGTGCAGCGAACGGCCGTCGCGTGCGTTCAAGCGCGCACCATCGCCGTCCTGCACGACCGCCGTTACGTCGAACCGGGTCAGGATCTCGCCGCCCGCTCCGCGGACGTCCTCGGCGTACGCCGCCGCCACCCGCGCAAAGTCCGTGATCGCGGTGTGCGGCGAATAGACGCCGGCGAGGGCCTGCACTGCCGGCTCGATCCTGCGTACGCCTTCGGCGTCGAGCCACTCGATGTCCGGCACGCCGTTGCCGGTTGCCCGGCGGTGGATCTCGTGCAACGCGTCCAGCTCGGAGTCCTCAGCTGCGACGACGACCTTGCCGCACTCGTCGTAGGGCAGGTTGCGATCGCGGGCATAAGCAGCGAGCCGCTCCCTTCCATCAGTGCACAACCGAGCCTTCAACGACCCGGCGGCGTAATAGAGGCCGGCATGCACCACCCCACTGTTGCGGCTGGTCTGGTGCCGCCCGATCGCGGCTTCCTTCTCCACCACGACGACGCGAGCGTCCGGGTGCGCGAGAGCGAACGCGCGAGCGGTTGCGAGTCCGATGATGCCGCCGCCGACGACGGCGAGGTCGCTACGCGTTGCCGTCAAAGAGGCTGGTGACGCTGCCGTCGTCGAAGATCTCGCGGATGGCACGGGCGATCAACGGCGCGATCGACAACACCGTCAGCTTGTCGAACCGCTTGTCGTCGCCGAGCGGCAGCGTGTTGGTGACGACGACTTCGCAGACCGGGCTGTTCTTCAAGCGGTCCACCGCCGGCTCGGAGAACTCGGCGTGGGTGGCGGCAACGACGACGTCGGTCGCCCCTGCTTCGAGCAGCACGTCGACGGCTTTCACGATGGTGCCGCCGGTGGCGATCATGTCGTCGATCAAGAGGCACCGGCGCCCGGCGACGTCACCGACCACGCGGTTGGCGACGACCTGGTTGGCGACGTGCGGGTCCCGGGTCTTGTGCACGAAGGCGACCGGCACGCCGCCGAGCCGATCGGACCAGCGCTCTGCCATGCGCACCCGGCCGGTGTCGGGGCTGACGACGGTGAAGTCGTGCGCGTCGTACTTGTCCATGATGTAGCCGGCGAGCAGCGGCAACGCGAACAGGTGGTCGACGGGACCGTCGAAGAATCCCTGGATCTGAGCGGTGTGCAGGTCGACCGACATGAGCCGGTCGGCTCCCGCGGTCTTGAAGAGGTCGGCCATGAGGCGAGCGGTGATGGGCTCACGGCCGAGGTGCTTCTTGTCCTGGCGCGCATACGGGTAGAAGGGCATGACCACGGTGATGCGCTTCGCCGACGCACGCTTGAGCGCGTCGACCATGATCAGTTGTTCCATCACCCAGCGGTTGATCGGCGGGCCCAGGCTCTGGATGACGAACGCATCGCAGCCGCGCACCGACTCCTGCGGTCGCGCGTAGATCTCGCCGTTGGGGAACTCCCGCATGTCGGTGGGGCTCACCGTCATGCCGAGCTCGGTCGCGATCTCGTCCGCCAGCTCCGGGTTGGCCCGGCCGGAGAACAGCATCAAAGTCTTTTCGCCGCTGGCCTTGATGCCGGTCACTCGCCCGCCCCTTGCTCGCCCTCGCCGTCGCTGTCCATTGTGGCGCTTTCGTCGCCGTTCTGCTCGCGGGCCCGCCGAGCGGACTCGGCGGACTTGGTGCCGGCGCGGCGGCGCTCGACCCAGCCCTCGACATTGCGCTGGCGCTCCCGGGCGACGCCGATGGCGCCGGGCGGGACGTCGTCCGTGATCACTGATCCGGCCGCTGTGTAGGCGCCGTCGCCGACTTCGACCGGTGCGACCAGCATGGTGTCCGAGCCGACCCGCGCGTCGTCGCCGACCTTCGTGCGGTGCTTGTCGACGCCGTCGTAGTTGACGAAGACCGTCGCCGCACCGATGTTGCTGCGCTCGCCGATCTCGGCGTCGCCGACGTAGGACAGGTGCGGCACCTTGCTGTCGTCGCCGACTCGCGCCTCTTTCATCTCGACGAACGCGCCCGCCTTTGCGCGGGCACCGAGCTTGGTCCCCGGACGCAGATAGCTGAACGGGCCGACGTCGGCACCCGGCCCGATCTCCGCACCGGTGCAGTGCGACTTGACGACGGTGGCGCCGGCGCCGACCTCGGTATCGGTCAGGGTGCAGTCGGGACCGACGACCGCACCGGAGCGGATCGTCGTGCGGCCGTGCAGTTGCGTGTTCTGATGGATGGTCACGTCCGGCTCGAGCTGCACCCGAACGCCCATCCAGGTGGTCTCGGGATCAGTGACGGTGACGCCCGCTCGCATCCAGTGCTCGACGATGCGGTCGCGCATCGTCCGTCGGGCCGTCGCGAGCTGGACGCGGTCGTTGATGCCCAGCGTTTCGCGGTGATCGTCGGCGACGACGCTCGCGACCACGTCCCCGTCGGCGACCAAGAGCCCGATGACGTCGGTCAGGTATTCCTCGCCCTGCGCGTTGTCGGTCGTGATCCGCGCCAGGTTCTGCCGAAGCTTCGCGGCGTCGAACACATAGATGCTGGTGCCGACCTCGTCGATCTGCCGGACTCGCTCGTCCGCGTCACGCTCCTCGACGATCGCCGTGACGTGCCCGTCGCCGTCCCGCACGATGCGGCCATAGCCGGCTGGATTCGGCATGCGAGCCGTCAACAGGGTGGCCGCAGCTTTCGCGTCGATGTGCCGCTGCAGGAGGAGTTGCAGTGTCTCGGGCGTCAGCAGCGGGGTGTCGCCAGGCACGACCACAACCGCGCCGTCGACGTCTCCAGCGGCTTCGAGAGCCAGTCGCGCGGCGTGTCCGGTGCCGTTCTGCTGCGCTTGCACGACCGGCTTCGCGCCCGGTGACGTCTTCGCCAACTCCTCGGTGACTTGCTCACGCCCGTGCCCGAGCACTACCAAGGTCTGCGCCGCACCGAGCGGCTCGACCGCCGCCAGCACGTGACCCAGCAAGGTTCGGCCACACATCGTGTGCAGCACCTTCGCCGTCGCCGACTTCATCCGGGTGCCCTGGCCCGCGGCGAGAACGATCGCCGCGGCAGGTCGTGAATCGGTCACAAACTCTCCGGTTGACGTGAAACGAGGGCGCTCGTTTGCAACGGATCGCTCCCCCGCCTGGATTCGAACCAGGAAATGACACAGCTCCAAAGGCTGCCGGGTTGCCAGTTACCCTACGGGGGAATGCGGTTACTCTCCGTCAGTTCCAGGATATTCGGCGCGCTCAGTCGAGCCCACCATCCCTCGATCGCATAGTAGAGCGCACTCGAGCGCGCGACCGTGACGACCAAGCAGCCGTGGTAATCCTCGGCGCAGTTGCGGCGCACGGGTCGAGGGTTGTGCCGCTTCAAGGTCGGCCGCGAGAAGGATGCCAGCGGTAGTCGCAGCTGACAGGCCCACCAGGCCTGTTGGGTGGACACGTCGGCCGACTCGTGGATGTTCAAGCGGTAGCTGCGATCGCTTTCGTCAACGCCCACGAGATCAAGCCAGTCGAGAAAAAGTCGGACGACGGACAAGTCGCTGTTGATGAACACCACACGGCTTTGCCTCCGCCAGGGCTTCGACTTGCTTCCCTCCGCCCAGTACAAGGCCACACCCGCGACGAACAGGTCCCGCGCACTCCGGATCCCCAACTCGCGCTGGGCGGCGGCGCGCACCGCGTCTCGTCTGGAGTCCGCCCGCCGACTGCTGCCTCGACCAGCTGCGGCTCGGGCATCGCGTAGCCGCACCAGGTGCCGGTCGCGCGCGTCATGCGTCATCGTCACGTCGCGCACCCACAGGCTGATCGACCCTTTCGATGCGCCCGTGAGTTCGGCGATCTCGGCGTAGGTGTGCCCCAGCGCGCGCAGTCTGCGGCTCTCGTCACGCACATCGCTTCGAGCACGTCCACGGAAAGTTTCGGGCGGGCGGGGGATGCCGGCGAGCCAGGTGGCGAGGCGGTCATCGCTCACGTCGCCGACGACGGCACGGATCTCGGCGTAGGTCTTGCCTTGACGGCGGAGCAGGCGGGCGCGGGCGATGCGGCGCTGGTGTTCGGTCATGCGT
>DASSEQ010000379.1:0-3321 GCA_035695245.1 Mycobacteriales bacterium | reverse complement strand
GTTGTCGCCGGCAGATGCTCGTGGTGCCCGGGGTTGAAGCCGAGCTCGGTTGCTTTCTCCTGCTTCATCGCCACGTAGCGCGCGCTGGGTGCATCGTCACCGACGAGAATCGTCGCCAAGCCCGGCGGGTGGCCGAGCTCTCGAAGCTTTTCGATCCGCGGCACGAGATCGGCAAAGACGGCGTCCGCCACCGGACGGCCGGGCAACATGCGTGCGGTCATCGCGCTCCCATTCGATCGGGTCAGTGGAAGAAGTGCCGGGTGCCGCTGAAGTAGAGCGTGACGCCTGCCTGCTGTGCGGCGGCGACGACCTCCTCGTCTCGCACGGAGCCACCTGGCTCGACGACGGCGCGCACGCCCGCCTCGAGGAGGACTTCCAGGCCGTCCGCGAATGGGAAGAACGCATCGCTGGCCGCGACCGATCCTTTCGCTCGGTCGCCTGCGCGCGCCACGGCCAGGCGCGCGGAGTCGACGCGGTTGACCTGCCCCATGCCGACCCCGACGGTGGCGCCGTCGTGCGCTAGCAGGATCGCGTTGGACTTCACCGAACGGATCGCTCGCCACGCGAACGCCAGGTCACGCAGCGTCTCCGCATCGGCTGGATCACCTGCCTGCAGCGTCCACGTCGACGGGTCATCGCCCGGTGCGTCGATGGCGTCCACGGACTGCACCAGCAAACCGCCGCTGATCGCCCGTCGCTCGACACCGTCACGGCGCAATGGTGGTGGACACACCAGCAGGCGAAGGTTCCTCTTCGCGCGCAGCAGCTCAAGGGCTCCGTCATCGAACGCGGGCGCGCAGATGACCTCGGTGAACACCTCCTTGAGCTGCTCGGCCAGCTCACGGCTCACCGGCCCGTTGGTCGCGATGACCCCGCCGTAGGCCGACACCGGATCACACGCGTGCGCTTTGCGGTGCGCGTCAGCGATGTCGCTGCCGATGGCAATGCCACACGGGTTGGCGTGCTTGATGATGGCGACGCAAGGATCCGCGAAGTCGTACGCCGAGCGGCGGGCCGCGTCCGTGTCGACGTAGTTGTTGTAGGACATCTCCTTGCCGTGCAGCTGCTCGGCCTGCGCCAGGCCTGGTTCGCCGAAGCCGGTGCGATAGAGAGCGGCGCGTTGATGCGGGTTTTCGCCGTACCGCAACACGTCTGCGCGGTTCCAGGTCGAGCCGATCCAGGCCGGGAAGCCGGTGCCTTCGTCGGACGGCGCGACAACGTTGCCCAGCCAAGACGCCACGGCGACGTCGTAGGTCGCCGTGTGCACGAACGCTCTTGTCGCGAGCTGCTGTCGCTGCTGCAGCGTGAACCCGCCGCCGTTGACGGCATTGATCACGTCCGGGTAGTCGGCGGGGTCGACCACGACGGCAACCGACGGGTGGTTCTTCGCTGCCGCGCGGACCATCGTGGGACCGCCGATGTCGATCTGCTCGATGCACTCGTCCGGAGCGGCGCCGCTCATCACCGTGTCGACGAACGGGTAGAGGTTGACGACAACGAGCTCGAACGGAGCGATGCCCAGTTCCTGCAACTGCTGCTCGTGCGACGACAGCCGAAGGTCGGCGAGCACACCGGCGTGCACCTTTGGATGCAGCGTCTTCACGCGACCGTCGAGGCACTCGGGAAAGCCCGTGAGCTCCTCCACGGGCACGACGGGCACGCCGGCGTCGCGCAGTCGCGCCGCCGTCGAGCCGGTCGACACCACTTCCACGCCCGCAGCCGCGAGGGCGCGGCCCAGCTCGTCCAGGCCCGTCTTGTCGTAGACGCTGACGAGAGCGCGACGCACTGGCCGCTTGCTGTCACTCACCGATCGAGACCCTTCTGCCGTTCACGCGCCAACCATGACGCGCCATCCGTCCGACAACGTCGACGAGGAGCTCGCGCTCCACCGTCTTGATCCGCTCATGCAGCGCCGGCTCGTCATCGTCGTCGCGCACATCGACCGCGCGCTGCGCCACGATCGGGCCCGTGTCCACGCCGTTGTCGACGATGAAGACCGTGCCGCCGGTCACCTTCACCCCGTGTTCCAACGCGTCGCGAGCGCCGTGCATCCCCGGAAACGACGGAAGCAGCGCCGGATGGGTGTTGAGATAGCGCCCGCCGAAGCGGGCGAGAAAGGCCTCTCCGGCGAGTTTCATGAAGCCCGCCGAGATGACGAGGTCCGGCTCGTGCTTGGCCACCTCGTCGGTCATCGCACGGTCCCATGCGGCGCGATCCGGGAAATCCGGCACCCGCAGCACGAAGGTGGGAATCCCTGCCCGTTCGGCCCGGTGCAGTGCCTCGATGCCGTCCCGGTCGGCGCCGACGGCGACCACGTTCGCGCCGTACGACGGCTTCGCGCTCGCGTCGAGCAGCGCCTGCAGCAGCGTTCCGGTGCCGGACGCGAGAACGACCACCCGGGCGGACACGGCGGGCTCACCTCTTGCGAACGAAGGGGCAGCGGGAGTGTCGGGGAAGTCGGGGGGCAACGAAGACCGGCTCAGCCTATCGCGACCGCCGCGAGCGATGAGCGTGGATCCCTGGCGCCACATGGGTAAGGATCAGGCGGGATCGGGAAGGAGCACCCCTCATGACTGAGCCGACTTCCGGTCAGCCGCCTGCGAGCCAGCAGCCGGCCAGCCCCTACGCCACGCCCACCCAACCACCGCCCAGCCCACAGGTGTACGGAAGCCCGTACGACGCCGGCTACCAGCCGCTGGCCCCGCGCAACGGCATGGGCACGAGCGCCCTGGTGCTCGGCATCATCGGCCTGGTTCTCTTCTGGACGGTCGTCCTCGGGGTGATCCTGGGTGTGCTGGCGCTCATCTTCGGGATCATCGGCCGAAAGCGCGCGACTCGGCGCGAGGCGACGAACGGTGGCGCTGCGCTGGCGGGCGCGATCCTGGGCGGTATCGCCCTGGCGGGCGCGATCGTCATCATCGCTGTGGGCGCCGCCTTCTACCAGCACCACAAGACGGCGTTCGACAACTACAACGACTGCGTGCGGCACGCGACCACCCAGCAGGAACTGCAGGCGTGCCGCGACCAGTTCAGCCGCGACCTGAACAACCCGTAGCGACCGGCTTCAGCCGAACATCCCCGCGCCGGCCGCGATGCCGATCAGCAGGAACAGCAGGAAGAACCCGACGCCGGATTCTGTTCGCCGGAATCGGTCAGGATCTCTCCCGGCTCATCCACACTCGGCCGACGGCCACGAACGCGGCGACGAAGGCCAACTCGAGCGTGAGAACGAGCCCGACCTGCCAAGCCGACGCCCCGACCGCGGTCATTCTGCCGCGGCCCGCCGGTCCGCCGGCGATCGCGACCAACACTGCCGTCAGC
>DASSEQ010000378.1:0-6450 GCA_035695245.1 Mycobacteriales bacterium | reverse complement strand
TCGGATTCGATCTGCGCGCGCTCGCGTCCGTCGCACATGCCGTGGGCATCGACCGTGATGAGACGCATGCAATCTGCGCGGCGAACAACTCCGGTGCCGCCACCGTGGTCGCCGACGTCCGCGACGTGCGCGTCGATGCGGCAGCAGCGGTTTTCGTCGATCCTTCGCGACGCGATGACACGGCTCGTGGTGGTTCCGAGCCACCGCTCGCATGGTGCATGTCGCTGCCGGCATCGCGCGTCGCGGTCAAGACCGCGCCGGGCGTTGACCTCCGCGCCGTTGGCACCGGCTGGGAGGTCGAGTTCGTCGCCGAAGGTCGGGACCTCAAGGAAGCCTGTCTCTGGTCGCCGGGCTGGGCAACGGTGGCCAGGCGCGCCACGGTGCTGCCCACCGGCGAGTCGCTGGTCGGCTCCGGCAACGGCCGAGCCGAGGTGCGACCGCCTGGAGCGTTCGTGCTCGACCCCTCCCCGGCCGTGACCCGCGCGGGCCTCGTGGCGGAGCTCGCCGCGACTGTCCGTGGGTGGCAGGCCGACCCGAAGATCGCGTTCTTGTACGCCGACAGCACGACGGCAACGGCGTTCGGTCGCTGGCTGCGCGTCGAAGCATCGATGCCCTTCGCGCTGAAGCCGCTGGCGGCGGAGCTTCGCCGACTCGATGTCGGGAGCCTCGACCTGCGCCGGCGCGGGCTCGCCGGTGACGTTGCGGAGCTCGGACGCCGGCTCCGGCCGAAGCAATCGCCCGGCTCAACCCAGTCGCGCAGGGCGACCGTGCTGCTGACACGTGTTGTCAACAGGCCGTGGGCGTTCATCTGTTTCGAGCTCGATGCCGATTAGGTTCGGTGTGTGACCGAGGCACCACCGACCGCGGCGACGCAGCGCGAGACGGTCTTCGACGCGTTCTGCGCCGCCGGGCTCTGGTTCGGCCTGGGTCGCGCAACCGCAAGCAAGCTGGCCGCCGCCGGGATCGTCGGCCCCGACGACGTGTCGGTGACCTCGCTGACCAAGGTCGACGGCCTCGGTGCGAAGAAGGCCGAGAAGTTGGCGAAGGCGTTCGTGCAAGCGGCGCCGCGCTACGCCGTCGCTGAGCTGTTGCACGAAGCGGGCATGCCGGTGCGCGCGGCCGCTGTGGTGGTCGAGGCGCTAGGCAGCCGGGCGGCAGACGCGCTGGCGGCCGATCCGTGGCGGCTGCTCGACAGCGGGCAGGTCGAGCCGCAGCAGGCAGACAGGTTCGCCATCCGCACCCTGCCGACGATGCCGGGCAAGGACGACCGCCGGCGCGGCCGCGCGTTCACCGCCTATGTCCTGACCCGAGCCGCCCGCGACGGGCACACGGTCTTGCCCGAAGCGACGGTCGCAGCAGCACTCGCCGGCCTCGGCATGCCGGCACCCGACGCGGCGGTCGAGGCGGGCATCGCCGACGGCGTCGTCGTCGACTTTCCGGGTTTCGACGCCGACGGCTCGCCACGCCGGCTGCTCGGGCTGGCCCGCTACGCGATGGCGGAGCAGTCGATCGGCGAGGGCATCGCAAGGTTGCTGTCGACCGCCGAACCGCTCGCGACCCCGGAAGGTGCGACCGCTGTCACCGGTGGGCTTGATCCCGCCCAGCGAGAAGCGGTCCTCGACGTCGCGGCGCATGGCGTCGTCGTGCTCCATGGCGGACCCGGCACCGGAAAGAGCCGCACCGTTGCAGCCGTGGTCGAGCTTGCCGCGGCACTGCACAAACGCATTGCCTTGGCGGCACCAACCGGCCGCGCCGCCAAGCGGCTCGAGGAGCTCACCGGCCACGAGGCGACCACATTGCATCGGCTGCTCGGAGCGCAACGCTCGACCGGCCACAACCAGGCGACAGAGTTCCTGCGCGGCGAGACGTGGCCGCTCGACGCCGACGTCGTCGTTGTCGACGAAGCCTCGATGCTCGACGTCGACTTGGCCGCAGCACTCATCGAGGCGTGTGACGAGGGCACCCATGTGCTCTTCGTCGGCGATCCGGCGCAGCTGCCCTCGATCGGACCGGGACGGGTGCTCGGTGACGTGCTCGACAGCGGCGCGGTGCCCGCGGTCGAACTGACCACGTTGCATCGGCAGGCGGAGGGCGGCACGATTGCCCGGCTCGCCGCCGCAGTGCGCCAGGGCGAGCTGCACGCGGTCGATGATCCGACCCGCGAGGTCGTCGTGCTGCCGGTGCCCGGCAGCGCTCAGGCTGCGCACCGGGTGGTGCAGTTGGTCACCGACTCCATCCCGCGGGCACTCGGCATCCCGGCGGCGGATGTGCAGGTCGTGACGCCGGTGCATCGAGGCCCGGCCGGCACGATCGCTCTCAACGCGGCTCTGAAGAAACACCTCAACCCGGGTCCCGGAGCACTTCACGGGTTCGACGTCGGTGATCGCGTCGTCGCGACGGCGAACCATCTCGATGACGGCTTCGCCAACGGCGAGGTCGGCGTCGTGACCGCGGTGGTCGACGGCGCGCTGACGGTCGACTTCGCCGGTGGTGGACCGATCGTCGTGCCGGCCAAGGCAGTGACCGATCTCGTGCACGGCTGGGCGATCACGGTGCACCGGGCACAAGGTTCGGAGTGGCCGGCGGTGGTCGTCGTGTTGCCGCCGGAAGCGGGGGGAATGTTGTCGCGCCCGCTGGTCTACACGGCTCTCACCAGGTCGCAGCGGCACCTGTCCGTCGTACATGCTGCGGGTTCCGCCCTGGTCCGTGGTGTGCGCGACGTCGGCGCCAGACCGAGACGGACTCGGCTTTCGGCAGTGTTGCAAGGCGACTGACGCCTATCGTGGCAGCCGATGGTCGAGTACGAGTACCGCCGGATGCTGCTGCCTCGCGGCACCGGTCGCACTGCTGCGCAGAGAGTGCTGACCGAGGCGGCCGAGCACGGGCACTGGGAACTCGATCGGCTGCGGCTCTATCCCGATGGCACCCGAAGGGTCGTGCTGCGGCGCCGGATCATGCGGGTCCGCTCGACGCTGTAAGGGCGGCGGGATCGGTCAGCTGAGGGCGAGGAACCGCGACAGGACCCGCGTGCCGAACTGCAACGCCTCGATCGGCACCCGTTCGTCGATGCCGTGGAACATCCCGGCGAAGTCGAGCTCGGCGGGCAAGCGCAGTGGCGAGAACCCGAAGCACCGCATGCCGAGCTGCGCGAACGACTTCGCATCAGTGCCGCCGGACAGGCAGTAGGGCACTGCCCGGGCGTCCGGGTCCTCCGCCAACAGCGCAGCCGTCATCGCGTCGACGAGGTCACCGTCGAACGTCGTTTCGTACGCCGGGCTGCTGTAGAGCACTTCGACAGCGACATCTGGCCCGACCAGCTCGCGCAGCGTTTCGAAGAAGCGCTCCTCACCTCCCGGCAGGAGGCGGCAGTCGATGGACGCAGTCGCGGTCTGTGGGATCACGTTGTGCTTGTAGCCGGCGTCGAGCATCGTCGGGTTCGTCGTGTGCCGGAGCGTCGCGCCGATCATCTTGGCGATCGACCCGAGCTTGGCCAACACACTCTCGACGTCGGTCGAGTCGAACGTGATGCCGAGCTCCTCGCACAGCGCGCGCAGGAACTCCTCGACGGCCGGGGTGAGCTGGGTGGGCCACTGGTGGTTGCCGACTCGCGCGACGGCTTCTGCGAGTGCGGTTACGGCGTTGTCGTCGTTGAGCATCGAGCCGTGTCCGGCGCGCCCGCGCGCAACCAGCGTGAGCCACTGGATGCCTTTCTCCGCTGTCTCGACCAGGTAGAGCCGGCGACCGCCGACAGTGATGGAAAAGCCGCCGACCTCGCTGATCGCCTCGGTGCATCCTTCGAAGAGCTCTGGATGCTGCTCGACGAGGTAGCCCGCGCCTTTGACTCCCCCCGCCTCCTCGTCGGCGACGAAGGCGAGTACGACGTCGCGTGGTGGCCGGCGGCCTTGCCGGACCCAGTCGCGGACCAGCGCCAATGTCATGGCGTCCATGTCCTTCATGTCGACCGCACCCCGGCCCCACACGCAACCGTCCCGCACCTCGCCGGAGAACGGGTCGACCTGCCAATCGGCGGCGTCGGCCGGCACGACGTCGAGATGGCCGTGGACGAGAAGTGCCGGTCGGTTCGGGTCCTCTCCGTCCCACCGTGCGACCACTGACGCGCGCCCGGGCTCCGACTCGAGCAACCGCGGCTCGAGTCCCGCGTCTGTCAGGAGCTCGGCGACGTGTTCGGCCGCCGCGCGCTCGTCCCGAGTCGGGTTGGTCGAGTCGATCCGGATCAGGTCACGGCAGAGCTCGACGACCTCGTCAGCGGCGGTCGGGGTGAGCCCTGCAGCGTCAACCACTAGCGCGGTGTCACTTCTGGGTGAGCGAACCGACCAGTGTCAGAAGCTGGCTCGTGTCGACGGGGACCGCACCGGACGGTTGGCTGATGTCGTCGCCACTGCGGTCGAACTGCAAGACGACCGGCAGGTGGTCGCCGGGCTTCGGCCCGTTGGGGTCGCCGGGTGACGCGAACTGCAGGACGTCCAGTGACAGCTTCGACAGTGCGCCGTTGCTGACCCATGCGTCCATCACGATCGAGTGGTCGGGCACGCTCGTCGGCTTGATCGCGCCGGTGGCGAGGCTTGCCGACGGCAGGTTGGTCGTGACGGTGTGCAAGAGGTCGGACAGGAGTGCCCTGCTCTGGGCCGAGATCCTCAGGTGGTCGCCCTGGCTGTCGGTGCCGACCCGCGTCACCGTGACGTCACGGCCGAGGGCCGCATGTAGGTCGTTGAGCAGCTTCTGACCTTGTTGCGGGCTGGTCGATGCCGGGGCGGCGCCGAACTGCGACGCCATGGCCTTGAGCTGGCCGAGGTCCAGCGAGACCCACTTCCCCTGCACGAAAGCCTTCACGAACGGCGGCATCGCGGACACGCGCTGGGTGATGGTCGAGTACTGGCTGCCCTTGTCGAACAGGTCGAGGATCGACTTGAGATCGGCCTGAAGGTAGAGGGCGTTGTCGAGCGAGCGGATCTCGGCCAAGGACTGACCGTTGTCCTGGAGCGCGAACCGCACTTGTGTCTTGCTGGTAGACCCGGGCTTGACCGCCGACAGCTTGCTGCCGTCGCTGGTCTTCGTCTCGATCAGAAACGCCGCGCTCGCGATCTCCTGCGCCTGCTTCTGCGTCAGCGGCTTGCTCTTCGGGTCCTCTTTGGAGAACCCGATAAGCACGCTCGGCGTCGTCTCGAGCTTGAGCGTGATGGTCAGAACATCGGTGTCGGTCAGGCCCTGCAGGGCGGTCGTGAACGCCGCCTTGGGAGTCTGCGTGGAGGTCTTCGCGGCGGTCGAGCCACCGGACCCGCTGCCGCAGCCGGCGAGGAGACCCAACGCCGCCAGAGCAGCGATCACGCTGAAACGGGTCAGAGCGGGACGCATTGTCGCCTCCGGTCGCTTGTGCTCGATCTGACGCTACCCCGTGCGCGGGACTACAGCCCGGCGCGCAACCCGCCGACTTGACCTAATGTGAGGCATCTCGCGCGCCTTCGGCGTGCCACGACGACGGTTGTCGCCGCCGCGCTGATCGCGGTCTTCGCGCCCGTCGTGTCCGCTGGAGCCGACACGGGCGCCCAAGCCGACGCCAAGGTCAAGCAGATCCTCGCGCAGGTCCAGAAGATTCGGCAGCAGGTCGCGACCGCCGAGCATTCCTACGACCAGGCGCTGGCCGGTGTCGCGGACAGCGTCAACGCTCAGATCCAGTCCGGTCGAGTCAGCGACGGTATCGCCGCGCAGGCGGCCGCGGCACAGAAGCAGCTCGATGACCGCGTCCGCGGTCTTTACATGTCCGGTGGGCCGCTCGCGATCTACGCGACCTTGCTCGACGCCCAGGACCCATCGGCGCTGCAAGAGCAGGCGATCATCGTCGGACAGGTGGTGAGCGGCGACCGCGTCGCCGCCAACGCTGCCGAGGGCGTGTCGCAGCAGGCAGCAGCCATCGCCGCCGCCGCTACCCGTCAGGCCCAGGTGCACATCCGCACCGAGCGCTCTGTCGCAGTCGTTGCGAGCCGCGTGCTCGGCCTGCTCGCCCAGGAGCAAGCCTTGCTCGACCAAGCACAGCAACACGCCGCAGACGTGCATGCGGCCGAGCAAGCGCTGGCCGCGGAGCAGGCTCAGCTGTCGGCGATCACTCAACAGCGGATCGCGGCGCTGCGGCCGCTGCCGGCACCGGCGGCGTACATGGCGCTCTACCACCGAGGGGCCGCCGCGGAATGTCCCGGTCTCTCGTGGACAGTGCTGGCGGCGATCGGTCAGGTCGAAAGCGGTCATGGTCGCGACACGTCGACGTCGTACGCCGGTGCGATGGGACCGATGCAATTCTTGCCGGAGACGTTCGACGCTTACGCCGTCGATGGCGACAACGACGGCGTCGCCGACATCATGGATCCGGCGGACGCGATCTACACCGCCGCCAACTACCTGTGTGCCAACGGCGCGAACCGCGGTCCGGACGCGCTG
>DASSEQ010000377.1:0-6289 GCA_035695245.1 Mycobacteriales bacterium | reverse complement strand
TCGGCGTCATCACCTGCGGACTGGCGCAGCGCCTCGATGACGCCGTCCAGATCCTCGACCTCGTCGAGGTCGAGCTCCTCACCCGACCACCCGGTCGTGCGCCGGGCCAACGCGGCGGCGAAGTAGGACACTGTCTCTCCTGCTTGAGTCTCGGCGTTAGCGAGCCGCTGCCTCCACAGCGCGGTCGTAGACCTCCGCGAAGCCTAAGCGGCCCGCGATGGCGAGCAACATCTCATCTGCATATGCATCCAAGTCGGCGAGGACTGCACCGAGCTCCATCTCATCGAGACCCAGGTCGGCGAAGATCGACATGTCACCCGCCGGCCACACGTCCTCGAGATCGTCGTCACCGGGCGTTGCGATGCCAAGCCGGCCGACCACCTGCCGGGCGAGGTCCCAGGCAACGGCCGCGGTGACATCGGACAGCAACAGCCGCACGTCGTCCGCGCGCACCCGCACGGCGACGAAGAACTCGTCGGCCACGTTGACCAGCGCGATGGCCCCGTTCTCGGCCGGCTGCTGCCGGGCGACCGCGATGAGGCCGTCCAGATCGTCCGCGACGCGTTCCGGGAGCACGCCGGACTGCCACACGCCGTCCTCCCGATAGAGAACGACGGCGACGCTGTCCTCACTGTCCCGGCCCATGGGTCTCCCTCCCGGTCGAGCGCGATCGTGGCAGATCGGGCGCCGGGTTGGACAGTGTTCGCCTCGGCCGGGTTCGTCATGGTCGAGCCGCTTCGACTTCGCCGGGCGCGTCCGGCGCCGCCGGTGGGGAAAGCGGCGACCCGGGCTCGCCCTGCAGTGAACGCGCGGCACCGACCCCGGCCACGCAGCCTTGCGCGGCGGCTACCTGCACGAGCTGGAGCCCTGGCACGACGTCACCGGCGGCGTAGACGCCCTCGACGGACGTGCAGCCGGACTCGTCGACGGCGACGTAGCCTTCTGCGGCGATTCGGCACCCGAGCTCACGCGCGAGGTCCGCCCGCGGGGTGTGCGCGACGGAGAAGAACAACAGCGAGGCCGGCACGAGTCGCCCGTCTTCGAGCTGCACGCCACGAAGGTCGCCGCGCGTCCCGACCATTCGCACCGCGGCCGTGGGCACGACCTCGATCGCATGCCGGTCCAGCACCTCTCGACATGCCTCGTCGCCCACGAAGGTGCGGCCGCTGGTGAGCACGGTGACCGACCGGGCCCAGTTGAGAAGGGAGGTGGCGAAGCCGACGAGGCGCATGTCCCAGCCGAAGGCGACGACGTCCCGGTCCTCGGCCGAATAACCGTCGCACGCCGGACAGTGGAACGCTGACGCGCCGTAGTGCTCGGCGAACCCCTCCAACTGCGGAAAGGTGTCATCGACTCCGGTCGCCAGCACGACCCTGGCCGCCCGCACGACCTGTCCGTCGTCGCATCCGATCTCGAAAGACCCGTCGGTGAGCCGTTGCGCCGAGTCGGCCTTTGCGCGACGTAGCTGCACCGTGGGGTAGTCGAGCAGCTGGTGGCGTGCGGCCGAGAGGAACTCGAGCGGTCGTTGTGGATCACGGCCGAGGTAGCCGTGCGACGACTCGACCGTTTGCGCGCGGTAATCGCCGGAGTCGACCACCACGACGTCGCGGCGATACCGCGCAAGCCAAGTCGCCGCGGCCAGCCCGGCGGGCCCGCCGCCGATCACGACGCAGTCGTGCAGAAGCGGCTGCGGCAACGGTCAGACGTGCAGGTAGGTCATCATGCGGTGCAGCTGGTGCGCCCGCAGTCGTCGCGACCGACGCGGTGCGACCCGCTCGCGAAGAGCCTTGGCATCGGCGAGCTCGCGCAGGAAGTCGTTACGCCGTCGAAGGCGATCGCGGTCGGCCTTGGCCGTCATACCGATCGCATACCCCGTGCGCGATCAAGGCGGCCTATCCCGGAGGGGACAAGGCGCTTCCCGACCCTCGCGCTCAGCGCAGGGTGATCGCAACCGTTCGCGTGGGTGCTACGACACCCGGCGCGGGTGTCGTGGTGCCGGCGCCAATGGTTGCGCCGTAGCGGTCGAGCGGCACAGTCGTGACGACGGCGGCACCCGAGACGTCGGTGCAGTGCACAGTCAGCGTCGACCCGGAGACGCCAGGAGCCGGCAGGTTGCGGCAGCGCGTCGTGCCGATGGTGTGCCAACCCGATCCCAAGGTGCGCACATGCACATTGCCGGCCGCCGTGATCGAAACGAAGAGCGGCACGGTGCCGGCCGCCGAAGGCGCGGCCACGACCGCGGCCGCGTGCGGGTCCCGGGCGTAAAGGCTGAAGGCCGGCCGACTGCCGAATCGCGCGTAGAGGCCGCCGTTCGTCGAGCTGCGGATGCTGGTCACCAGCGGATGAGCCGACTGCCACCATGCCGACATCGATGGGGCGCCCGAGCATCGGCCATTCTCGTCAAACGTCAGCCCACTTGCATGCGTGTGGCTCCATTGGCTGAGCAGCACGCGTCCACCTGCGAAAGACAGACGGCAGCCTCGGGTGAGGCTCTCCGCGGGCACCCATTCCGGCAATGACGTTCTGAAACCGGCGATGGTGTCCCACAAGTAGCGGTTGGAGTAGATGCCGACCGCCAAGCCGTGCGCATGCAGACCAGCGATGACCGCCTTGATCACCAGCGAGTTGTTGCTGCGGTTGTGTGACCACGGCTGCCGGTCACGTGTCTCGACGTCGATCCAGACCAACGGCGGCCGCGCGCCGATCTTGCCGAGGCTCGTCGCGGTGAAGACCGCTTGCGCCCAGCCGTTGTTGCGGAGCTCGCAGGCGAGCGTCCGGCAGGTGCCGTAGTGACCGACGCGTGCGGCGGCTCGCTGCGATGCAGTGGGATAGGTGACCATGGTGTAGCCGGTCACGAGCGCGTTGTGCGCACGGGCATAGGCCCATTCCGAAGCAAGACAAGGATTTTCGTGCAGGCCCTGTCCGTTGGTGAGACCGACGACAGCGAAAGTGTGCGAACCGTGGGGCAGCGGTTGCCCCTGACCGTTGCCCACACCGCGCGGGCATTGCGGCCAGGAGTAGTCGTTGCCGCTGGCGATCGACGTGCTCGCAGACGCAACCGGAGCGACAACACCGGCCACGAGACAGATGCTGGCAAGAAGCCAACGGAGACAACGCATCCCGGCGAGTGTCGGCATGCGGCTGCGCGTTGCGCAGTGTCGAAGTGGTCAGCCTTTGCGAACGGCCCAGGAGGACTAGTCGGCCGTGCGTTCGTCGGCGAACTCTTCCGGTGTGCCCGTGCCGAGCATCTTCAGCTGCCAGGCGCGCCGACAGGACTGGCACCACCATGTGCCGTGCGAGTCCCCGACGGGACGCAGGTCCTCGTCACCGCAGTAGGGGCAGTAGAACGGAACGGCGCGTTGGGTCATCGACTGGGCGCGATCTCGGCTACTGGATGAGCCCCTCGTCGGCGCGGCGCACCCACGAGGCAAACGACTCACCGTCGGCGCGCCCAGCAACGAAGTTGCGCAGCACCCGTTCGATGTAGTCGGGCAACTCCGCCGACGTGACTTTCAGCCCGCGCATCTTGCGCCCGAAGGCGATGTCACCGCCGGCAACGGAACCACCGAGGTGCACCTGATAGCCCTCACCACCGTCGACGATCATTCCCTTGAACCCGATGTCGGCGGTCTGGAATCGCGCACAGGAGTTGGGGCAGCCGTTGAGGTTGATCGTGATCGGGGTGTCGAAGTCGGGCATGCGACGCTCGAGCTCTTCGTAGAGCTCAACCGAACGCTCTTTGGTCTCGACGATCGCGAGCTTGCAGAACTCGATGCCCGTGCAGGCCATCGTGCCGCGCCGGAAGACCGTCGGGTGCACGCGTAGGTCGCGACGCTCCAGCTCGGCGACGAGCGCGTCGACGTCAGCGTCGTCGACATCGCGGATCACGATCTTCTGCTCCACCGTGGTCGCGATGCTGCCGCTGCCGTAGCGCACGGCGAGATCGGCGATGTCGGTGAGCTCGGACCCGCTCGTGCGGCCGGTGCGCAAC
Source organism: Mycobacteriales bacterium (assembly GCA_035695245.1). Classification (GTDB taxonomy): domain Bacteria; phylum Actinomycetota; class Actinomycetes; order JAFAQI01; family JAFAQI01; genus DASSEQ01. The sequence continues at coordinate 2,298 of DASSEQ010000377.1, read as the reverse complement.
GCGAAACCGACGTAGTTGCGTCCGTCCAGCTGCCGTCGTACGCCGATGTGGTCGCGCTCGCCGACCGGAGCCGGTGGCGCGACACCGTCCTGCATCGCATGACCGAGGTACTCCTTCTCGAGCACCTCGCGGAACTTCTCCACGCCCCAGTCGGCGACGAGGAACTTGAGTCGCGCGCGGTTGCGCGACTTGCGATAGCCGTAGTCACGGAAGACCCGCGTCACCCCGGCCCACACGTCGGGCACGTCCTCCGGCTCGACGAAGACACCGAGCCGCTGCGCGAACATCGGGTTGGTCGACAAGCCGCCGCCGACCCACACGTCGAAGCCGGTTCGGCCGTCGTCGTGACGCACCCCGACGAACGAGACGTCGTTGATTTCGTGGTGGATGCAGTAGACCGGGCACCCGCTAACGGCGGTCTTGTATTTGCGCGGGAGGTTGGAGAACTCTTTGCTGCCTTCGGCCAGCGCATTGGTCGCGCGGAGCACCGGCGTCGCGTCGATCACCTCTTCGGCGTCGACGCCGGCCAACGGGCAGCCGAGCATGTTGCGCGGCGTGTCACCGCACGCCTCGGTCGTCGACAAGCCGACCGCTTCGAGCCGCCTCCAGATCTCCGGCACGTCCTCGATGCGGATCCAGTGCAGCTGGATGTTCTGCCGGTCGGTGACGTCGGCGACGTCGCGGCCGAACTCGGTCGAGATCGTGGCGATCGTGCGCAGCTGCTCGTTGGTCAGTTGCCCGCCGGGGATCCGGACGCGAAGCATGAAGTATTCGTCGTCGAGCTCTTCCGGTTCGAGGATGGCGGTCTTGCCGCCGTCGATGCCGGGCCGTCGCTGGGTGTAGAGGCCCCACCAACGGAACCGGCCGCGAAGGTCCGCACCGTCGATCGAGGCGAAGCCGAGCTTCGAGTAGATCGTCTCGATGCGCTGACGGACATTGAGGCCGTCGTCATCCTTCTTCGACCGCTCGTTGGGGTTGAGCGGCTCGAGGTGGCCCAGGGCCCACTGACCCTGCCCGGCGGTGCGCCGGGACGGACGAGTGCGTTCAACAGCCATGGGAAAAGAAGAGACCCTTCGAGACTTGGGAGCAGGGACCGGTGTCTCAGATAGCGAGACAGATGGAGCTGGCCACCCGGACCAGGTCCACGTGGCGGCGCGAGATAAGCGCAGCCGGTCTGTTGCTCACGCAATTAGTGTGACATATTGACCGGCATGTCTTCGCCCGTGCTTCTGGTTGCGCGGCTGCATGTGGATCTGCAGCGCGTCCAGAGCGCGGTGTGTCGCGCCAGCTGACCTCAGCCGGCCCGACCCTTCTTTTCTTGCGAGGACATCTCATGACCGCGGCGCTCGAATTGTCGTATTTGCACCACGAGACGACGGAGCTGCACGAGCTCTACGACGACTCCGACGGCCTCTGGCATCTGGCCCTGCACGCCGGTGCAGCGCTCGAGGGTGCCGAACCGCAGGAGATCCTGCAGTGGGCGATCGACCGGTTCGGCCCCCGCTTCGTGATCGCCTCGTCGATGGCCGACGCCGTGCTCGCTCACATGGCCGCGTCGGTGCGGCCCGGCGTGAAGGTGCTCTTCCTCGACACCGGCTACCACTTCGCCGAGACGATCGGCACCGCGGACGCGGTCGAGACCGTCGTGCCGATCCAGCTGCTGCGGGTGCGTCCCGAGCAGACCGTGGCCGAGCAGGACGAGACCTACGGCAAGGACCTCTGGGCCCGTGACCCGGACCTGTGCTGCCGGCTCCGCAAGGTGCTTCCGTTGCGCCGGGCGCTCAGCAACCACATCGCGTGGGCGTCAGGCATCCGCCGGGACGAGGCCGACACCCGCAAGGACGTGCGCGTCGTCGAATGGGACGCCGAGCGCCAAATGGTGAAGGTGAACCCGCTGGCTGCCTGGACGCAGGAGCAGGTCGATGCCTACATCGCCGACAACAACGTGCTGGTCAACCCGCTCATCGACGATGGCTACGGGTCGATCGGTTGCGCGCCCTGCACCCGCCGCGGCGAGGGCCGCTCCGGCCGGTGGGCCGGCACCGGCAAGGTCGAGTGCGGCCTGCACGCCTGACCCTGAGCGCGTGCTCCCTTCTCGCCGATCATGCACAACTACGTCGTTCAGGTCGGCTGATAAGACGTAAGCGTGCATGATCGGCGAGCGCTGTTGCTGGTTGCGCACGGGAGTCTCGACCCGCGCTTCGCGCTCGTCGTCGACGACGTCGCCCGCCAGGTCAGGCTGCTGGCGCCGGAGGTCGACGTGCGGGTCGGCTATCTCGACCACGGCCCGCCGTCGGT
>DASSEQ010000376.1:0-4200 GCA_035695245.1 Mycobacteriales bacterium | reverse complement strand
CTTCTACGCCGACGACGGCACTGCCATCAATGCCGAGGTGGTCGACGAGCGGACCAGGTTCACACCCACAGACGTCGACGCGCGCGACGAGCTGATGCAACACCTTCGTCGCTTCGCCAAGGCGAAGTCGCTGGACGTGGTGGACCCGACCGACGCGACGTCGTACGCCGTTCCAATCGCCGACTGGCAGTGGCTCGAGCTGTGGCCGGGATGGCTACGCGGCATCGCCCGGGTGGTGCGGCGCCTGCGCGGCTAGGACGGCCGCTCGAAGTCGATCGCGGAGTAGGCGCGCAGCTTCGTCAGTCGGTGCTCGCTGTGGATGTTGCGGATCGTGCCGCTCTTCGACCGCATGACCAGCGAGTGGGTGCGGGCGCCGCCGGCGCGGTAGCGCACGCCGTCCATGAGCTCGCCGTCGGTGATGCCGGTCGCGACGAAGAACACGTTGTCGCTGCTCACCAGGTCATCCGGACCCAGCACCCGCGACAGGTCGTGACCGGCGTCGATCGCCCGCTGGCGCTCGGCGTCGTCCTTGGGCCACAGCTTCGCCTGGATGGTGCCGCCGGTGCACTTGATGGCGCACGCGGTGATGATGCCCTCCGGCGTGCCGCCGACGCCGAGCAGCAGGTCGACGCCGGTGCCGTCGCGGGCGGCCATGATGGCGCCGGCGACGTCGCCGTCGCTGATGAACTTGATCCGGGCGCCCGCGTCGCGGATCTGCTGCACGAGGTCGTCGTGGCGTGTGCGGTCGAGGATGACGACGGTGACGTCCTCGGCCGAGCAGTGCTTGGCCTTCGCGACCGCCTCGATGTTGTGCGCGACCGGCGCCTCGATGTCCACGACGTCCGCGGCCTCGGGGCCCGTCACGAGCTTCTCCATGTAGAACACGGCCGACGGGTCGTACATCGACCCACGCTCGGCGACCGCCATCACGGCGATCGCGTTGTTCATGCCCTTCGCGGTCAGCGTCGTGCCGTCGATCGGGTCGACGGCGACGTCGCAGTCCGGGCCGTCGCCGTTGCCGACCTCCTCGCCGTTGTAGAGCATCGGCGCTTCGTCCTTCTCGCCCTCACCGATGACGACGACGCCGTTCATCGACACCGTCGACACGAGCTGGCGCATCGCGTTGACGGCAGCCGCGTCGGCGCCGTTCTTGTCGCCGCGGCCAACCCACCGCCCGGCAGCCATCGCCGCCGCCTCGGTCACGCGGACGAGCTCGAGCGCGAGGTTGCGGTCGGGCTGCTCCGACCCGACGCGAAGTGACCCGGGTACGACGGCCTCGGACATGCCCGGATCGTATCGACCCCCGCCAGAAGCGGTGATGTGACACAGTGTCGCCCGTGACCACGGCGGTCAGCGCGCGCGGATCCGGCCGCGCCCAGGCGACGCGGGCGAGCCTTCTCGCCGCGGCTCGCGAGGTCTTCGCGGCGTCAGGTTTCGCCGACGCGAACATCGCCGACGTCGTCGCGAAGGCGGGCGCGTCCGTCGGCAGCCTCTACCACCACTTCGGCGGCAAGGCCGACCTCTATCTCGCTTTGTTCGAGGACTACCAGACCCGGCAGGAAGACCGTGCCGCAACGGCGGTCCGCGAGACCCGCGTCGAACGCGGCACCAACGACCCGTTCGAGTTGTTCCTCGCCGGCGCCGGCGCCTACCTGCGCGGCTGCTGGGAGGAGCGCGAGCTCGCTCGCATGTTTCTCGCCGGTGGCGGTCCTCCTGGCTTCGAGCTGATCGCGCGGCGCCGCTATCGCGAGTGGATCCACGTCAACTCGGCGCTGCTTCGCGCGGACGAGCAGCCGCTCGGCGACACCCTCGTGCTTGTGCTCACGACGATCGTCGCCGAGGCCGGCCGTGAGGTCGCCGTCGCCGACACTCGCGACGACGCCATGCGTCTCGCCGACGAAGTGATCGAGCTGGTCGCCCGCATCGGCGACCGCTGACGCGCTACGCGGAGTGCTGCCTCTCGTGGGTCAGCAGCCACTCTTTGGCCGGGAGGCCGTAGTAGTAGCCGCCGAGTGCACCACCGGTGCGCAGGATCCGGTGGCAGGGAATCACCGGCGCGATGCGGTTTTGTGCGCATGCGCTTCCGGCTGCACGCACCGCGCGGTCGTTGCCGACTCGGGCCGCGAGTTCGGCGTAGGTGATCGTCTGGCCCGGCGGCACCTCGCGCATGACCTTCCACGCCGCTTGCCGGAACGGCCCGCCTGTCTGCGCGACCGGAAGCGTGTCGGGTGCGCGCAGGTCACCATCGACGTACGCCGTGAGCGCATCGCTGAACGGTCCGAGTCGGGGCACTTGTCGTAGCGGCGGCAATGCTTCGCGGCTGTCGCGGCCCAGGCGTTCGTAGTGCGCGTTGACGTCGCCGAACCCGGCGGCGATGAGCACGTCATCGCGGACGAGCAGCACGAGCGCTCCTGCCGGCGTGGCGATCGTTGCCGCGTCGATGGTGTTGGTCATGTCGGCTCCTGACTGATGGAGTTCCAAAGGTGCATCGCGGCGTAGGCACGCCATGGTCGCCACCGCTCGGCGCGGTCTTGCGCGTCACTGCCCAGCAGCCGGCGCAGCACGAGGTCGGCAGCAGGAAATGCGTCGGGGTCGGCGAGTGCCCGCATCGCGACGTAGTCGACGGTCCAGGGTCCGATGCCAGGAAGGGCAAGCAGCGCGCGCCGGGCCTCGTCACGGTCCGCCGAAGGATCTAGCGCGATGTCTCCGGCGGCGACCGCCACCGCGAGGGATCGAAGCGTGCGCACGCGAGCACCGGTGAGGCCTAGTGCTTCCAGGTCCGCCGCCGCGACGGCTTCGGCGCTCGGAAAGGCGTGTGTGAGCGAGCCGGACGAGAGCTCGAGTGGCGTGCCGCACCGCTGCACCAGCCGCGCGGCAAAGGTGCGCGCGGCGGCAACCGAGACCTGCTGACCGAGCACGGCACGCACGGCGAGCTCGAAGCCGTCGACGCAGCCAGGCACTCGCATGCCGGGATGCCGCCGGACCGAGTCGACAAGCATCTCGTCAGCGCCGAGCACCGCATCGACCTCGGCAGGATCGGCATCGAGATCCAACAACGCGCGGGCCCGGGTCACGACTGCGGTGATTCGGTTGAGATCGCGTGCGTCGACGCGTGCGACGACGTGCCCTGCGTCCGGTCGCGGCTCCAGCTCGATGACACCAGCGCCCAGCACTCGGCGATAGCTGCCTTCACTCACTTCTTCGACGCCTGGCACCGCCCGTGTTCCCAACCACGAGAGCATCGGGCCGGCGGCGTACGGCGTGCGCATGGCGAGACGCAGTGTCAACGTGCCGACGGCTTCGCCGTCGGGGGTGGGTGCGCGCCGAATTGCAGACGGTGCAACGCCGAACTCCGCGAGCATCACGTCGTTGAACTGTCGCACGCTTGCGAAGCCTGCGCTGAACGCAACGTCGGTGAGGGGAAGTGCGGTGTGCTCGATGAGCATCCGCGCGGTCTGCGCGCGACGGGTGCGCGCCAGTGCGAGCGGGCCAACGCCGATCTCGCGAACCAGCACGCGATGCAAGTGTCGTTCGCTGACCGCGAGCCGCCGCGCCAATCCTGGGACGCCGTCGGTGTCGACCACACCGCCCTCGATCGCGCGTAGCGCACGGGCAGCTAGGTCGGCCCGCACGTCCCAGTCGCGGCTGCCGGGCGCGGCATCCGGCCGGCATCTCTTGCATGCCCGAAAACCTGCTGCTGCTGCGGCCGCTGCCCGCGGGAAGAACCGCACGTTCTCGCGGCGCGGTGTCTGAGCCGGGCAGCTCGGCCGGCAGTAGATGCCGGTCGTGCGCACCGCCGTCACGAAGCGGCCGTCGAAGCGCGTGTCCTTGCTCCGCACGGCGCGGTAGCAGCGGTCGAAGTCTTCGTGCACCACGTCAGCATGGCTCATCCGGCAGCGACCGACTGGCGGTTTTCGGACCTTGCCGATCGGACCCGGCCAGTGCCGCTCGTGGCACTCTGATCATGATGCTGAAGTCGCTTGCGGACATGGCCCGATCTCTCGGGCTGATGGCGGTCGTCATCGCCGCGATGCTCTTCATCGGAGCGCGTTACCTCATCTTTCCGGGCTCGTCCGACCGCATGCCGGTGGCCGACTACAGCGATGTCTTGCAGGGCTTCGGCGAGGTCACCAAAGTGGCGGCCCTCGCGCCCCACTCGCTGCCGACGAGCTGGCGTGCAAACGCAACGAGACTGACGAG
>DASSEQ010000375.1:0-2930 GCA_035695245.1 Mycobacteriales bacterium | reverse complement strand
CGCGTTGACGACGGAGACGCCAACGCCGTGCAAGCCACCGGAGACCGCGTAGGACTTGCCGTCGAACTTTCCGCCGGCGTGCAGGGTGGTCAGCACCACCTCGACAGCAGGCTTCTTCTCGACCGGGTGCTTGTCCACCGGAATGCCGCGGCCGTTGTCGACGACCCGCACGCCGCCGTCGGCGAGCAACGTGCAGACGATGGTGTCGGCGTGGCCGGCGAGCGCCTCGTCCACCGCGTTGTCGACGACCTCATAGACGAGATGGTGCAAACCGCGCTCACCGGTCGAACCGATGTACATCCCGGGGCGCTTGCGAACGGCCTCGAGACCCTCGAGGACGGTAATGGACTTAGCGTCGTAGGACGACAACTGCGCTCCTGGGGTCGGCACGCGAGAAACGCCCTCAGGGGCGCGCAACGCATGGATGTATCTGAGATTCTAGCCCGATGCGGCGTCAGAAACGGCATCCGCAGGGCCCTGTGGACTCCCGTGGCGTGCCAACACGCGTGGGGCAATGTCCCTGTACGCGGGACAGGTCGCTCAGAGGCGCTCTGAGCCGCTAGCCGGCTCAGCCGTAGGTGTCGCGAGGGCCGCGGCCGGTCACCCGCAGCGGTCCGTGCCTCCAGTCCGGAGCGGTCGGTCCGTGCACCCTGATCCGTCGTACGACGTCCGGCCCCACCTCGGCCGAGATCCGCTCGAGGATCGTCCGCGACAACAGCCGGATCTGGGTCGCCCAGGCGGTCGACTCGGCGACACAGGTCAACTCCCCGTTGTCGAGCTTCGCCGGCCGGCAGTGGCCCGCGATCTCCGCCCCCACGATCTGCTCCCACCTCGCCGGGATCCCGGCGGTCCGAAGCGACTCGCCCCACTTGCGGTCGCCGACGAGCTCACCGAGAGATGCTTCCAACGGCGCCGGGTCGCGAGCATCCGCTGCAGGACCACTCCACTGTTGTTCCTCAGAGTTGCGCCGCCGGCGCGGTCGTGGTGCGGGTGCCGTCTTTCGAGCCCGGTCGAGCAGCCGCCGCCCTGGATCGCGCGGAGCCGTCTCGTCAGCGCACATGGGTCACCTGCCCGCCCGCGACGTCGAAGCGTGCGCCGGCCAGCGAGGCTGGCACGTCGCCTGCGACCGCAGCCGTGATGAGCACCTGCTCGGCCGGTGCGACGACGTCGGCGAGTTGCTCGCGTCGGCGCTCGTCCAGTTCGGCGAAGACGTCGTCGAGGATGAGCACCGGCTCACCACCATCGGCGCGCAACAAGTCGTAGGCGGCCAATCGAAGCGCAAGTGCTACCGACCACGACTCGCCGTGGCTCGCATAGCCCTTTGCCGGCAGTTCGCCGAGAGTGAGCACAAGGTCGTCGCGATGAGGGCCGACAAGAGTTATTCCGCGGTCGAGCTCCTGCTCGCGTACGACGGCAAGGGCCGAGCCCAATGCCGCCGCGAGCAGATCGCGGTCCGTCGTGCCGGTGACGTCGCCACCGTCGACCTCGGTCGGCAGCGATGACTTGTAGGTGATGCCGGCCGGGCCACCGCCCCGGCTCACCGCCGTATAAGCCTTGTCCATCAACGGTCGAAGCGAGTCGATGAGCTCGTGCCGCCCGGCGAGCAGCGCAGCGCCGGCCGAAGCGAGATGTGCATCCCACACGTCGAGTGTCCGCAACGCCGACCCGCCCTGGCGGCGCGCCACGCCCGCGGTTTTCAGCAGGGCGTTGCGTTGTTTGAGCACTCGGTCGTAGTCGGCGCGCACGGCGGCGAAGCGGGGATACCTCGCCACCAGCAACTCGTCCAAGTAGTGCCGGCGTTCGGAAGGATCTCCCTTGACGATCGCCAGGTCCTCAGGGGCAAACAGCACCGTGCGAAGCGCACCGAGGATCTCCCTTGGCCGCGGCACCGGTGTTCCGCCGAGGCGAGCGCGATTGGCCTTGCCCGGTGTGATCTCGACTTCGAGCAGCACCTCGCGCCCGTCACGCACAACTGCGGCACGAACGATTGCCCGCTCTGCCCCGGTGCGCACCAACGGGGCGTCGAGCGCGACCCGATGGCTGCCGAGCGTCGCGAGGTAACCGAGCGCCTCGACAAGGTTGGTCTTGCCCTGCCCGTTCGGACCGACGAACGCCGTGATGCCCGGCGACAGTGCCAGCTCGACCGTTTCGTAGGAACGGAAGTCGACGAGGGACAGGTGCCGGACGTGCATGCAGTTCTAGCGCGCCTCGGCGCCCGGGTCACCGGCGTCCGCGCTGTGTCCTTGGGGCGCGTCCGCGCCGTGTCCTTGGGGTGCGTCCGCGCCGTGTCCTTGGGGTGCGTCCGCGCCGGGCGCGTCGGCGCCCTTCTCCACCGAACCGGCCGCGGCCGTGACGGCGTGACCGCCGAACTGGTTGCGCATCGCGGCGATCATCTTCATTGCCGGCGAGTCGTCCTGGCGGGAGGCAAACCTGGCGAACAGCGATGCTGTGATCACCTGCAGCGGCACGGCGTGATCGACCGCCGCCTGCACGGTCCACCGGCCTTCACCCGAGTCCTCGGCGAATCCCCGCAGCTTCTCCAAGTGCTCGTCGCTGTCCAGCGCCCGCACCGCGAGGTCGAGCAACCAGGACCGGATCACCGTCCCCTGCTGCCACGACCGGAAGACCTCGCGCACGTCAGTCACCAGCTCGGTCGCTTCGAGCAGCTCCCAGCCCTCGGCGTAAGCCTGCATCAACCCGTACTCGATGCCGTTGTGGACCATCTTCGCGAAATGCCCGGCACCGACGGCGCCGGCGTGAACGAAGCCGGAGTCGCCGGACGGCTTGAGGGTGTCGAACACCGGTTGCACCAACGCGACGTGCTCCGCATCGCCGCCACACATCAACGCGTAGCCCTCGGTCAGGCCCCAGACACCGCCGGAAACACCGCAGTCGACGAAGCCGATGCCACCCTTGGCGAGATCTTCGGC
>DASSEQ010000374.1:0-3756 GCA_035695245.1 Mycobacteriales bacterium | reverse complement strand
ACGGCGCAGCTACGGGGACGGTGCGGTGGTCATCGACGAGCCGACACGGTCGGTGTTGGTCGACGAGCGACCAGTGCAGCTGACGCCAACCGAATGGGGACTGCTGCTCGCGCTTTCGGCGGCGCCGGGCAGAGTGTTCTCTCGCGCCGAGTTGATCAACAGAGTGCGAGGGCATGAGTTCGAGGGCTACGAACGCAGCGTCGACTCGCACATCAAGAATCTGCGGCGCAAGATCGAACGCGACCCGCGGACTCCCGCGGCAGTGCTGACAGTGCTCGGTGGTGGCTATCGATTCGGTCTGCCGCGCGACCCGTGACGACCTGTGCCGCGAAATGGTGGTCGACCATGTGCTCGAGACGGGCCTGGTCGATGTCGTCGCCGACATATGCGCGCGCTGCTGAGATGGCCGCCGCTCGGGCCAGTTGCTGCAGCCGGCTCTCGGCGGCTCGAGTCCGGCGCTGGAGCTCACGGTCGGCACGCCCGACCAGCCATCGGTAGTCCTCGATACCGGCCCGCCGACCTTCGGCGATCAGATGATCGCGCATCGACCGCGCCTGCGAGGTGATCTCGCTCGCTTCGCGCCGGGCAGCAGCGCGAAGTTCGTCGGCCTCAGCATCCACGGTGACCCGTCTAACCTCCGCCTCGCGTGCCGCTGCCAGTGCTCCAATGATCGTCTGTTGCCGCGCGTGCATAGAGGCGCGGATGCGTGGCACAACATAGCGGGTCATCACCACGAGCACGACAAGCAACGCCAGCATCTCGATCGCGAAGGTGGCGTCCGGGATGAGCAAGTTACGCGACTCCAACATGACTAACCTCTTTCGGCTGAAGGCAGGACGGCCTGGAAGTACAGCAGGGTCAGCAACGCGAAGATGAACGCTTGGATGGCCCCGATGAAGACGTCGAAAAGCGTCCAGAGCACGTGCGGGAGAACTGCGGCCGGAGCCGGCAGGATCTCGCCGATGAGCACGACCATCAGGGCACTTGCGAAGACCATGCCGAACAACCGCAGCGCGAGCGTCAACGGCTTGATGAGCTCCTCCAGCAGCTTGAACGGCGCGAGCCACCACGGGGACAGGTAGTAGCGCGCGTAGCCACGCACGCCACGAACCTGCAACGCGGTGATGTGGACTGAACCCATGGCCACCGCCGCAAGAGCGAGCGCCAGGTTGATGTCAGAGGTCGGCGCCGGCAACGCAGATCCTGGAATCAGGTGGAGCCAGTTGGCGACGGCGACAAACCAGAACAAGGTCACCGTCGTGCCGATGACGCGGTTGCGGACTCCGGTCGGCAGCGCGCCGGCAGCACGGTCAGCCGCGCCGATGCTCATCTCCCACAGCAAGCGCACGCCGTTCGGGACTCCGGCCGTTGGTCGTCGCTGCCCGACGAGCCCGAGCAGCAAGACGACCGCGGCGACCAGCAGCGTTGCGAACGCGATGTCTGCCTGGACTTGCAGCGCGTTCATGACGGAGCGGGTTCTTTGGGTGTCTTGGCCGTTCTTTCCTTCTGCTGGGGCCGGTGATCGGTGGCGAGGTGCGCTTCCACTTCGGTCCGGTAGGAGAACAACAGCTCGCATCGCGGGCACTGGTGAGCCATGACGGTTCCTCTCATTGTCGGCGGACAGGCACTACGACATCGCGGTGACTTCGGCGGCCGCCCAGGCGAGCGCGTCGAGGCAGGTCGGTCGTCCGTCGATGACGACAACGACGGTGGGCGGGGGAAGAACTGTGGGATCACCGGGCATGCCCGTTGGTTGAACTTCGGGTAGCTCCGTAAGTGTCATCTCGTCGCTCCATGCACGTCACGTGTCGGGGTCTGCGTCCACTTCATGACGCCGGTGCGCTTTCGTTGCGCGCTATCGATGGAGACGGGATGGAGATGCCCGCTCCTGCCGGCGAAGGGTGCTCAGGCTGAAGCGGAAGGGAACCTGACCGTGAAGGTCGTTCCGGCTCCGGGTGTGCTGCTCACAGAAACCGTTCCATGGTGGGCTCGCACGAGCCCGTCGACGATCGACAGCCCGATCCCCGTGCCCGACACGCCACCGGCGTTCGGGCCGCGCCAGAAACGATCGAACACCTGCTGAAGGCTGGCCTCGTCGATTCCGATGCCTGTGTCGCTCACGGACAGGACGACCGATTCTTCCTCTGGTTGCACGGAAACGTCGACCCGTCCGCCGGCCGGCGTGAACTTCACGGCGTTGGTGAGCAGGTTGAGCAGGACCTGTCGCAGTCTGTCCGGATCGCCGATCACCGATGCCGGCTGCAACTTTCGTCGCAGGGTGATCCGCGCGGTTTCGAAGCGTCGTGCCAGTGCGTCGGTGGCCGTCTCGGTGAGTTCAGCAAGGTCGACGACCCTCGTCGCCAGATGCAGTGCCGCTGCGTCGGCAGCTGCGAGAACCTGGAAGTCATCGACCAGTCGGGCTAGGCGGATCACCTCTTCATGCAACGACGTGAGCTCGTCGGGAGTAGGCGACGTGACGCCGTCGAGGAGCGCTTCGCATCCCGCCTGCAGGACTGCGACCGGCGTACGCAGCTCATGTGCGAGGTCCGCGATCAGGTTGCGGCGCAGCTTCTCTTGACGGACGAGATCGTCAGCCATCGCATCAAAGCTCGTCGTGAGTTCACGAATCTCCCCCGGTGCGTCGACGGAACCCACCCGTGCGTGCCGGTCACCGGCGCCGATCGCACGCACCGTGGAGATCAGCCGGGACAGGGGGCGGGTGAGCCGCCGCGATGCGACAGCCGCGACGGCTAGGGCCAGCAAGCAGGCGACCCCGGCGGCGGCAAGGACGGCGAACAGCAGCGTCGTCTGCAGGTGGCGAGCGGAAGCGTCGATGCCGCGACTGTTGAACCTGATCACCAATGTGCCGACTGTCTGGTCGCGGACTTGGATCGGGTGGCGCTTGGCGTCGGACGCCTGGTCGACCCCGACGCGAGATGACACAACGAGGCGATTGTGCGCATCGACTACGGCGATCTCGGCACCGTTGTGCTCAGCGAGGACCAACGCAGGTTGCAGATCGGCGTCGCTCCAACCGGGCGTACCCGTGTTGTAACCCGACGCCGCGTCAGCAACAAGCGAGCGAGTCAGGTCATCTCGCCGCTGCTCGGCGAGCGTGGACAAGTCTCGCTCACCCAAAATGACGGCGAGCGTGGCAACGAGGCCGACCGAAACGGCGGCGACCAGCACGAAGGCGAGCGCGAGTCGCCACCTGATGCTCCACCGGTTGCCATCGTTGGCACGTGTCCCGCCGGCCGGCTGAGCGTTGACCGTCGTGGACACGGGTCGACGTTAACGCCGCTGGTGACGTGTGCCGTCGTCGCGTATGGGCGTTGGGTTCACCCTGCTGGTGCCCGATCGAGGACTCGCACAGAGCGCCGCCGCGCGGGGGCGTCGAAGCAGACGACTTCGCCGATTCGTCGGCCGAGAACCGCGCGACCGAGCGGCGAGGTCGCCGAAATGCGGTGCTGGTCCAGTGGCGCTTCGAAGGGGTGGACCAGCAGGAACTGCTCGATGAGCTCGACGTCGCCGTCCGACAGAAACGCAACGGTGATCCGATCGCCGAGACTGACCTGGTTCGCCATACCCTGCTGCGTTGGAATCGGCCGAGCCTGCGCCAGCACCGACTCGATCCGACGTAGCTCGAGCACAGCGTCCTCATAAGTGAGACGCGTCAGCTCGTCCTCGCGATCCTCGATGGCGGCTTGCTGCAATGCCGGCAACGTCACCGTCCGCAGCTCCTCGGCTTTGTGTTCG
>DASSEQ010000373.1:0-2873 GCA_035695245.1 Mycobacteriales bacterium | reverse complement strand
CACGAGGTCGGCTACGTCGCGAGCGTGCGTGCGTTTCTGGACGCGTTCGGGGACGTGGGCGCCGCGGCAGCGAGACTATTCGTCCATCCCAACACGCTGCGGTACCGGCTCCGCCGTGTGAAAGAGGTGTGTGGGCTGGATCTGAGCGACCCGGACGAACGGTTCGTTCTCGATTTCCAGCTCCGAATGAACGGCATGTAGGTCTGAGGCCTGTTTCGGCGAGCTGAACTGCATCCAGGACCGGTAGGGCGCACCGGGTCCAATAACGCGTGTCATGCGTTGTCCTGTTCTCCAAAGCCGCCGCCGACTCGGCATGGCTAGGTTTCCTTCAGGCAATCCACAGAAGAACTGACCGGGCTAATCGCGCGGACTCACAGGCAAGAGGAACGCATGACCCGACAGCTCAAGGTCATCACCCTCAACGGTGATGGGCGTACCCGCGGGCGGCAGTACGGCGAAGAAGCTCGCGGTCTGATACATGAGGCCTTAGCCGCCATGGAAGCTCAGCTGGCCAGTGGATCGAGGCTCCTCGAGGACGTCGACGGCAGCAAAGCCGCGGTCGCCCATGCGCGGGCAGGTCGCGACCATAGGACCCAGGTGCGGCGGTTCATCGCCGACACGCGGTTCCACAGGGACATCGAGGCCTGGGCACCGGACCTCTTGAACGAAACGATCGGTATCGCCGAGGGAGCGAACGTCCCTTGGGAACGAGTGTTCGCGCTGCAGCTCCTCGACGAAATTTGGGCCTACGAGGCGGGTCCCACCCAGGCCGTCCGGGATCTGCGGAGGGGCTGCACGTCCCTCGCTGTGGCAGCCGTCGACGGACGACCTGCGCTGCTCGGACAGAATCTGGATGTCGCCTCCTGGATGGACGGGTTGCAACTTGTCCTGCGCATCCACGACGGCGACACCGAGATCCATGGCCTGGTCTACACGATGGCCGGGATGATCGGCGCCAATGGTTTGAACAGCCGGGGTCTCGGAGTCGGTGTCAACGGCCTCACCCAGCTGACCACGGCTCCTCGCGGGTTGCCCGTTGCGTTCGTTGTGCGCGCGCTACTCGCACAGCCCTCGCTGCGTGCCGCGCGGCGCTACATCGCAGCGATACCGCATGCAACGGGCCAGCACTACCTGCTGGCATCACCGGAGGGCATCGCCGGGTTCGAATGTTCGGCCAACCAGGTCAGCGCGATCGACGAGGCTCCTTACCTGGTGCACACCAACCACCCATTGACATCCACGGATCACGCCTACGACCTCGTGCCTGATCGCGAGCGCGCCCGCGCAGACAGCGGCCCACGCCTGGACTTCGTCAGCCGGCATCTCGCGGACGGCACCGAGTGGACGGTGCAGCGGATGCAGCAGTTGCTCGCCGACCGCACCGTGCCGCTCTGCCGCATCCCGGACGGTCGCGTCGAGGACTTCACGTTCGCGTCGACCGTCATGGAGCTCGGGGCTCAACCGCGCATGTCGGCCACGACGGGTCCCCCGAGCACCGAGCCGTTCACCGTGCTCGACCTGAACTGACCAACCAAGAGGTTCGCGCCTCCGACGACCGATAGATCGCCTGCTCCACCCTTTCGCCATTTGCCGGCCGGCGGAGTGACCTCCGATCGGCACACCTGCTCTTTCTGGCGCGACGTTCGGAAGTCGCGTCTCGTCAGCCACCTGGAGGGGCCCATGACTGCCACGATGCTCCTGCCCCATGCCCACGCAAGCGGCCGCGAATCCGTCACCTCGTACGGGCGGCGGCTGTCCGATCTCGCGGCCGCTCATCCGCACCGACCCGCGATCATCCTGGTCAGCCCGGATGGTTCCGAGTACCCGATGAGCTACCGCCGCCTCGACGAGATGAGCAACCGAGCGGCAGCACTCTTGCGTGACCGCGGCGTCAGGCGCGGAGACTGGGTCGTCATCGGCCTGCCGAACGGTGTCGACCACTACGCCTTCACCTTCGGGGCGTGGAAGATCGGCGCCTGCGTGCTGCCGATCAGTCACCGGCTCCCCGAGCGTGAGCGCGGGGAAATGCTCGCCCTCGCCAGGCCGGCGGTCGTCATAGCCGAGTACGCACACGACTCGATCCCGACTGTGTGCCCGAAGGAACTGGCTGACTTCGAGGCAACGACCGACGCTTTGCCCGATGTCGTAGCCTGCCCTGGAAAGGCCATCGGCAGCGGAGGCTCCACCGGCCGGCCGAAGATCATTGTCGATCCTGACCCATGGGCCAATGCACCCGGCGACGTGTTCGCGGGGCTCGCGCTCGGCACGGGCATGGCCCCAAACCAGGTACAGCTCGTCGCCGGTCCGCTGTACCACAACGCACCGTTCTCATGGGGCCATTTCGGCCTGTTCGAGGGCCACACCCTGGTCGTGATGCAACGCTTCGACGCCGACTTGGCGCTAGAGCTGGTGACGCGCCACGGCATCAACTTCGCGCTGCTGGTGCCGACCATGCTGCGCCGGATGCTCGCCTCGCCCGCGTTACCCGAGACGGACTTCTCGAGCATCGCAGGCATCGTTCACAGCGCAGCTCCCTGCCCGCCATGGGTGAAACGCGCCTGGTTGGACCTTCTCGGGCCGGATCGACTGCACGAGGCCTACGGCAGCACCGAATCCAGCGGCTATACGTTCCTGACAGGGCGCGAATGGCTGGCGCACCCCGGAAGCGTCGGACGCCCGATGGCGACCGACATCCGCATCATCGACGACGCGGGCAACGAATGCCCGCGCGGCGAAGTCGGCGAGATCTACATGCGGATGCAAGGGCGGACCACACCGACCTACCGCTACATCGGGTCGGCGCCGGCGGCGACCTTGCCCGGCGGTTACGTCAGTGTGGGCGACCTCGGCTGGCTCGACGAAGCCGGCTTCCT
>DASSEQ010000372.1:0-8213 GCA_035695245.1 Mycobacteriales bacterium | reverse complement strand
CGTTCGGCACCTTGGCTACTTGGTCCGCTCATGTGGCCGACCTCGCGGCTCATGCGTGCTGCGCCGGAGAAGTACATGGACAGGATGCTCAAGGCCTTGCCCGAGGCGGATCAGCAGGTGCTTCGCGATCCGGAGGTGATGACCAGACTGCGTGTGAGCGACACCGAGGCCACCCGCAACGGGATCCGCGGCGTCGTACAGGAAACCAAGGTCTTCGTGCAAACGTGGGGTTTCAGCCCTGGCGATATCAAGGTTCCGGTGCAGATCTGGCAGGGCACCGAAGACCGCAACGTGCCGGTGGCGATGGGCGAGCGGCTCGGGCGGGAGATCCCCAACGCGACAGTGAAGATCCTGCCCGGCGAGGGGCACATGCTGTCCGTCACGCACTGGGACGAAATAGTGCAAGACCTGCTTGCCGCGTTGCCGAGCTGACCGGCTCGGCATTCGTGTCCCGACACGTTCGACAATGAGGGCATGCTTGTTGCCTTCAGCGTGAGTCCGGCCGTCGCGGATGAGACCGGGGGAGTGTCCGCCGCGGTCGCCGAAGCGGTTCGCGTCGTGCGCGAATCCGGACTGCCGCACGAGACCAACGCGATGTTCACGAACATCGAAGGTGAGTGGGACGAAGTCATGGCTGTCATCAAACGCGCCGTCGCCGCGGTGGCCGCCTCGTCACCGCGCGTTGCTCTCGTGCTGAAGGCCGACATCCGACCGGGCCACGACGACCAGCTGTCGGCCAAGGTCGCCCGCATCGACGAACTGCTCGAGCGCTCCTAACCGCCCGTCGGGATTTTCGACGTCGGACTGTCTCGCGTCGGCGTCAGCTTCGCGGCTGTCACCACTTTGCTTAGCGACGCACTGGTTCGGTGAACACGCAGCCCGTCCCGCCGTTCGAGTGGGGTTAGAACGGCGGCTGGTCGTCGACCGCGACGGCAGCGTCGTGGACGTCGGGATTCTGGACGTCGGGTTTCGCGACGTCGTCGGGGTCGGGCCAGGTGCGGTAGTCGTAGGGGGTGACGGTGCGGGTTTGGCCGAGGGGGGTGGTGATGGTGATCACGCCTTGGTCGTTGATGGTGACGGTGAGGCCGTGGCGGGTTTTGGCGTTGTGCCAGGTCCGGTCGAGGGGGATGAGGTTGCCGGTGACGGTCGGGCCGTCGGGGTGGGCGACGACGTGGTCGATGTCGCAGCGGCTGGCCGGGACTTGGCTGCCTGGTCCGGTCGAGTACACGTAGGTCGCGCGGGCGTGCGCGGTCTGCGCGGGGGTGGGCCGGTAGGAGTCGACGGCGCGGTGCAGCAGCCGGCCGGTGTGCTCGTCGATGACCAGCAGCCGGAGCCGGGGTGCTTCGTTGGCGATGAGGTCGGCGATCACCTGGCGGGGGACGAGTCCCGCGCCGGGGACTTCACCGGGCAGTTCCCGCAGGCCGAGGGCGGTGGGCAGGTCGACGGTGATGGCGATCTCGACCGGCCGGCCACCCGACCGGGGTGCCGGGCCAAGGCTGGGGAGATGGCCGGTCAGGTAGGCGGCGCACATCCGGGTCAGCCCGTCCGCGCGCAGCTGCCCGACCCGGCGCGGATCACCGCGCTTCTTCCCGGCCATGGCGTAGGCGTCGACGGCGGCTTTCACGATCGCGGCGTCCTCGACCGGGAGATGCGCGCTGATGTCGCTCATCCCGTCGTCGTCAGCCGAATGCATGATCACGTCAGCGTCGTCGCGGGCTGCGGTCGCCTGTTTCTGCGCGGCGGCCGGGTCGAGCTTGCGGAGCAGGTCGCGGGCGTGCCGACCGAACTGGGCGGGAGTTTTGTCGCCGACCAGCGCCAACGCCCGTTCCTGCACCACCGCGAGCACGTCCGGGTCGGAACAGCGGCCGGTCGCTTTGACGAACTCGGCCACGTGCCGCGCGGACACGGTCCCGGCCTGGAACGCGCGACACAGCCCGGGCAGCATCCGGGTGACCCGGGTCGCGACCCACACCCGCCGGCCCACCGCGCCGGCCGGTTCCCGCAGCGCGACCGCGAGCTCCCGGTCCGCGATCGCCACGCTCGGCCGCGACGCCAGCTCGGCCACTCCGACGGTCAACCGGGCCTCCGCCCACGCGGTCATCCGCTGACACGCCTGCAGGAACACCGGCAGCTCGTCATCACCGAGACCGGACACGTCGACCTGGTCCAACAGCACTGCCAACCAGGCCCCGGCCGGTTCGTCCGCGAGCTCGGTCAGCACCTGCCCATCCACACTCGTATGCCCCGCCACCACACGCAAACCCTGCGGCATCTCCGGGGCGTCAGTCATCAGCATCATGCCCGCGACCCTAGAAGCCCGCACCGACACTTTTCTTTTACGTCACAACGGATTTCCACAGGCTTGGGGGAGTGAGCACGGCAGCGCGATTCGCGAAAGACGGACACCACGTTCAGCCTCGACAGTGTTGGGGTGCACGCCAAAGAGAGCGCGCTGGATTCGGCGTCCTCGACGAATCGGATCGCGACCTCCTGGTCGAAGAATTCGTTCATGGTCCGAGTGCGCCCACGGATGCTGGTGCTGGCGCTGGCCGGTGCCTCAGTCGCGGCGGCCGGCGTGCTTGTCCCGGCAACGGCCCAAGCTCCCCGGCTGCGCTTCACCCGGCCGGTCACGGCGATCCCCGCCCCGCTCGGTAACGGCCAGGCGAATACGGGCGAGCCGCGCCTCGTCGTCCTGCCCAGCGGACGGCTCTTGCTGACCGCTCAGTTCGAGCAGTGGAACTGCGCCACCAGGCAGCCGGACTCGCACCTTTCGCTGTGCGTATGGGCGTCCGACGACGGCGGGCGCAGTTTTCATGTAAGCGGGGGTGACACCGAGGCGGGAGATGATGCCGACTTCGCGACCGCACCCGGCGGTGCGATTCTTCAACTGGCGATGAGCGACCCGGCCATCGGTCCGGTCAACCTCGGCACTGGCGTCGGCGGCACGAACGTGTTTCGCAGCAGTGATGGTGGGCGCACCTGGATCGAGACGCAGTTGGCCAACAAGACCGTGCTCAACGACCGCCCGTTCTTCGCTGCGACTCCGACAGCGGATCTGATCTCGTTCACTGCCATCCCCGGCAACATCCAAGTCATCCGCTCCACCGATGCCGGCCGGACGTGGAGTGCGCCGATCCGCGTGTCGCCACAGCCTGATTCCGACGTCATCGAGGGCAATGGGGGACCTGCGTACGACGCCAGCAGTCGCAGCATCCTTCTGCCGTACGACTCCTCAACGGACCCTTCGTGCACCAGCGGACCCGCGGGGTGCTTGAACGTGCTGTGGCTGGCGACCTCCCATGACGAGGGGACGTCGTGGTCGACACAGAAGATTGCGCAATTGCCTTCGGGCACCGGCTTGACGTCGATGCCGCAAGTCACCGTGGACAATCGCGGAAGTCGCTACCTGACTTACTGCGCAAAGAGCGGCAGCCACTACGACGTATACCTGGCAACCCAAGCGAAGGGTGGCAAGTGGTCGATTCCTCGGCCCATCAATGGGCAGGCGAGCGCCATGGTGCCGTGGGCGGTTGCCGCCGGCAATGGCCACGTGGATGTTGCCTACTACCGGACGGCCGCGGCCGACGCGGGCACATCGACCAGGACGTGGGACTTCGTCGTATCGGATTCACGCAACGCCGGCCGCACTTGGGCGACCACGGTCGTCGGTCCTGACGCGTACATCGGATCCGGCGACAACCACGCGGCGTCGGTCTGGGACCTGGAGGCCATCACCTACGACCGATCAGGCCACCTTGTCGTGGCTTGGTCAGACGACCGGGACCGTGCCGGAAACCCCTCGGTCATCCGCTTCGCGCGAGCCGTCGGGTGACTGCTCGGCGACAGCAGCGGGATAGGTAGCGACGACGCCGAGCTCGGCCAGCCTTGCGTCGTCACCGTCACCGCATGCGCGCACAACGTCGACGAGGAGCAGCAGATCCTCGACGAGGCTTTCTTCATAGAGCGACCCGAGCGGAATCTTGCCGAACTCGAGCGGCAGCCGCTTGGGATCCATGACGAATATGTAACCGTTTCCAGCGCCAAAGCGCCAGAGCCAAGGCAAATCGAGCGCTTACGAAACCTTCGGCGTCGCCCGCGCTCCGAAGTGCACGTATTCGCTGCCGTCGTCCAGACGGAAGAAGACCATCGGTGTCCACGACTCGTCGCCGGGCTGCCGTACGACGAAAACGTCGTCCTTCACCGGTCGCAGTTCCAGTGGGGGCACGTCGTCCTCGCGGCCAAGGCTTTCCGCAAGAGGTCCGGTCGACTTCAGCTGAGCCTGCAACGCGTTGTCCTTGCGAGTGAGCGTGATCTCGATGCTCTCGCGCGCATAGGTGCCTGCGTAGCGGTCGAGGTCGACCTCGATGGCTTCGGTTGCAGGTTCGGGTCGCGCCGGCAGCTGAATGCCGACGAGCTCACCGAAGATCTCGTTGAACAGGTCCCGGAACAGGTCC
The DNA here is from genome assembly GCA_035695245.1 of Mycobacteriales bacterium. Taxonomy (GTDB): domain Bacteria; phylum Actinomycetota; class Actinomycetes; order JAFAQI01; family JAFAQI01; genus DASSEQ01. The sequence goes on along the minus strand of DASSEQ010000372.1, from coordinate 3,759 downwards.
TGTGTGTGACCGCCGTTGGTCAGCAGACACACGGCAACGCCCGACTCCGGCTCGATGCGCAAGAACGCACTCTGTCCGATCGTGCCGCCGTCATGGCCATAGACATCGCGGCCGTCCCAGTTCATCAGGATCCAGCCGAGTCCCCAGTGCGATCCCAACGTGTATGGATCCGGCACGACGACCTGCGGCTCGCGCATCGCACGGGCGCTGTCCGCGGAGATGATGCGCGTCCCGTCGGCCGCGGCGCCGTCGGCAAGGTGCAACTGAGCAAACGCCAAGACCTCGCGCGGCGTGGCGTGGATGAGCCCGGCCGGCCCCGCGGAGCGGAAGATGCCCCAGACCGGAGCGACCATCATCTCGCCGCCGGGAGGCGTGATGTGGCCGACCGCCGCGCGATGCAGCAGCGCTTCCTCCGGGAGAGTGCCTGCTGTCGTCAACTGCAACGGCGCGAACAACCGCTCGCTCAGGATCGTGTCCCAGCTCTGCCCGCGAAGCACCTCGAGAAGCCGACCGAGCACCGTGTAGCCGGAGTTGCAATACGACATCGTCGCGCCGAGCGGGTGGTTCTGCTTCAGCGTCGCGCAGGAGGCGACGTATTTCTCGACGCAGTCATCGCCACGACCCGTGTCCAGGAAGTGGTCACCGTCGATGCCGCTGGTGTGGCTGAGCAGATGTCGAGTCGTGACAGTGCGCGTGACGTCCGGGTCGGCGACCTTTAAGTCCGGCAGGTAGGTCACGACCGGCTTGTCGAGGTCGATCAACCCCTCGTCGACGAGCTGCATGACCAGGGTCGCGGTCCAGACCTTGCTGATCGAGCCGATCTGGAAGAGCGAGTCGGTCGTCGTCTCGACGCCGGTGCGCTTGTTGAGGACGCCGTACGCCGCCTCGCCGATCTCGCCGCCGGCGAGGATCGCGAGGTTCGCCCCCGGCACGCCGTGCTTGTCCGCGAGCAGCTCGAGCCGCTCCTGCCAGTGCTTGCTGTCAATCGCCACGTCGGGAATTTTCGCGCGTGAGCGCCTGGGGCCGCGTTGTCGGGCCTGACCAAACTGGCCGGGAACTTCGGTGGCGCGCGACGAGGCAGCGGCTCAGCCGGCGAGGCGCTGGAACTCCTCGTGCAGCTCGCGGCCCTTGCGACGGCTGGCCAAGGCATCCCCGATCAGCATGTTGGTGACGGCCTTGTTGCGCTTGTCGTTGTGGCCGAGCGAGTCGGCCAGGCAGTGGTTCCAGATGGTGTCGATCACCTCGGAGCCGGCGTAGCGCTTGCCCGAGTCGGCGACGAACGTGCGCGCACGCATCTCCGACAGCACAGTGCGCAGGTAGTCGACGTGGGGTGACTCGTCCTGGCGGATGCAGGAGACGAGGCGGGCGGCCGCCCCGTCACCGGCAACGAGGTCGGTGTCGGAGAGAAGCGCCTCGGCCCACGCGAAGGCGTGGAACGCTCGGATCTCGATGAAGAGCACCCGGGCCATGAACGCGATCAAGCCGATCAGCTTCGGGTCGAGCCCTTCGAACTGCGGGGCGCTGACCGGTGCGGGACCGACGCCGGCAGCGGCCTGGTCCATCCGCGCTCGCAGCTGGGCGACACCGTCGGCGTCCAGCGGGTCCTCGAACGCGATGTCGCGGACGGCGTACCACATCCGGTCGTGACCGGCCTGCTCTCCCCAGCCCGACTCGTCGCGGGCGTGGGCTTCCAGGAGGCCTTTCGACAGGTGGGCGATCGCCGTGCCGCGGACGTCCTCGGCGAAGTGGCGTTGCACATCACCTTGGGGGGTGAGCTCGCGGATCGCGCCGCCATAGCCCTCGACCGTGCCGACCCGGGTCAGGATGCCGATGATCGGGTCCGGCACGCCGTTGGCGAGCAACAGCCGGGCCTGCTCCAGCGACGGGTAGTGCGGTGGGAACGCGTCGAGCGGCGCGTCGAGCACATCGCTGCCGAAGGTCTCGCGGTGGCTGGCCTGCCAGGCGGCGATGGCGTCGCGACGAAAGCGGCTGCGCGGAGAGACGTATTGGCCGTCCACGTAGCCGCCGTGGCAGACAACGCCACGCACGACCAGGGGATCGTCGATCCGGTCGTCGGCCAGGATCTCCTGCTCGGTCCAGTCGAGTTGAAGGTTGCTCACGCCCAATACCGAACCACGTTCGGTCGCGGAGCGAAAGGAAGGTGCCGCTGTCCTGGGTCAGCGCGGGATGGACGTGTGCTTGAACTCGTTCAGATCCGGCCAGCCGGTCACCAAGCCGACCACTCGCTCGATCGCCTCGATCGACGCCTTCGGCTCCGACCCCTGTGGTGAGCGGGTCATCAACCGGACGAAGACCGCCTGACCGTCGGCGATGAACGTCGGCACGCCCCAGACGTGGGAGTCGTGCACAGCGGCCTCGTGCTCCTTGCGCACCTGCTCGAGGGCCGAGCCCTCCGCGATGCGGCGGAAGACCTCGTCCACGTCCACACCGGCGGTGGAGAGCACGTCGCGGACGATGGCCTCGTCCTCGATGTGCTTGCCGTGGTCGTGGCGTACGGCGAACAGCTCGCGGTGCACCTTCAGGAACGCGTCCGGTGCGAGATCCCGGACGACCACCCCGGCTTGAAGGGCGAGTAGGCCGGTGTCCTTCCCCGGCTCGTCCCACACGTCGGTGTCGCCCTCGCCGACGTGTGCCTGTCCCAACGAAAACGGCACGAACGTCACGTCCCAGTCGGCACCGGCTTCGAGTCCGGTCAGCAGGTGCTCATGGGCGTTGCGGGCGAAGGGGCAGCGGTAGTCCCAGGTCACGGCGAACGACAAGGCCATACCTCTAGTGTGCCTCGCGCGGAAACAGGCCCGGAAAATGCCCCGCTTTGTCCTACTCAAGTTCTGAGTGTCATCGGCCGAATGGATGAATGGGGATCACTGCAAAGGGAGTAACGGTGCGGTTCGGCTTCAGCCCTCGCGAGCGTCACGATCGGACCATCGTGGTCCGTGGTGAGCTCAGCCAGAGCACCAGCCGGCGCGTGCTCAACAAGATGCACGGCATGGCAAACCGCAGCCAGGGCCCCATCACCGTCGACGTGAGCGGACTGTCCTACTTCGACTCGGTCTCGCTGACGATGCTGCTCGGCACCGAGCGGATCATCGAGCGGCAGCTCGGCTGCCCGGTCGACATCCGCGGCCTCGACGAGGCGACGTCCCGGCTCACCGGCCTCGCCGCGGAGCCCGCCTCCAACTTCTGAGAAAAAGTCGTTGGATTACTCCGCGTGGTCGGGGGAATACAGCGCGCTGTGAGCCGCGATCGTGGCCTTGTGTCGACGATCTCGTCGGTGCGTCCCCCGATGGACGTCACCGAGGCTCGCTGGCGCCGTCGCCCGGTCCTGGCCTTCATCCTTCGCGCGGTCATCACGCTGACGCCCCTCCTCGCGTCCGTCGTTGCCGGCATCGCTGCCAGCCGGCTCATCCGGCCGGTCGGCTGGGAGGCCATCGCCGCCTGGGCGCTGTGGGTCGCGGGCGTCTCCTTTGCCGTGCTGGCGGTCACCGATCTCGTCGTACGCCGGTTGCTGCCGCTGCAGCGTCTGCTCCAGCTCTGCCTCGTCTTCCCTGACCGTGCTCCCTCGCGCCTGCGCCTGGCCGTCGCCGCCGCCCGGACGCGGCGGCCGGAAGCATTGGCCGAGTCCCCGACCGCGTCGGCCTCGGCCGCGGACACCGCATCCCGGATCGTGGCTGCGCTCGGCGCGCTCGCGATGCATGACCGGCGCACACGGGGTCACAGCGAGCGGGTCTGTGCGCTCAC
>DASSEQ010000371.1:0-3717 GCA_035695245.1 Mycobacteriales bacterium | reverse complement strand
TTCCTGATCGGCGGCGAGCAGTGCACACGTCGCTGCGACTTCTGCCAGATCGACACGGGGAAGCCGGCGCCGCTGGACCGGGACGAGCCGCGTCGGGTCGCGGAAAGCGTGCAAGCGATGGGACTGCGCTATGCAACCGTCACCGGCGTTGCGCGCGACGACCTCGACGACGAGGGCGCGTGGCTCTACGCCGAGACGATCCGGCAGATCCACGCCCTCAACCCGGACACCGGCGTCGAGATCCTGGTGCCCGACTTCTCCGGCAAGCCGGCGTTGCTGCAACGGGTGTTCGACGCGGCGCCCGAGGTGTTCGCGCACAACATCGAGACGGTGCCGCGGATCTTCAAGCGGATCCGGCCGGCGTTCCGTTATGAGCGCTCGCTCGACGTGCTCCGGCTGGGTCGTGCCGCCGGGCACGTGACGAAGTCCAACCTGATCCTCGGCATGGGCGAGGAACGCGACGAGGTCAGCGCTGCCATGCGCGACCTGGTCGACGCCGGCTGCGACCTGCTGACGATCACGCAATACCTGAGGCCGACGCCGCGACACCATCCGGTCGCGCGGTGGGTCAAGCCGGAGGAGTTCGTCGAGCTTCGCGACGAGGCGCTGTCGCTGGGTTTCCTCGGGGTGATGAGCGGTCCGCTGGTGCGTTCGTCGTACCGGGCCGGACGGCTCTACCAGCAGGCGATCGAGGCACGGGCCACCACGGGCTGATCAGCCGGCCGCCGCACGACCTTCACCGCAGCGCAACCTTGCGGACATATCCGCCCGCAATCGTGCTCTCATGCGCGACTTCCTCTCTGCAGTCGAAGGGCTCGCCGACCTCGTGCTGTGGCGCGACGGCGGCCAGCGACAAGCCCGCCGAAACGCCTGGCGCGCGATGGTCGTCGACAACGCACGAGCGCGTGCACGTGCCGAAGCCGACGCGGCTCTCGAGCAGCGCTACGAAACCGCCTTGGCTCGATAACCCGGCGGCGGCACGAGTGTGCGCGCCAACGTCTCGATCAACGCGGGCACGTCCTCCGCGCCGAGCTGATGGGTGGCGACACAGACGTCGTCACGCCAGATGCTGAGCGTGACGAAGCCCTGGTCGACGTGCGCCGACACGCGCATCGCTCGTCCGGCGCCGCGCCGGTCGGGCAGCACGCCACCCCGAGCGGGCAACGGCGACACCGTCACGCCACCGAGTGTGCGCGTCGCGTCGCACGGGTGTCCATAGCGGAAACCTGTGAGCCGCGCCGGTCTCCTCGTCGGCCCCCGTATCCTCATCCGCATGGCTCGCACTCCGAAAGACGACGCAGACAGCGAGACCGGCGGTCGCGTCGCGCAGGTGCGCGCCGTGTGGAGCCTCACCCGCAAGTCCGACCCGCGGCTGCCGTTCATCGTGCTCGGCCCGGCCGTCGTCGTTCTCGCCGTGCTCGTCGTCGTCGGTGTGCTGATCGGGCACCCGATCTACCTGTCGATCCTCGCCGTCGTCGGGGCGCTCCTGGTCGGCACGACGATCTTCGGGCGGCGCGCGACGTCGTCGATGTACAGCCAGGTCGAAGGACAGCCAGGCGCAGCAGCTTCAGTGCTGCAGACGCTTCGCGGCGACTGGCGGGTCACGCCGGCCGTCGCGATCACCCGCAACATGGATCTCGTCCACCGTGTGGTCGGTCGACCGGGGGTCGTGCTCGTCGGCGAGGGTTCGCCGGCTCAGCTGCGACAGCTCATGGTCGACCAGAAGCGGCGCATCGGCCGGGTCGCGCCGGACACGCCGATCCACGACCTCATCGTCGGCGACGGGGAGGGTCAGGTGCCGCTGCGCAAGCTGCAGCGGGAGGTCATGCGGCTCCCCCGCGTGGTCAACCGCCGCGACATCAGCGGCATCGAGCAGCGCATGCGCGCGATCGGCGGCACCAACGTGCCACTGCCCAAAGGCCCTATGCCCAAGGCCGGTCGGATCCCCCGCGGCAAGGTCCGCTAGCGAAGGCGCAGCGTCGCCGTGCCGGCGGCGCGATCGTGCAAGGCGCGACCGCTGCTGTCCGTGATCAGGGCCACGACGACGGTCGCGAGCAGCAGAGTTCGCACGAAGACCCAGTGCAGTGCCGGGCGCCCGCCGTCGGCGTAACGGACGACCGCGATGCCGATGGCGCGCATGCCCGGCGTCTGCCCAGCGAGCGCGACGAAGGCCAGCTCGATCAGCAGGAACGCTGAGTAGACGACGAAGTTGTAGTCGCCGCTGGGAGGGCGATGACCGGTCACCAGGGCGATCAGGACCGCCAGGGCGCCGTCGATGACGAAGGCGACAAGACGCCGACCGAAGCCCGCGGGGGCCCCGCGGGCCGACGTCGTGTCCTCGGGGATCGTCACCGCAGGTCAGATGCTACGGCGGGCGGCGCGGCGGCCCGTCGTACACCGCTGTAACCCGCCCGAAACACGCAAGCGATAAGTTGCCCCCGAACCCGCTTCAAGGAGGCATGGCGCCGCGATGTTCGAGAACGCCGACGAGGTCCTTTCCTACATCCGTAAGAACGACGTCCAGTTCATCGACGTCCGATTCTGCGACCTCCCGGGGGTGATGCAGCACTTCACCTTCCCGGCCTCGAACTTCGGCGAGAGCGTCTTCACCGACGGCCTGATGTTCGACGGGTCGTCGATCCGGGGCTTCCAGCAGATTCACGAATCGGACATGCTCCTGCTGCCGGACCCGTCGACGGCGTATATGGACCCGTTCCGTCAGCACCCGACGTTGATCCTCAACTTCTTCATCCATGACCCGCTGACCGGCGAGGCCTACAGCCGCGACCCGCGCAACATCGCCCGGAAGGCGGAGGCCTACCTGCGAGGGTCCGGCGTTGCCGACACGTCCTACTTCGGGCCGGAAGCCGAGTTCTACATCTTCGACGACGTCCGCTACGACCAGACTCCGCACAGCGCCTACCACTACATCGACTCGATCGAGGCGGCGTGGAACACCGGTCGCGAGGAGCCGGGCGGCAACAAGGGCTACAAGCCGCGCTACAAGGGTGGCTACTTCCCGGTGCCGCCGACCGACCACTTCACCGACCTGCGCTCGGAGATGGTGCGGGTGCTGCTCGAGGTCGGCATCGACGTCGAGATGCAGCACCACGAGGTCGGCACCGCCGGCCAGGCCGAGATCGACTTCCGGTTCGGCACACTGCTGCAGACCGCCGACAACCTGATGAACTTCAAGTACGTCATCAAGAACGTCGCGCGCATGCACGGCCGCACGGTCACGTTCATGCCGAAGCCGATCTGGCAGGACAACGGCTCCGGCATGCACTGCCACCAGTCCTTGTGGAAGGACGGCGCTCCGCTCTTCTACGACGAGCTGGGTTACGCCGGCCTGTCCGATGTCGCGCGTCACTACATCGGTGGTCTGCTGAAGCACGCCCCGTCGCTGCTCGCCTTCACCAATCCGACGACCAACAGCTACCGCCGCCTGGTGCCGGGCTACGAGGCGCCGGTCAACCTCGTCTACTCACAGCGCAATCGCTCTGCGTGCTGCCGCATCCCGATCACGGGGTCCAACCCGAAAGCGAAGCGGCTCGAGTTCCGCGTGCCCGACCCTTCGTGCAACCCCTACCTGGCGTTCGCGGCAATGCTCATGGCCGGCCTCGACGGCATCCGCAACAAGATCGAGCCGCCGGAGCCGGTCGACAAGGACCTCTACGAGCTTCCGCCGGACGAGCTCCAGGCGGTCGCCCAGGTGCC
>DASSEQ010000370.1:0-3033 GCA_035695245.1 Mycobacteriales bacterium | reverse complement strand
GGTGGCAGGTGCAGGATTCGAACCTGCGTAGGCATACGCCGACGGATTTACAGCCCGGCGATGCCCACGCGCTGACCAGCGCGTTTGCCGCCGACTGGCTATATTTCCACCGAATTTCCCCACGCTCCCAGCACCGGCGATGCACCTCTCCCCCGCTCAACATGACCGAGTTCATCCTGAGGCTCGGCACCTGTCGACGCAGCGTCACATCGATCCTGCAGGAAGTCTCTAGTAGCCCAGAAAGGGCGCGCTCTACGCCGGAGAGGAACGGCCTTCCCGGGGGTCTCATCAACAATGCAACGGCGTCCCTGGGCTGCGATGGGGTCAGATGCGCATTGCTTTTCTTGTCGCCGGGTGCTTCTCTGCTGGCGGGGAGAACTCGGGGCCCGTAACTAGCGAAGCGCTTCGAACGGGGAGTTTGCATGCCTGTCGACAACGGAATCTATGACCGGGACGGAATGTCGTGGTGGGAGGAAGTCAATCCGCTCAACTTTCTCCACGGCAGTATGACCCCAGGCAGGTTCACGTATTTCATCGACGTCCTCTCCAAGAATCTCGGGTTAGACCCGGCGCTGCTGCACGCTCTCGACATCGGATGCGGCGGCGGGTTTCTCGCCGAGGAGTTCGCCCGGCTGGGGTGTGAAGTCGTGGGCGTAGATCCCTCCACGGTGTCGATCGAGACTGCCCGCCGGCACGCCGACGCTGCGCATTTGCCGATCGACTACCGGGTCGGGTCGGGTGAACGTCTGCCCGTCGCAGACAACGAATTCGACGTGGTCTACTGCTGTGACGTCTTGGAGCACGTCTCCGACCTCAAAGCGGTGCTCGCTGAGGCCAGCCGCGCACTCCGCCCTGGCGGAGTCTTCCTCTTCGACACGATCAACAGGACACCCACCAGCAAGCTGCTTGCCATCAAAGTGATGCAGCAGTGGCGCTGGACTCGCATCATCGATGCCGACCTGCATGACTGGGACATGTTCATCAAGCCCAGCGAACTGGCTGAGGCACTCCAGGAAGCCAATTTCCAGGTCGGCGAAATGGTGGGCCTCGGACCCCGCGCAGGTAAGCTCCGGCTGCTTGTGAACTTCTTCAAGGCGAACCGGGGACGCATCACCTACGGTGAGCTGAGTCGCCGGGCCGACGCGGGCCAGCTCTCGAGTCTGGCAGTCTCGTACATGGGATACGCCATCAAACGTTGAGGGGACGGGGGTGCGAGTTCGTCTCGGGGCTGACGCCTCAGCCAGTCGGCCGCGGCGGCTTTCACTGTCAGGCTCAGATGCGGTCGTACAACCACGGGCCCGCGCGTAGGGCGGCGGTGTCGTCCTGGCCGGGCCGCTGCGGCTACACGGGGTCAGTGCGTTGCGCGACTTGCTGTAGGCGCTGCAGCGTCTGCGTCATCCCGGCACGCAAGCCGGCCCGGCGGTCCCGGTGGCCGTACAGGTTGTCGATGAGGAACCAGCCGAGGGCCGAGACGGGCCGGGTGACGTCGTAGGACTCGGTGACGAGGGTGCCGGATCCTTCGGGGGTGAACCGGTAGCGCCAGACCAGGGTTCCGGAGAACTTCTCGGTGCGTGAGAACGCGAACTCGCGGCCGCGGTCGGCGGTGAGCACGACTGGGCGGTTCTTCCACGCCGGCCCGCGTCCGGCCTTGTTGATCGCTTCGAACCGCGCCCCGACGAATGGTCCGGTTGCGCCGTCGAGCCAGGTACAGCTGACGATCTCCGGGCTGAGCTCCGGTGTTCGGACGACGTCGGCGACGATGTCGTAGAGCGCCTCTGGCGGGGCCTCGATGTGGAGGCTGACTTCGTCGTGGTCGAGCTGCTGCCTCACGGATGCCCCTTCCGTTGTCTTGGGCGCTGGTAGTGGTCGAAGAACAAGTCGAGCGCCTGGTCTGTCATCGAGGTGTACGCACCGTCGTCGTAGCCGGCGCCGGGCTGGTTGGCCATTTGCTGGGTGATCAGGCCGGAGATGAGCACGGTCAGCAATCGCACCGACTCGTCGCTGTCCGCCGCCGCCGTCAGCTGCTTGCGACGCACAGCTTCCGTGAACATGGTCCGCATTTCCACGGCCTGGTCGCGGCTGGCGGCGAACGTCGCGCTCGAGGGCTCGAAGCCGGGGATCACTCGCCAGTACAGCAGCTGGGCAAGAGCTGGGTTCTCCATGCACCAACGGACCGTCGCACGAGCGCCGACGCGGATCGCCTCGACGCCCGGAGGGACTCCGGCGATCGCCTCTCGGACCGCGAGGTCGTTCGCGGCGAGCCCGCGGTCGAAGAGGGCGTCGTAGAGGGCGTGCAGCGAGTCGAAGTACTTGTACAGGGACGGCCCCCGCATGCCCATCCGACGCGCAACCTCGGAGATCGTGAGTGCTCCGACCCCCTGCTCGGCCATGACGTTCACGGCGTGATCGAGAGCCTCCTCGGCGGTTTGCCTGCGTCGTCGCACGCGCCAGCTGCGCTCGGTCGACATCGCGTCGCCGCCTGTCGCAGCACCCGGTTGGTCGACCGTCCGGCTAGAGCCCATAGCGAGAGAGTGCAGCTGTAGCCTACGGTGTGTCAACCCTCGTCCGTTACAAGGAGCGAGCGGCGCGCTCCCAGGTAGCAGCCAACACACGGTTCTGCCGCGGGTCGGGCGTTGCCAGGAGGCACCTTCAGACCCCGCGTCATTCGGCCGCTATAGGCCCTTGCTCAACGGATCTCGGACAGTGCAATCGAGGTCGTGTGCGGTGTCCATAAGGAGTGAAAGCCTTGGTCTTGGGAGGTCTTGTTTTCAGCCTCTGAGCTGGGCGGCGAGTGGGCAGGCGAAGGGGTCTCGAGCGTGTAGCCCGACGCCGTTGAGGTATCTGACCACGATCCGGTAGGACTCCAGCAGGCCCACTTCCTTGTAGCTGACGCCGTGCCGCGTGCAGTAGTCGCGGACCAGGGGCTGGACCCGTTTGAGGTTCGGGCGCGGCATGCTCGGGAACAAGTGATGCTCGATCTGGTAGTTCAGGCCACCCAGCGCGAAGTCCACAACGAGGCCGCCGCGTACGTTG
>DASSEQ010000369.1:0-2113 GCA_035695245.1 Mycobacteriales bacterium | reverse complement strand
GCCGCTAGTTGCCGGTCGAGCGCGGCGTCAGCGACTTCCCACGCTTCAGCGTTACCGGCCTGGTCGGCGTCGCGGCGCAGTTTGGCGAGTCGCGCGCACTCGGCGTCGAACGCAGCGAACGGGCTCATGGCGCGTCACTTGACGTGACGAGAGTGCGCGTGCATCTTCTCGGCGGCCTTGGCAAGCCGAACGTGCGTCTGTCCGCGCTCGTCGATGCGAACCTCGAGCCGTCGCGTGTCCTCGGTCAGCCTGCGAATCTCACGCTCTAGCGCGTGGTTGATCCACTTCTGCCGTTCGCCGATCTTGTCGGCGACACGCTCGGCGATCCGGTCGATGAGCTTGTCGAGCATCACACGCCTCCTGCCGTCGCCGCCCTCAGCATCGCAACCACCGGGTCGAACACCGACGCCGGCCGCGGCACGATCGTCGCCAGCAGCGCGTCACGCTCGGCGATCAGGCCGTCGATCACGGCCTCGTAATGGTCGTACTCGATGCCGCCGCGAAGTAGCGCGATGTCGCGCAGTCCGCGGGCAGCAGCTAGTTCGTTGTTCAGGCGGTCGAGGCGGCCCTGTTGGTCGTCGCGGCTCGTCGGCATAGCGCCACGCTCCGGCATGAGAAAGCCGCCGGACATTCGTCTACGGCGGCTGAGACCGGGACACAGTGATCCCTGGGTCAGCGTAAATGTAGCGTCAGACACTTTCGGGCGCAACTAGCTGTCGTCGTCGGCGTGGCGCGGGCGCCCTTGCGCGTCGTAGCCGAACCAGTCCCGGCAGGTGTCGCAGTGATCCGAGGACACCGGCTCATGCAACGGCAACGCGTGTTGCGCATAGAGACGGCGCACCACGGCCAGCGTCTCCGCGCGCTCCTGCTTGGCGATGGCGAGCCGCTCGCGCGCGACGACCAGTTGTGCGTCGAGCAGGACGCGGCGTTCGGCTGCCGACTCGCTCATGCGTTCTCCCAGTCGGTCGTGATGACCTCGCGCCGCATGATGCGAGCGGTGCAGATCGATGGGCCGTTGTTGTGCCAGTCGGCCATGTTCTCGACGCGCTCGCGGGAGGACGTCGGGGACGTGACGTCGGTGTTGCCGTTCGGCCATGTCAGCTCAACGGCATACTCAGTGCGCCGCTCGCTTGCCCGTTCCTCGGCGCGAACGACCGCCTCGAAGTGGTCGAGCACTGAATCGCCGTAACCGGCATCGCTCTCCATGTCGGCGACGAATCCGCAGTGACAGCCGATGATGAGCCGGTCGTCGCTGAACGTGAGCCAGTGACCGTCCTCTACGCGATGCGCGAGCCGCGTTTCGCTCACTGCCAGGTTCCTCTCGGGTCATCGTTGCCTTCGCCGGCGATCGAGTCGCCCTGCCACCACGTCATGGCCGCGGCTCGCAAGTGCACGTCGGGCAGTGGTGCGGTCGCATCGGCTCCATCGACTCGACGTCCTTCCGCTCGCGGTATTCGTCGTAGAGCACGACCGGGCAGTCGCGGTGATTCCGCAGCCAGTGCACCGGGCCGTAGGTGAGGTTGCGGTAGCCGCCCCACTCGATCGTCACGTCGATCCGGTCGTGCTGTTGCGCGAGGTCGGCGAGCGCGATGATCAGGTCGCGGCGTCGCCACACTTCGGCGAGGTCGTCGTCGCCGTGGTTCCAGTCGTCGTCGAGCATCTCCGTGTCGTGCTCGGCGCACAGCAGGTTCCATCCGTGACTCACGCTGTCACCCATCCCCTCGTTCGGCCATCACCTCGGGCCAGGTCTCACGAATGGCCCAGGCTTCACCATTGAGGATTGCAGCGGCCCGGCAGGCGTACTTGAACCGCGTCGACGGGCCTATGCGCCCACTCGCTCCGTCGCGTCGCAGCAAGAACTCAGCGAGGGCATCCCTTGCGTCATCACTGAGTTTGCTCATCACGCACACCTCCGCTTCGGTCGCGGCGCGAACCGCTTGGGTTGATACTTCTCGGCCAACTCGATCAACTCCGACCCGCGATACGTGTCCTCGCCGAGCCGATTCCGGCCATGCGCGGTCACCCGGTCGTTGCGCGCCCACGACAGCACCGTCGCACGCGGCACGTCCGGCAGATCGGCGAACAGCACCGGCCGGATCAAGATGAACTCCTC
>DASSEQ010000368.1:0-12641 GCA_035695245.1 Mycobacteriales bacterium | reverse complement strand
GGGCGGGGGATGCCGGCGAGCCAGGTGGCGAGGCGGTCATCGCTCACGTCGCCGACGACGGCACGGATCTCGGCGTAGGTCTTGCCTTGACGGCGGAGCAGGCGGGCGCGGGCGATGCGGCGCTGGTGTTCGGTCATGCGTACGACGGTGCGGACGAGGTACGACGAATGTGGCCACGGCGTCCACAGGGGACCCCTTGTCAAACCTACGGTTGCGTAGGTTACGCTTCCGTAGGTAGCCGGGTCCCGACGACAGGAGCACTTCGTATGACCGCACCAACCGCCGCACGCGTGTCGCCGCCGGTTTCGGCGCGCAGCACGGCCGCCACTGTGACGGGGGCTCTGGTCGGACCACTTGCATCCGTGCCCGGCACACTGCGCCGGGCTCGAGTCGAACAGATCGCGCTGGCGCTGTTCATCGCCGTGCCGTTCCTCGCGATCCTTGCCGCGGCACCAGTCGCGTGGGGATGGGGACTCGGGTGGCACGACATCGTCATCGGCGTCGTCATGTACGCGATCTCCGGACACGGGGTGACCGTCGGGTTCCATCGCTACTTCACGCACGGGTCGTTCAAAGCGCGACGGTGGGTGCGGATTGCCCTCGCGGTCGCCGGCAGCCTTGCCATCGAGGGGCCGGTCATCCGCTGGGTCGCCGACCACCGTCGGCATCACCAGTTCAGCGACAAAGAGGGCGACCCGCACTCGCCCTGGCGCTACGGCAACGACGTGAAGGCCCTGACGAAGGGCCTGTGGCATGCCCACATCGGTTGGCTGTTCGACATCGAGCAGACCAACCAGGAGCGCTTCGCCCCCGACCTGATCGCCGACCGCGACATCGTCAAGGTCGACCAGCTGTTCCTCAAGCTCACTGCCGTGACGCTGCTGTTCCCGCCGCTGGTCGGCTTCCTCTGGAGTGGCTTCGCTTGGCAGGGTGCACTCACGGCGTTCTTCTGGGCCAGCCTCGTGCGCGTCGCGCTGCTGCACCACACGACCTGGTCGATCAACTCGATCTGTCACACCGTCGGCGAGCGTCCCTTCAAGAGCCGCGACAAGTCCGGCAACGTGTGGTGGCTGGCCGTGCTGTCCATGGGCGAGTCGTGGCACAACCTGCACCACGCGGATCCGACTGCGGCGCGCCACGGCGTGCTGCGCGGCCAGATCGACTCCTCAGCGCGCATCATCTGGTTCATGGAGAAGCTGCGCATGGTGCACAGCGTGCGCTGGCCGTCACGAGAACGTCTCGCCAGCAAGATGGCATGACCGAAAACGTCATTCCTTTACCAGCGAACGCGAGCACGGCCGCAGCACCTGCGAGCGGTGCTCGCGTTCGCATGTCCGGCAAGGAGCGGCGCGAGCAGCTTCTCGATGTCGGCCGCGGTCTGTTCGCCGTCAAGGGGTTCGACGCAACCAGCGTCGAGGAGATCGCCGACAAGGCGGGCGTGAGCAAACCCGTCGTCTACGAGCACTTCGGCGGCAAGGAAGGCCTCTACGCCGTCGTCGTCGACCGCGAGGTGCGGCGCTTGCTCGACCGCATCACCGCGAGTCTCGACGGCGACGACCCGCGCCTGCTACTCGAGCAAGCGGCCGCTGCCCTGCTGGACTACGTCGACAAGGAAACCGACGGCTTCCGCATCCTCGTCCGAGACTCTCCCGTCGCCTCGAGCACGGGCACTTTCGCCAGCATGCTGAGCGACGTCGCGTCGCAGGTCGAGCACGTGCTCGGCGCACAGTTCAAGAGTCGTGGCTATGACCCCAAGCTGGCCGGTCTCTACTCGCAGGCGCTCGTCGGCATGGTCGCTTTGACCGGCCAGTGGTGGCTCGATGCACGCAAACCGAAGCGCGACGAGGTCGTGGCACATCTGGTCAACCTGTCGTGGAACGGGCTGTCGCGGCTGGACAAGAAACCGCGGTTGAACACGCGTCGATAAAGCGGGTACGACGAGTGACGTGACCGTGCTCGTCGGCACCAGCGGGTGGCAGTACCACCACTGGCGCTACGCCTACTTCCGCAAGGGCACGCCACAGAACAAGTGGTTCGAGCAGGTGATGCGCGACTTCCGCACTGTCGAGCTCAACGTCACCTTCTACCGGCTGCCGCGAGCCGAGGTGTTCGCCGGCTGGTACGACCGCTCCCCTGCCGATGCGGTGATCACCGTCAAGGCCAGTCGCTACATCACGCACATCAAGCGGTTGAAGGACCCGCAGCCCAGCGTTGACATGCTGCTCGAACGGATCAAGCCACTGCACGAGAAACTGGGGCCGATCCTGCTACAGCTCCCGCCGGACATGACGATCGACGTCGACGCACTCGACACAACGTTGCGAGCGTTCCCGTCCGGCCGCCGACTGGCGGTAGAGCCGCGACACGCGTCGTGGTGGACCGACGACGTACGTCGATGCCTGGAGCGACACAACGCAGCGTTGTGCTGGGCCGACCGGCGGGGAGCCATCACCCCGTTGTGGCGCACCGCGGATTGGGGCTATCTGCGCTTTCACGAAGGCAGTGATGCGCCGTGGCCGTTCTATACCGACGACGAGCTGCAACGGTGGGCCGACGTGTGCGTGACGACGTTCCCGAGTGACACGGAGGACTTCTACGTCTACTTCAACAACGACCCGGGCGCGGCCGCTCTCGACAACGCCATCACGTTCGCGGCACAAGTCACCGAGCGCGGTCGTGCGGTGTCCCGCGTGCCACTCGAACGACCCGATCTGACCGTCAGGCCGGAGAAGAGTCACCGGTGACGACGCGCGCTCCGGCGACAGGACCGTCGACGCGTCGCACGGTGCGACAGACACCGAGTCCGGCCAACGCGGATGCGATCCGCACCGACTCCGTTGCCGAGCGAGCGAGCAGCGCGACCGTCGGACCCGAACCGCTGACGACACCGCCGACTGCACCGAGCTCTCGGCCGGCGTCGAGCACACGCGCCAGTTGTGGACGCAACGCCAACGCGGCCGGCTGAAGGTCGTTGGCCAGCGACAACCCCAAGGCCACGGTGTCGCCCGCGCGCAACGCCGACAGCACTCCATCGGGCGAGCCGATCGGCGTGATCTTGGCGGCCGCGAGCATCCGGTCGAACTCGCCGTAGACAGCCCCGGTCGACAGACCGAAGTCCGCCAGCGCCAGCACCCAGTGGAACTCACCGGTGCCGAGCACCGGGGAGATCTGCTCGCCGTGTCCGGTGCCGAGTGCGTTGCCTCCCCCGAGCAGGAAGGCCACATCGCTGCCCAGTCCGGCCGCCAGCCCTTCCAGCACGACCCTGTCCAGCCCGGTGCCCCACAGAGCATCTGCAGCGACGAGCGCGGCCGCGGCGTCAGCCGACCCGCCGGCCATGCCACCCGCGACCGGAATGCCCTTGCGGATGGTCACCTTCAGATGTGGCTCGCGGCCGGCAACGGTCGCCGCGGACAGCACCGCTCGCGCGGCCAGGTTGTCGCTGTCGAGCGGCACCTCGCCCGCTCCTTCACCGACGACCGCGACCGACAGGCGGTCGTCCGGCTCGACGCGCACCTCGTCGTACAACGAAACGGCTTGGTAGACCGTGACGAGCTCGTGCTTGCCGTCCTTGCGGACATCGCCGACGCCCAGATGCAAGTTGATCTTCGCCGGCACGCGCACCGTCACGGCTCCCGGACCCGGGAATCGTGGACGCAGCGGTGGTGCAGGCCGGAGCGGGGGCGGTGGCTCCGTCACGCAGGCGATGCTACGGGGGACCCGATGAGCCCGGTTCCGCCTCGGCCAATCGGGCGAAATCGCCCACACCGAGCACCTCGCCACGCGCGGTCGGGTCGATCCCCGCAGTGGCCAGTGCGGCCGCGGCGGCCTCGACGCCGCCGTAGACCGACGCCAGAGCTCCACGCAGTGACTTGCGTCGCTGCGCGAACGCCGCGTCCACCAGGGCGAACACAGCCTCGCGGGTGGCGACCGTGGGCGGCGGCTCGCGCCGGGTCAAGGCGACCAGCGCGGAGTCCACGTTGGGCACCGGCCAGAACACGCCGCGCGGCACCGAACCAGCCCGTCGCGCCTCTGCCCACCACGCCACCTTGACGCTCGGGATCCCGTAGGTGCGCGAGCCTGGCGCCGCGACCAGGCGATCCGCCACTTCGGCCTGGACCATGACCAAGCCATGCCGCAGCGACGGCAGGACTTCCAGCAGGTGCAGCACCACCGGCACAGCCACGTTGTAGGGAAGGTTCGCGACCAGCGCTGTCGGCGGTGGCCCTGGCAACGTGCGCACGGTCAGCGCGTCAGCGGCGACGACCTCCAAGCGGTCAGCCCGCTCGGGCGCGCGCTCCGCGACCGTCGTCGGCAACGCCGCCGCGAGCACCGGATCGATCTCGACGGCGACAACTCGGCGCGCATGTTCGAGCAGACCGAGCGTCAACGAGCCCAGACCGGGTCCGACTTCGACGACGACGTCGTCTGGAGCGAGCCGCGCAGCGCGCACGATTCGGCGCACGGTGTTGGCGTCGACGACGAAGTTCTGGCCGAGCCGCTTGGTGGGGTGCACGTCGTACGCCGCGGCCAGCCGGCGGATGTCGCCGGCGCCGAGCAGAGCGGTCACATGGTCAGGAATACAGGTAGTGCCCGCATGTGGGCCAGGCGGAGTCGCCGACGCGCCGGTAGAGAATCTGCGCGCGGTAGGTCTGCTCGTCCGAGGATGCGTCGATCGGGTCGCCTGACCCGCCGACGTCGTGCCAGGTGCCCATCGTGAACTGGTAGAGCCCGCGATATTCGCCGTTGCTCGACACCTCGCGCGGGTTGCCGCCCGACTCACACTCCGCCAAGGCGTGCCAGTTGAGACCGTCGGCGGCCGGTGCGTAACGAGGTTTCGGTTTCGTGCCGACCTCGACGACCTGGGTCGTCGGCTTCGCCCGCACGACGCTGTGCACCAGCTTGCGTGCGGCCAGCTTGTGGTTCTTCCAGGTGAGCTGGAAGGTGTTCTCGCGCAACCCCGGGGCGCCGGCCCGCGAGACACGCGAGTCACCGACATAAAGCGCGGAGGTCTTGACGTAGCTCGTATGGAAGGCGATCGGCAGATCAGTAGTGATCGTGCGCCGGGAAATGCGGTCGATCGCAACGACCATCCCAGCAGTGGGGTAGGTCGCAAGCGGGACGCTGATGTGGTCGAGCTTTCCCATCCGCACCCGCAGCTGCCCCAGCAACGTCGCGACATCCGGCGCCGTTGTCGTGGTGACCATGCGCCGTCCGTCGACCAGCACGGTGATCTGCTGCGGAAGTCGCAGACTCAACGCGAGTCCGGTGCGCGGGATGCCGAGCGAGCGCGACACGGAGACGAACTCGCCGGTCTGCCGCAGGCCGAGCTGGTCAAGGGCTTCGTCGACCGACAGCGCCGTCACCCACACGTGTCGCGGCTGACCATCAACCTGCAACGTGAGCAGGCGGCCGTGGCGCACCACCACGGTCGATTCGTTGCGCACGGGTGCGGTTGCATCGGGTGCGACTGTGTCGTGCGGCCCGATCGCGAGGTGCGCCTTGCGCAAGACCCCGGCAACGTTGCCGGCGAACGTGCGTACGGCGAAGTGCTGCCCGTCGACGTCGAGGCGCACTGTCTTGTCCATCGTCGCGAACGCTGTGACGGCGCTGCCGAAGGCTGCGACGATCGCGACGAACACGATGATGGCGCGTGGCGAGCGGCGCACACGTCTCCCGAGGTCGAGGGCCCGACGGTCCAGGGCCTAGGTCGTTGGAAAACCTAACGATCAGGTGAGGGACTAGGCAATTCAGGTAGGCCTCGATCCGTGACCGGTCACAACATCAGACCCGTGGACTTGTGACAGCGGCGTTACTGGTGTGACTGAAGGGACATCAGTTCCAACCGAACGCCCGCATGGCGTTGGCGGTGATCGCAGCCGCGACCTCCGCCTCGTCTTCTCCGCGCACGGCTGCGATCGCGCGCACCGTGATCGGCACGAGATAGGGCGCGTTCGGGCGGCCCCGATAAGGCATCGGTGTCAGGAACGGCGCATCCGTCTCGACAAGGATCAGTTCGCGCGGCGCGACCGCTACCGCATCGCGCAGCTGCTGCGCGTTGCCGAACGTCACGTTGCCGGCGAACGACATCAGGTAGCCGTGCTCGGCGCAGCGCAGCGCAAAGTCGGAATCACCACTGAAACAGTGAAAGACCACTTGCTCCGGTGGCCCTTCTTCACTGAGCACCCTCAGCACATCGTCATGCGCGTCACGATCGTGAATGACCAACGCCTTGTCGGCTTGCTTGGCGATCGCGATGTGGCGGCGAAACGACTCTTCTTGCTTTTTCCAGCCATCTTCCGAGGTGCGGAAATGGTCCAGTCCCGTCTCGCCGACGGCTACGACCTTCGGATGCGTGGCAAGGTCCGCGATTGCGTCCCAAGCCAGCTCGTCGGCAGCGTGCGCTTCGTTCGGATGGATCGCAACCGCTGCAAAAACGGCTTCATGCTCCGCAGCAACATCGACCTGCCAACGCGAGGTCGGCACGTCGATACCGACGGTCACCATGCGCGCGATTCCCACCGCATTCGCAGCCGAGACGGCGTCCGCGATCTCGACCTCCATGAGGTCGAGATGACAGTGCGAGTCGAGCGCAGGCGCCGCCAGTGGATCTGGCGCCGGCGGCGGCTCGCCGATTCGACCTGTGCCTCTAGTCACCAGCTTCCAACCGTTGCAGCTCTTCGTCGACCACGGACGGGTCCAGCTTCGCGAACAACGGCGTGGGTGGCTCGATCACCGCACCGGGCTTGATGTCCACCGACTCCCAACGTGCCGCAGTCGTGTAGTCACCGGTGATGATCGGGTACGACGGGCCACCGTCGAGGTCGTCGACCTCGCGCAGCTCCGGCACAGCCGTCAGCGCGCCGTCGCGACCCAACAACTCGTGGACACGCTGCGACGAATGCGGCAGGAACGGCGCCAACAGCGTGTTGCAGTCGCTGACGGCCTGCAGCGCGACGTGCAGGATCGTGCGCATCCGATCTGGGTCGGTTTCGCGGAGCTTCCACGGCGCCTGCTCGCTGAGATATTTGTTCGTCTCGGCGACGACACGCATCGACTCGTTGATCGCCGCCTTGATGCGCGACCGGTCGAGGTCGCTGCCGACGGCAGCGAAGGCGCTACGCGTCGTGGCCAGCAGTGCGTTGTCGACGTCGATCAGCTCGCCGGCGGCCGGGACCTCACCGATGTTCTTCGCCGTGAACGACAGCGAACGGTTGACGAGATTGCCCCAAGCCGCGACGAGCTCGTCGTTGTTGCGTCGCACGAACTCGGCCCAGGTGAAATCGGTGTCCTGGTTCTCCGGGCCGTTCGCTGACAGGTAATAACGCAGGGCATCCGGCGCATATCGGGAGAGCACATCGCGCACGTAGATGACCACACTGCGGCTCGAGGAGAACTTGCGGCCTTCCATCGTGAGGTACTCGCTCGAGACCACTTCGGTGGGCAGCTCGAGACGGCCGAGTCGACCGGGTTGACCGCCATGGGTCCCACCACCGTCGTAGCCCAGCAGGATCGAAGGCCAGATGACGGTGTGGAACGTGACGTTGTCCTTGCCCATGAAGTAGTAGGACTCGGCATCCGGGTCCGTCCACCAGGCGCGCCAACGGTCCGGGTCGCCGATCCTGCGCGCCCACTCGACACTGGCCGAGAGGTAGCCGATCACGGCGTCGAACCACACGTACAGCTTCTTGTCCGAACGATCCTGCCAATCCGGCAACGGGATCGGCACACCCCAGTCGAGGTCGCGACTGATTGCTCGTGGCTTGAGATCCGCGGCGAGGTTGAGCGAGAACTTCAACACGTTCGGACGCCAGTCGGAGCGCGACTGCAACCACGAGCCGAGAGCGTCGGCGAATGCGGGCAGGTCGAGGAAGAAATGCGGTGTCTCGACGAACTTCGGTGCCTCGCCGTTGATCCGGCTGCGGGGGTTGATCAGCTGCTCCGGATCGAGCTGGTTGCCACAGTTGTCGCATTGGTCACCGCGGGCGCTGTCGTAACCGCAGATGGGACAGGTGCCCTCGATGTAGCGGTCCGGCAGTGTGCGTCCGGTCGACGGTGAGATCGCGGACAGTGTCGGGCGCTCGACGATGTAGCCGTTGTCGAAGATCTGCTTGAACAGCTCCTGCGTCACTGCGTAGTGGTTGCGAGTCGTCGTACGCGTGAACAAGTCGTAGGACAAACCCAGCTGCTGCAGATCCTCCGCAATGACGCGGTTGTAGCGGTCGGCCAGATCGCGCGGCGAGACGCCTTCCTTGTCCGCCTGCACGGTGATCGGGGTGCCGTGCTCGTCAGTGCCGCTGACCATGAGGACCTCGTTGCCGGCGAGGCGCTGATAGCGGCTGAACACGTCCGAGGGCACGCCGAACCCCGCCACGTGACCGATGTGCCGCGGCCCGTTGGCGTAAGGCCACGCGACGGCAGCGAGGATGCGGCGGGACATATCGCCAGCCTAGTGAGCGACGTCGATCGGAATTTGCGCGTCAGTCGTGCGCCAACGCATAGACCCGGCGCCGGGGCACCCCGTGCGCCTCGGCCACCGCTGCGACAGCGTCCCGGCGTGACTCACCCGACGCGACCCGGCTGCGCACCTCGGCGGCAAGCTCTTCGTCCGTCGCCTGGTCCGGCGCGGCGGCTGCGCCGGCAACGACCAGGGTGATCTCCCCTCGTGGTTCGCCGGCCGTCGCCCACTCCGCCAACGCGGACAGTTCACCGCGGCGCACCTCTTCATGCACTTTCGTCAGCTCGCGGCACACCGCCGCGGCCCGCTGCCCACCGAACTCCGCGGTCAGGTCGGCGAGTGTCGCCGCCAGCCGATGCGGGGCCTCGAAGAAGACCATCGTCCGCCGCTCCTGCGCCAGGGACACGAGCAGGCGGCGGCGTTCGGCCGCGCGTCTCGGTAGGAACCCCTCGAAACACCACCGGTCGACCGCCAACCCGGAAACTGCCAGCGCCGCGGTCACCGCTGACGGGCCCGGCACGACCTGGACGGGAAGTCCCTCCGCGGCAGCCGCCCTGACGAGCCGATAGCCGGGATCCGAGACCAGCGGAGTGCCGGCGTCCGTGACCACAGCGACGGTCCGGCCCTGCCGGACCTCGGCCAGAAGTGTCTCGACCCGCTGCTCCTCGTTGTGCTCGTAGTGGCTGACCAGCCGACCCTGCGGCTCGATCTTCAACGCCAACAGCAGCCGCCGCGTCCGGCGCGTGTCCTCGGCAGCGATCACATCCGCACTGCGAAGCACGTCGCGGAGCCGGTCGCTGGCGTCGCCGACGTTGCCGATCGGGGTGGACACCACGACAACAGGCACCGTGCCATTCTCCTGGCCGCTCCCCGCCGGCAAATACGATGACCGCATGTCCAGCGCCGTTGCAGTCGCTGCCGCGCCGGACAGCGAGCTCCGGGAGCGTGTCGGCCGCCGCCTGACCACCCGCATCCCCCGCGACGTGATGTGGGGCTGGCTGATCCCGCTGCTGATCACCGGTCTCGCCGGGTTCCTGCGGTTCTTCCGGATCACTCGACCGAGCGGCAAGGTCTTCGACGAGGTCTACTACGCGCACGACGCGTGGAACCTGTTGCACCACGGCGTCGAGCTGGACTCCGGGAAGCACGACCAGGCGCCGGGATTCATCGTGCACCCACCGCTCGGCAAGTGGATGATCGCCGTAGGCGAAGGCTTGTTCGGCAACCACCCGCTGGGATGGCGGTTCTCCAGTGCCGTCGTCGGCACCATCTCGGTGCTGCTCATCGCCCGCATCGCGCGGAGGCTGTTCAGGTCCAACGTCCTTGGTTGCGTCGCCGCGTTGCTGCTGTCCTTCGACGCCCTCGAGTTCGTTCAGAGCCGCACGTCGATGCTGGACATCTTCTTGATGTTCTGGGTGCTTGCGGCGTTCGGCGCTCTTGTCATCGATCGTGACGACGGCAGAAAACGTCTGCTCGCACGGCTCGACAGCGGCGGCGAGAGCGGCCGTGGGATTCGCAGCTTCGTCGTCTTCCGTCCCTGGCGCTGGGTGTGCGGGTTCTGCCTCGGCGCCGCGATGGCAACGAAGTGGGACGGCATCTTCTGGGTACCGCTCTTCCTGCTGCTCGCGGTTTGGTGGGACGCGGGAGCGCGACGTGTCGCCGGTTCACGCCAGCCGGTGCGGGACGCAATCCTGTACGACGGCGTCTATGCGCTGGTGCCGTTCATCGTTCTTGCTGCCGTCGTCTACCTCGTGTCCTGGACCGGTTGGTTCCTCTCCGACGGCGCGCATGCCTGGGACCACGATCGGTATGTCCATCCGGGTCAGTCCTGGTTGGCCCACGACTGGGCCGTCTTCCACGGTTGGCTGACCTACCACCGTGAGATCTACAACTTCCACTCCGGCCTGCACGCCACCCACCCCTATCTGTCCAATCCTTGGGGCTGGCTGCTGCTGGCACGGCCGGTCGCCTACTACTACGAAGCGCCGCACGGCTGTGGCGCCTCGTCGTGTTCGCAGGAGGTGCTCGGCATCGGCACGCCGGCCATCTGGTGGCTGTCGATCCCGGCACTAATCGCCGTCGCGTGGCGCATGATCGGACGGTTCGACTGGCGAGCAGCGGCCATCCTGCTCAGCTTCTGCGCCGGATATTTCTCCTGGGTCTTCGATGAGGCCCAGACAGTGACCGGCTGCAGTCCCGCGTCGGACTGCCACCGGACGATGTTCCTCTTCTACCTGCTGCCCGATGTGCCGTTCATGGTGCTCGCACTGACGATGGCGATCGGCATGGTGATCGGCCGACATACGGCCGCCACGGTGCGCAGGTTCATCGGCGCCGGCGCTGTCGCCGTCTATCTCGGCGGAGTGATCTGGAACTTTGCCTACTTCTATCCGGTGCTGTCCGCGCAGGTCATCACCTATCAGCAGTGGCACGACCGGATGTGGCTGGATACGTGTAACAACGATCCGAAGCGGGACCAGCACCAAGAGAGCGCGCCCTGCTGGATCTGAGCCTCCTGATACCGAGTTCGCCGGCCATAGCCAAGGCAAGCACTGCACTCGCCGCAACTGCGTCCAGCCAATAGTGGTTGGCAGTGAGCACGACAACGAAGATCGTCAGCGCGGCGTGGCAAGCGCCGACCGCACGCCACATGCCCGTGCTGGACTTCCAGACGGCGACGCCGATCAACACCGCCCAGCCGACGTGGATGGAGGGCAGTGCGGCGTACTGATCGGCGAAATCGCTGCCCACGAACCCGTAGACGCTCTGTCCGTAGGCCATCGCCGTGTCCACGAGTCCCGTGTGCGGCAGCAGCCGAGGCGGCGCGACGGGAATCATCTCGATGAGTAGCGCCATGCCGGTGAAGAGCACTAGAACGTTGCGCCATCTCGCGTATTGGTCGCGGTGGCGAAGCCAGAGCCAGACCAGGAACACGAACATGCCGGTGAGATGAGCCGTTGCGTAGTAGTAGTTGGCGGCACGCACGAGCCATGACTGATGGATGAACAGCTTCTGCAGCAACGTCTCGCTGGGCAGATGCAACCACCGTTCGGCGTGCCACACCGCAAGGCCGTGCGAGATGCCGCCGGAGTGCGCTGTATGGGTCAGTCCGTTGGCCACCTGCCAGAGCGCGAAGAGCGCGCAAACCAGACCCGTCTCGTACGCCGCTGCGGAGATCCAGCGGGTCCACCGGTGTGGCCACGGCCGCGCGGTGAGCGCCAGCATGAGGAGGGCCGCAGCCGAGATGGACGCGCTGCGCACATCCAGGTGCAGCCACGACACGCCCCGACCTTAAGGCGTCACTTTGCTGCGCCTGCTGGTTTCAGCGAAAGAGCGTGCTCTCCGTCGGGCGCGGAGCGCTGGTCAGCACCTCGGCGTCGATCGGCATCGTCATCGTCGCGATCGCGCCACCCCCGGGGCGGTTGGTGAGCGAGATCGTGCCGCCGTGCTCGTCGACAACCTGCTTCACGATCGCAAGGCCGAGCCCAGAACCCGGCATCGCTCGCGCCTCGTCGGCGCGATAGAAGCGGTCGAAGACGAACGGCAACGACTGCTCCGGCACACCAGGGCCGCGATCGGCAACGGTCAGCACCCCGTCATGCAAAAGCCGAACCTCCACGATCGAGGTCGGCGGACTGAACTTGCCTGCGTTGTCGAGCATGTTCGCGACCGCTCGGTCGAGACGGTTGGCGACCCCGCGCACTCGGACCGGCACTGTCTCGACCCGGAAGTCCACCGCCGGCCAGTGTCGCCGGGCGCGGTCGACCGCGCGCTCGACCAACTCGTCAAGGCCGACGTCGTCGTAAAGTCCCGGCGCGGCTTCGCCGCGAGCCAGCTCGACCACGTCGGCAACGAGCCCGGTCAGCTCTTCGAGCTGCGACACGATGCCGGTGAGCACCGCCTTGCGCTGATCCGGCGACAACCGCTCGATGTCGGCCAGCACCTCGACGTTCGTCCGCAGGCTGGCGAGCGGGGTGCGCAGCTCGTGGCTCGCATCCAGCACGAGTTGGCGCTGAGCTCCGAGTGACCGCTCGAGCTCGTCGAGCATCGAGTTGAACGTCGAGGCAAGCCGTCCCAGCTCGTCGTTGCCGAACGACGAGATCCGCAGGGTGAGGTCCCGAGTCTGCGCGATCTGCTCGGCTGTCTCGGTGAGCGTCTTCACCGGACGCATGGTCCGCCGAACCGC
>DASSEQ010000367.1:0-4166 GCA_035695245.1 Mycobacteriales bacterium | reverse complement strand
TCGCTAGCGATCGAAGCGGTCGACGCCCTCATCCATGCGACAGAAGAGTTCCGCGCGACGGGCCCGGAGCAATGAGGGCTGAATAGCTGCCGCTTCACTACGTCCGATAGCGACGTGCCGACGGCCGCGCAGCCGGCGTTTCTCTGCACTCATCCGAAGGATCTAGTCACGGGTTATGGTTCGCCGCGTGCGCCCAGTCAGTACGGTGCTGTCAGTCCTTGCGCCCGCGATCGTCGTTGCCTGCAGTGCCTCCGACCCACCCGCCGCGACACAAGGGTTCTTTCCGGCCCGGTACACCGGCGGCTTCGTGATGAATGCTCCATTGGTCAAGACGGCAGAAGTCAGCAGCGACAAGCGCGCCTTCACCTTCCATGTCTCCGTTCCGCAAGACCAGGCGTTCACCGTGGTAATTCGATGCGACAAAGGACGCTGGGTGGAAAGCCTCCCGGGAGGCGAGGAGGGCGGGCCGTGCAGCGGCAGGGCCCTGGCATTCATCGACAACGGATGCCGCGGTGGCACTCGCTCCTTGAAGATCCGGGTCCTACAGGCCCAGCCAGCCAACTGGGGAACCGCGCTCTACACCGGCAAAGGGGTCGAGTCAGCTGATTGTCGTTGACTGAACACACAGGCGGAGGCCGATGAAGTGCCGTGACGTGGCGTTGGACCAACTATCGCCTAAGTAGTAGGATGACGCTATGGCCACGACCAAGCTTTCGCTGACGCTCGACACCAACTTGGTCGACGAGGCTAAGCGGCACGTTGGACAGCGCGGGCTGTCGCGATACGTCTCCGACGCTCTTCGGCTTCGACTACAGCGCGATCGCCTTGAGGAGTGGCTTGCGACAGCCGACGTGCGAAGCGGCCCGATACCGGCCGACGCCCTCGCTGAAGCTGACCGACTGTGGCCCGACGCGTAACGCGCGCGCCGAGGCAATCGAGAGGGACCCCGGCCCGTCTGGTGCTCGATTCCGGCGCGGTGATCGCCTTATCTCGAGATGACATCAATGCGCGAGCGGTGCTCTCGACAGCGGTCCGACGAGGCGTCCCAGTGCTGGTGCCATCCGTCGTTGTCACCGAGACCGTTCGGGGCAGCGCCAGAGATGCTTCGGTGAACCGGGTATTGGCGGCCGTCGGCGAGATAGTGCCCATCGATGAGCCGCTAGCCCGCGCTGCCGGATCGCTACTCGGTTCAACCCGCTCCGACGCTGGGGCCGTTGACGCCATCGTTGTCGCAACCGCGGGCGGTCTCGGCGGCGCCGTCATACTCACGAGCGATCCCAATGACCTGCAGCGGCTAGCCCGCGACCTTCCGAGCGTCGTGATTCACGCTCTCTGACTCAGCAGAAGCGACGATCCTCGCCCCAAATGTCGTTGAGACAGTGCCGATCCACGGCATCACGCGGCATGGTCACTCCGTGCGATGGCCAAACCCAGTCAGGGCCCGACGTGCCTACGTGGCGGATCGTTGGTGGATGACAGCGGCGGCGCTTGTCGCCGTTGGTGGCGGCGGGCTCCTGCCACTCGGACGGTGGTGGGCGTCGTTGGTCGGTGGGTTCTTGATCCTGTGCGGCTTTGTGGTGCTTGCGCTGGGCCTCTACGTGGGACCCCGCGGACAGGGCTGACAGGGCCAGCCCACCTGTCCGGCTTGCCGTGGGAGAGGCGCCGTGTCGCGGCGTCGGGCGGCCAGCGAGCTGCTCCGGAGTCGTGTAAGACCGCGAATACATGCATCCGTTGTTCGGTGCGCCTGCTCCGGTGCCGGCGTTCTTGTGCACTGACCCGTAGGCACTAGCCCGCCAACGGTGGCCCTCGGCAGACTGTTCCCGTGGCGACATACGACCACTACGAGCCGAGTGACATTCGCTGCCCCGCCTGCGACCAGCCGTTCAGTGACTGGCGCGGGGAGGACGGACCAGGGCGGTTCTTTCTGTACCGGCAGGGTGCACGGCAGCCCGTTGACCAGCTCGTTGACGAGGATGCCCGAACGCCGGAACGGGAGTGGCCCCAGTTCGGCTTGCCGTCGCGGTTCTTGATCGCAGCGACGGGCGAGGGGCACATGGCGTCAGCCACGGGAGCGTGCGACGAAGGCGGAACGTGGATTGAGACGTTCCTGCACTACCAGTCTTGGGGTGGGTGCCCGGTCAACAGCGCGTAAGGGGTGCCGTTGCATGACCTGGCGAGACACTTGCTCTGCGAGGATGACTGAGTGCTTTTCGTCCTCTGGCTGGTCGGCGTGGGCGGCTTCCTGTGGCTCACATGGACGATGGGCTACCGGATGGGGCGGGAGGCGTCGCGATACCTAACGGACGCCCTGGCGCTCCGGCCACAGAGCGTTCGCAACACCGGCTCGGCCGTGGGATTCGTGCTCGGCTGGGGCTTGTGGCTTCCGCTGACGATCTTCAACGTCTTGGCGTTCAAGACGCCCTACCCGGTGACCAGAGGCGGCCTCCAAGCGCGCAAGCTGTAGCGCCTCTAAGGTGGTGATCCATTAGCCGGCATGTGAGAGCACCGGGTGAGCGGGGCATCTGGCTTCTGTGCGTCCCCGACTTCTACTTGCGATCTGCGGGCTGTCCATAGTGCTTTTGGCCCCAGTTGTGTCGACAAGCCCGGTCGGTCTACCGACGTGTTCGGCGAAGCAACTGGCGCTCTCTCTCACTCACGAACGTGATCAACCTCGCGCCTCTGGCGGCAGCGCTCCGCTCAGTTGCGGCCGCAAAGCCTCGAAGTTGATCACGTTCGTGAGCTGTCGGGAGGTGCCGCTTCGCTGCATTCAGACAGTCAGCTGCGGGCGCACAATAAACGCGGTTGCTTCGTTAGATGCGGCCACATGCTGAGTGCACTGGAGAAGGCACCTACCCGGCAGTCGGACGACGGCGTAGCCAGAGCCAAGCGTCAGAAACTTCGCCCCGTCTGAGGCTCGACAACACAAGCCGACGCCGGGCCCGCCAACCGAGCGCACAGATGTACTCGTCGTTCGACAGAAGGCGCATCTCACCAGCGGATCGAACCCGGCTGCTACTCACGGCGCCAGTGTGTACGTGATCAACACCTCGTCGGCGCTTCTCAGCGGTTGCTCTGAGGCGTACTCCGCAGGAACCTGACGCCTAGAAGGACGAGCAGAATCGCGGGAGTGGCAGTCGCCGGAGACGACAGGCGTGCCAGCGCGAGGGCAACATCAAGTACGGCGGCCAAGAGGCAGAGGCAGCCGATCGTCCGTCTCATCACCCCGCCCCGGCGTTCACCGATGACACGGGCAGTCCACGCTTCGAAGCGAACGTCCAACTGCCGCAGTTGATCGCCCGTCGCCACGCGCCGAGTCTGGTTCGAGGTCGCGTCGCCGATCAAGGTAGGTACCGGCGTCTACTCGGAACGATCCCGCAAGGCGGTTGAAAGGTGCAGGGTCCCGAAGACGACGTTGACGCCAGCGAGGATCAACAGCAAGGGGTAGTCCCAGACGAGTTCGACGACGATCCCGACGACGGCCAGGACCGAAACGCCGTACAGGTATACGAGTGCTGCCCGCAGCGGATCACTCTTCAGCCAGCTCCCTGGCAAGACGGCGTCGTCTAGCCGCCGCAGGGAATGAGACAGTCCCACTCTGCGATCTTGCAATGACGGGCGCGAGCACGCCAGAGAGGTCCGAACCCCACATCTTCTGCGGGGAGTAGTACGCCGCTTCGAGGTTCTCTCTGGGGTTCATGTACTTCGGCAACTGCTTGTGGAAGGGAACCGTGCGACGGGGCTACGTCTGTCGGTGAACTGGGAGGACAGTGCCGTCCGACTGCGGTGCGAGAGTCAGCCCATTCGGGCACAGGCCGGCTGACACGCGGTGCTCCTCACGTGGCAAGCCTGTTCCAGAGCCGTGTCGCGCCGAGCGGATGCCGGTGATCGGCGCGTCGTTTGGCAACGCGCCGAAAGGACTAGCGCATGGCGCCGTGAACCGGTTGGTTCAGGTCAGCTGCGAACGGCTTAACTCGACAAGGTCGCTGAGGGCCTGCTCGCTGTCGCGGCACAGCTTGGGCGTGGAGAAGAAACCGTGCCCCATAGTCACGTAGTTGCGGTACTCCACCGGGATGCCAGCATCGAGCAGACGCTCGGCGTAGAGGCGGCCGTCGTCGCGCAGCGGGTCGTGCTCAGCGGTGAGGATGACGGCACGCGGCAGCCCTTCC
>DASSEQ010000366.1:0-7212 GCA_035695245.1 Mycobacteriales bacterium | reverse complement strand
TAAGCAGCCCTGCGCGACCCGTGACGACACCACATATCCCCGTGATACCTGGGATTCGTGCATCTCGTATCCGCTGGTGTCGGATCGTGTCGGGCGCGCCCCACGGACAAACGACGGACAAATCTCGTGGGCCGATGATCTGCATCGGCTCCGCGAAACCCTGCGTCGCCGAAGCCGGCACGCCCCGCGGGAGCGCGATCAATCTCGACGTACGCGGCCGGGAACGCCCCGGCGCACACCTCCGCGAGCTGTCGACGGGCAGATCGACCGGTCGAAGGCCCGACGAAGCCGGGCACCGCCGCCGGACGCAGCACGACACACGCCGGTCCACGACCACCTTCGCGGCCAACGCCACCGCCATGACGCTCGGCCACTCCCCCACCGAGCCGCTCAGCCCGACCCGATCCCTCCCCAGAGCCGGCCCGCCCCGCAACCGTCGGCGCCAGCAACGAACCCCGCGAGCCGTTCCGCCTCGTGGCCGCCTGGACGAAGATCAACCAACCGGATCTGGACCCGCCAACCACGATCAATCAACCGGATCGGGCCGATGACCGCGCGGCAAACGACCATCCATATTGGGATTCCCCCGAGATCGTGAAGGTTTCGGTTATGCCGCTGCCGGTTGGTCAGCGGTGATCTTCTCGAACTCGGCGGGAGCGAGCAGCGCTGCGCTGCTGTGTCGTCGTCGGGTGTTGTAGAAGTCGTGGCACCAGGCGAGCACGCCCTGGCGGGCCTCGGCCTTGGTCGCGAACCTGTGGCGGGACAGCACCTCGTACTCGAGGGTGGAGCAGAACGACTCGGCGGCGGCATTGTCGAAGCACGACCCGACTCGACCCATCGACTGTCGGATGCCGAGCCGTCCGCTGACGGCGGTGAAATCGCTGGCCGTGTAGGTCGATCCGCGGTCGGTGTGGAAGATGACAACCTCGATCTGGTCGCGACCGCCCCGGGACGCGGCAGCGATCTTGATCGCGGCGATGGCCAGCCAGCGGTCGGGGTGTTCGGACATCGGACAGGCCAGCAGCCGGCGGGAATACAGGTCGAGCACGGTGGCCAGGTAGAGCTTGCCCTCGCCGGTCGGTATCTCGGTGATGTCCCCGCACCACTTGCGGTTCGGCGCTGCGGCGCTGAAGTCGCGGCGCAACAGATCCGGGAAGACCGGCGCGGTCTTGTCCTGCTTGGTCAAGCCTCGCCGCCGCTTCGGTTTGCGGCCAAAGAAGCCTTGCCGGCGCATCGATTCGGCGACGGTGTTCTCACCGACTCGCCAGCCGGCATCGAGCAGGTCGCGGTGGATGCGCGGCGAGCCGTAGCTCTGCCCGGATGCGGCGAACAGCTCGGCGACCTTGACGTCCAGCTCGCGGCGGCGACGCTGCTGCCCGGTCACCGATGTCTTGATCCACTTGTAGAACCAGCCGACCGACAGGCCGAGGATCGCGCAGCACACCGCGACAGACACGCGGTAGTTCGTCCTCTGGTCGGCGATGAAGCGTGCCACGCTCACTTCGTCGCCTCCTTCACCCACAGGACCACGGAGCGCTTGAGGACATCGCGCTCCATCCGCAGCTCGGCGTTCTCGGCCCGCAGCCGCTTGAGCTCCTCGAGATCGTCCTTGGACAGGTCGGTTCCGTTGCGGCTGGCCTGCTCACGAGCGACCCAGTTGCCGAGCGTGCCCTCGTTGATCCCAAGATCACGAGCGACCTGCGCGATCGGCTTACCGGTCTCCTGCACCAGCCGCACCGCGCCCTCGCGGAACTCCGCGTCGAACTTCCTGCGCTTCTCCGGCATGACTACTCCTCATAGTGCATGCCTTCACGAAATTGGCGGAGGTCCAGATAGGCCTTTCGGAATCGGAATCTCGCCTGTTAGATGGCTGAAGGGAGGTCTGGGAAAGGTCGCCCTACGCAACGAGATGCCGACGAGCGCGACCGGGCCGCCGACGAACGCGACCGGGCCGCCGACGAACGCGACCGGGCCGCCGACGAACGCGACCGGGCCGCCGACGAACGCGACCGGGCCGCCGACGAACGCGACCGGGCCGCCGACGAGCGCGACCGGGCCGCAGGTGGCAGTGATGACGGCTTGGGCCGGAGGGATCGGCGACTCGTTTCCCGAGAGTCGTCAGTTGACGCGCTTCGCCGCAGGCTTGATCGATTTGCAATCACGCGCCGTGAGGGTGAGGTGCTGGTGCTCGTGATGGATCGTTTCACGAACGCGGAGATCGCGGATGTGCTGTACATCTCGAAGCGAACGGTCGAAAGTCATGTGTCGTCGTTGATGCGCAAGCTGGGTGCATCCGACCGAGGCGAACTCGAGGAAGTCGGTGGCGGTCCGCGGAAGCAGGCGTAGCGTATCGGGTATCAGGGCGTTTCTACGACGCCGCTTCCAGACCTTCGGCGGGCGGCGAGGCCGATGCCTCTGCACAGCCAGCAACTGGCATGTAACGACAGTGCGCCGCGCATGGCGCGGGCGTGGGTCCGCCTGATCCTGGCGAGGACCAGGACGCCAGACGGCTACGCGCGCGACGGGCTCGCCCATGACATGGTGCTGTGCGCGAGCGAACTGGTCACCAGTTCGTTGATCGCCAACAGCACGACCATGACGTTATCGCTCTCGGCAGACCCTGGTCGGTTTCGGCTGTCCCTGTTAGACGACCGTCCGATCCTCTCCGAAAACGACGCCCGGATGCACGTGCAGAGCATGGGATTCCGATTGATCCAGACATCGTCCGACGCCTGCGGCATCGCCTACACAGACCTTGGTCGGGAACTGTGGGCGCTGTTTCGCGAGAGCGAATCCGGTGATCGGCCGTTGCTTGACGTCCTCATTACAGATGGCCAGCCGCCGCCCCGTCCGACGACGGGCCCACGCCGTCGGCCGTGATCGGCGCCGTGATGCGCTCGACTCCGCGTAGATGGTGAGGCTGACCGACCGGAAACCCGGCTTCCCCTGAATTGGCCCGTGCGCTGCCGGATCCGACCTCCCCAGGGCCGGGCGCGACGCGGTGACCGGCGAAAGTCGACGTCGGCGATCCGGCACGCGGGCCACAATGGGTCTACGGTTGGCCTTGAGCAGGTCGGCGGCTAGCGAAAGCTCCGGCGACCGGAACCCCGTGGGGGGTGTGGGTTTACTCGCTCAGCGTCGCGCCCGGTGTTCCTCTTCGAAAGATCAGGGGCACCGGGTTTGATGCTTACCATTGTGGCGTCGCCGACGTTCGCGTTGGTCGACACCCTGCTGGAGGTCGGCCACAAGTTCGGCCGCTGGGTCGGCATGCGTTGCTGCCAGCTCCGTGCTGAGCCGAACGGGATCGGTTGCGGGCGTCGAGTCGGTGTCGCGCGCCGAACCACACGATCAAGATCATCACTCGCCGAGCGCCGACCCGTCAGGGGTGCCCGAATCGACATCACGGGTCGTACGCGGACAGCGGAGGGCCGGGCTGCCGTGTCACGGTCGCGTAGAGTGGGAAGCGCTGGGCCCTCTCGCATGTCGGCCATTCGATTCCGGCTACAGGCTCTGGTGATTCATGACTGGTCGCAGCCGACCAGATCGGGGCCCACGATGGCCATCCCGCTCAACGACGATTCGCCGCCCGCGCAGAGCCACGCCTCGACGCGCCGCTTCACCCGACGTCGAGACCTCCCCCAGCGCCGCCACAATCCGCACGTCGACGCGGCATGGTGGCCGCGATCGTCGAATCTGACCGCCGAATTGGGTCACCTGCTGCAAAGCGCGCAAGGCTGCGGATTCGAGGCAACCTTCGTCGCCTATCGCCTCGACGACGCGTGGACAGCACCACCTGGCCAGTTCGCGTTC
The DNA here is from genome assembly GCA_035695245.1 of Mycobacteriales bacterium. GTDB lineage: Bacteria > Actinomycetota > Actinomycetes > JAFAQI01 > JAFAQI01 > DASSEQ01. The sequence continues at coordinate 3,402 of DASSEQ010000366.1, read as the reverse complement.
GGTGCGCGGACGGTCAAGGTGAGCGGCTATCACAACCACCACCCGGACATGGTCACGTTGGTGGACAGCAACTCGTACGAGCGGCTGCAAGTCATGGTGGTGCCGCCCGAGACGCCGTGGCTCCTGGCGAGGCGGGCGCTTCGGATGGCGGCGATCCACGCCGGTCCGACGCAGGGCACGGATCTGCTTGCTCTCGCCTGCGGCGAGACGCGCACCGCGGTCGTGACCGGATGACCGGGGCCACCGCTCGCCCGACGGCCACGCTGCTCGCCGCGCCCACGCAGCGGCCGATCGTGCCGCCGCCGTCCCCGCCGGCTGCGCGTGTCTCGTTTCGCCAGCCGGTGACCTCGGCGCCGCACGTGGACGCCGCCTGGTGGCCCCGCACCCGTGATCTCGAAGCGGAATTGCCCGCTCTGCTCGACGTGCTCTGGACGGCCGCTCGGGACGTCAGTCGAGTCTCATATCGGATCGATTCCTGGCTGCCGGTGCCGCGCCGCCTGGACGTCGAGGACCGCCGGGTCCGGCTCGGCGGATTCACCCACCAGGACCCGTCGATGATCTCCATGCGCGACGCGTGGGGCACCGAACGGATCGACATCCTGGTCATCCCGCCCGATGCGGAACCCGATGTCGCTGCTGCCGCGATGGTCCGCGCGAGTCGCAGCGGTCCGAACGAGCGCGCCGCGCGAATGCTGGAACTGGCTGCCGCGGACGCCGCCGGAGGCTCGTAGCTTGCCCTCCGCGCACGGGAGTGCTACACCTGAGTTAGCACTCTCGGCTTGAGAGTGCTAAATCGATCCCGATGAAGCGCCTTTACACGCGGCGCTGTCCGTCGCGGGCGTCGCCGGTCGGTCCACCCCTTGCTGATCCAGCACCGGAAGGTAGGAACACGACCATGGCCAAGATCATCCTGTTCGACGAGGAAGCCCGCCGCGCTCTGCAGCGCGGCATGAATACCCTCGCCGACACCGTCAAGGTGACCCTCGGTCCCGGCGGGCGCAACGTCGTGCTCGACACCAAGTGGGGCGCGCCGACGATCACCAACGACGGCGTCTCGATCGCCAAGGTCATCGAACTCGACGACCCGCTGGCGAACGTCGGCGCCGCGCTGGTGAAAGAAGTAGCCCAGAAGACCGACGACGTCGCCGGCGACGGCACCACGACCGCCACCGTGCTGGCGCAGGCGCTCGTCCAGGAGGGCCTGCGCAACGTCGTCGCCGGAGCCGACCCGCTCGCCCTCAAACGCGGCATCGAGGCCGCCGTTGCCTCGGTGGCCGAAGTGCTGCGGCACGCCGCGCGTGAGGTCGAAACCAGAGAGCAGATCGCGGCCACCGCCTCGATCTCCGCCGGCGACACCTCGATCGGCGAACTCATCGCCGACGCGATGGACAAGGTCGGCAAGGAAGGCGTCATCACCGTCGAGGACAGCAACACCTTCGGCCTCGAACTCGAACTCAGTGAGGGCATGCGGTTCGAGAAGGGCTACCTCAGCCCCTACTTCGTCACCGACGCCGAACGGATGGAAGCCGTCCTCGACGATCCGTACGTCCTGCTCGTCGAGTCGAAGATCTCGACGGTGCAGGACCTGCTGCCGCTGGTGGAGAAAGTGATCGCCGCCGGCAAGCCACTCGCGATCATCGCCGAGGACATCGACGGCGAGGCACTGGCCACGCTGGTCGTGAACAGGATCCGCGGCACCTTCATCTCCGTTGCCGTCAAGGCGCCCGGCTTCGGCGACCGCCGCAAGGCCATGCTCGCCGACCTCGCCGTACTCACCGGCGCGCAGGTCGTCTCGGCGACGGTCGGTCTCACCCTCAAGGACGCCGGCCTGGAGCTGCTCGGCACCGCCCGCCGGATCATCATCACCAAGGACGACACGACCATCGTCGAAGGATTCGGCGACCCAGAGGCCATCACTTTGCGGGCCAAGCAGCTGCGCACCGAGATCGAGAACAGCGACTCCGACTACGACCGCGAGAAACTTCAGGAGCGCCTGGCGAAACTGTCCGGCGGCGTGGCCGTACTGAAGGTCGGCGCCGCGACCGAGGTCGAACTCACGGAACGCAAGCACCGCATCGAAGACGCCGTGCGCAACGCGAAAGCCGCCGTCGAAGAGGGCCTGCTGCCCGGCGGCGGCGTCGCACTCGCCAACGCCGCGCACACCGCCTTCGACAAGCTCAACCTGACCGGCGACGAAGCCACTGGAGCCAACATCGTCCGGATCGCGCTGACCGTGCCGCTCAAACAGATCGCGACCAACGCCGGCCTCGAGGGAAGCGTCGTTGCCGCCAAGGTGGCGGACCTGCCTGCCGGGCACGGCCTGGACGCCTCCACCGGCGAGTACGTCGACATGGTCGCCGCCGGCATCGTCGAACCGGCCAAGGTCACCCTCGCCGCCCTGCACAACGCGGCCTCCGTCGCCGCGCTGTTCCTGACCACCGAGGTCCTCGTCGCCGACAAACCTGAGTGATCACGGGTCGCCGGCGGAGACGTCCGGCCGGTTCTAGCTACCCGCCCTCGTCGTCTTCGCCATCCACTGGCACGCGGTCCACGCAGGCGCCGACTCCACCAGCATCAATTGCGCGTTCCTAGAACAGAAGGAACCACCTATGAACATCAGCGTCCGCTCGCTCGCGTTCTTTCCCCTCCGGGCGATAGGTCTCGATCCCGGTCGCGCGCTCATCAACGCGCACCCTAGTGAGGCGCAAAAGAATCGCGACAGAGTCGAGATGCGCCGCTACGTCGACGGCGCGATCGCCGCGCGCGGGCGCGGCGGCGAACCCCCGCCCGCACACCGCGACCGACCGAGCCGACGGCGTAACTCATGACGCGGTCAGTTGAGCTTTCCGACCCTCATGGCCCTGTCATGACGGCGACCACCGACGCGGTGGCACTGCTGGTCGAGACCTGCGATGTGTGTGACCACCGGGAGACGGAACACGACCCGATCGCCCGCCGCTATTGCGCGGCCACACTCGCAGGTGCGTTGACGCGCGGGTGCATCTGCACAATGCACACACCCTGATAATCGCCGAGTCGACCCGGAGCCGTGCGGAGCGCTGCGGCGTCCGCCTGAAGCTGCCCCGCTTTGACGGACAGGTTGTCTGACGTGGTTAGGCTACTTGCCGCAACGCGTTGTGGCGTTGGGTGTTCTCGAACTCGTCGGGTGTCAGGTAGCCGAGCGCGCTGTGTAAGCGGCGGCCGTTGAACCAGGCGATGTAGTCGACGATCTCGCGGCGTGCCGAGGCCCGTGTCGGCCAGGGGCGGTGGTCGAGGCATTCGCCTTTGAGCGAGGCGAAGAACGACTCGGCCAGCGCGTTGTCCCAGCATTGGCCGGTGCGGCCGACCGAGAGTCGGACGTCGAGGTCGTCGGCGAGGGCGGCGTAGTCGCGGCTGGTGTAT
>DASSEQ010000365.1:0-9209 GCA_035695245.1 Mycobacteriales bacterium | reverse complement strand
CGCACCTTGCCGGAGTGGACGTGCCGATGCTCGAGCCCCGCGAGCGACCCGGTCGTCAACGGCGTGGTCATGTCAGTTCCGCCAACCGATCGAACACGGCGGAGAGTCGTTCGAGATAGCGCTCAGGCCGGCAAACACCGTCGAGTCGCGCTTCGTCGAGTGTTTGGCCGGCGTCAGCGGCGTGCTTGCGCAACGTCTCCCGAAACGGCACACCCGACTCCCAGGTCTCCATCGCCGCAGCCTGGGTCAATGCATACGCGTTTTCGCGCGACAGTCCACTTTCGACGAGTTCGAGAAGCACGGCGCTGGAATAGATGAGACCACCGGTCGCATCGAGGTTGGCGCGCATCCGGTCGGAGTTGACGACGAGACCGTTGACGAGACGAAGCGTCAAGTGCATCAGGTAGTCCGTGCCGATCGCGGCGTCGGGCAACGCGATCCGTTCGACCGAAGAGTGGGAGATGTCTCGCTCGTGCCACAACGGAATGCCTTCCATCACTGGCACAACCTGAGCACGCACGACGCGCGCAAGTCCGCAGATCCGTTCGCAGAGGATCGGATTGCGTTTGTGTGGCATTGCGCTGGAGCCCTTTTGCCCGGAAGCAAACGGCTCCTGCAGCTCACGCACCTCCGTGCGCTGCCCGTGTCGCACCTCGAGAGCAACCGCCTCACAAACTGTCGCGAGAACCGCAAGGGCCGACACCCATTCGCTGATGCCGTCACGAAGCACGACCTGGGTGGCGACATCTGCGGCGCGCAAGCCGAGAGCCGCGGCGACATGCTGCTCCACCGCGGGTTCGATGTTGCTGTAGGTGCCGACGGCGCCGGAAATCTTCGCGATGCCAACCGCTTCTCTGGCGACGCGCAGCCGGTCGCGCGAGCGGGCGGCGGCAAAGGCGAAGTCGGCGACGCGGTGACCCCACACGTCCGGTTCGGCGTGCACGCCATGCGTTCGACCGACCCGCAGCGTCGCGCGATGCGCCAACGCATGATCGCGCAATGCCGCGACGAGGGCATCGGCCCGGCTGAGCAGCAGGTCGGTCGCCTCGGTCAACTGCACGGCGAGAGCGGTGTCCAGAAGATCCGACGACGTCATGCCGTGATGCACCCAAGCCGCAGCTTCCCGCGGAGTGGTGTTGTCCGCCCACGCCGTGAGGAAGGCAATCACGTCGTGCTGCGTCACTGCCTCGATCGCCGCGACCGCCTCCGGTGTCGGCGCCGGTGCATTGCGCACGGGCTCGACAACGTCAGCCGGCACTGTGCCGGCGGCTGCATGAGCCTCCAACACGATGGCTTCTACGCGGCACCAGAGCTCGTACTTGTGCGCCTCGCTCCATACCCGCCCCATCTCGGGCAAGGTGTATCGCTCGATCAACGTCGGCCCCTAGAACTGTGTGACGGCGGCTTGCTCGAAGGTCTCTTTGAACTGTGCGAGTTGAGCCCGCAGATCTGGATCGCGCACCGCGAGGATCTGTACGGCGAGAACCGCCGCGTTGGTCGAGTGGTCGAGCCCGACGCACGCGACGGGCACGCCCGCCGACATCGACGTCATCGCGAGCAACGAATCGACGCCCGCGACACCACCGCCGCGCAGGGGCACGCCGATGACAGGCATCGGCACGTGTGACGCAACGATCCCGGCGAGGCTCGCATTGACGCCGCCCCCGGCGACGACAACTTCGATCCCACGCGCCTCGAGGGCGCTGCACCAGTCGAACAACGCGCGCGGCGAGCGATGCGGGCTGATCACCGTCTCGTCGTAGGCGACGCCGAAACGGGCGAGCATGGCGCCGACTTGGGCCATGGTCTCGTGTTCGGTCACAGACCCGTAGATGATCGCCACCCGCGGCTGGCCGTTCATCGCACTTCTCCTGCGGCGGCAGCGATGTCACGACGATAGTGACTGCCTTCGATGCGAATTCGTCTCGCGGCGTCGTACGCGTTGCGGCGCGCGACATCCAGATCGGAAGCGACTGCACGCACACCGAGCACCCGACCGCCACTCGTGACGAGGCACCCGGCGCCATCGCGTGCCGTGCCGGCGTGAATGATGTCGACCCCATCAACGAGACCTGCCGCGTCGATGCCGTCGATGACAGCGCCAAGGCGAGGCTCGGCCGGATACCCCTGGCTGGCGATCACCACGATCACCGCGGCCTCGTCGCGCCATCGAAGGGGCGCGATCGATCCGAGGCTGCCGGTCGCGGCCGCACGCAGGCCGTCAGCGAGGGAAGAGTCGAGCAGCGGCAGCACGACCTGGGTCTCGGGGTCGCCGAAGCGGGCGTTGAACTCGACGACGCGAGGCCCGTTGGAGGTGAGCGCGAGACCGACGTAGAGCAGGCCCGCAAACGGCGTCCCGCGCGCGGCCATCTCCTCCACGGTCGGGAGCGCGACAGTGTCGATGACGACGTCGCTCAGATCATGAGGCGCCCAGGGCAGTGGTGCGTAGGCGCCCATACCGCCGGTGTTGGGTCCCGTGTCGCCGTCGCCGACGCGTTTGAAGTCCTGGGCAGGCAGGAGCGGCACGACGGTCTTGCCGTCGGTGAGGCAGAAGAGCGAGACCTCGGGACCGTCGAGGTAGTCCTCGATGACAACGCGATGACCGGCCGCGTGCCGGATCGCCTCGGCGGGGTCTTCGGTGACGAGGACACCCTTGCCGGCGGCGAGCTCGTCGTGCTTGACGACGTACGGCGCACGCACGGCGTCGAGAGCGGCCTGCACCTGCGCGGGGGTCTCACAGACCCAATGCCCGGCCGTCGGAACACCGGCAGCGGCCATGACTTCCTTGGCGAACGCCTTGCTGCCCTCGAGTTGGGCAGCAGCCGCGGACGGGCCGAAGGTGTCGAAGCCCTCGGCCCGCAAGAGATCGGCGGCGCCGGCGACCAGCGGGGCTTCCGGACCGACCACGACCAGGTCCGGCCGGCACGACTTCGCGGCCTCGACCGGGTCAGGCATGGCGAGCAGTTCGGCGACGTCCCCGATGCCGGGATTGCCGGGGGCGGCGAACACCTCGTCGACGGCGGCGTCGCGAGCGAGCGCGATGGCCAGCGCATGCTCTCGGCCGCCGCTGCCGATCACGAGCACCCGCACGCTGTCACCCTCCCACGCGAACCTGCAGGCCAGCGCGCACCTTCGGCCAGTCATCGCGCGTCACGGCAAAGACAACCGTGTCGCGGGTGGTCCCGTCGGGCCGCACCATGTGTCGGCGCAGCACGCCTTCGCGGACGGCACCCAGCTTGGCGATGGCCGCCTGCGACCGTTCGTTGATCAGGTCGGTCTGGATCTTGACCCGGCCGAAGCCGCACTCGTCGAACGCATGCGTGAGCAGGAGCAGCTTGCATTCCGGGTTGACCGCACTGCCCCAGACCGCCGGTGAGTAGGCAGTCCAGCCGAGGTGGGTGCGCTCGTGTTCGACAACCGTGTCGCCGAGACTCGTGGTGCCGATCACCCGGCCGTCACCGTCACGGACGACGAACATCGCCCGGTGTTCCTCGACCGCCTGCTTGATCCGGCGGCGCCACCCGTCGGCATCCGTCGGCCGACCGGAGGGCCCGCCGGAGTAACCGGCCGCCCAGACCTCGTCGTGATCGAGGGCCGCGAACAACTCCTCCGCGTCGGCCTCGGTCGCCGGGTCGAGGCGCACGTGCCGACCGACAAGCGATCGCCCGCCTGGCGTCCGTGGCGTCATATCAACGGCCGGACGACGATCGACTCCTCCCGGCCGGGGCCGACCCCGATCACCGAGATGGGCACGGAGCTCATCTCTTCAAGCGCCTCGACATAGGCACGCGCGTTGCCCGGGAGATCGGCAAGCGAGCGCGCCTTCGAAATGTCGTCGTCCCAACCGGAGAACTCCTCGTAGACCGGCTCGGCGTGGTGGAACTCGGTCTGGGTCATCGGCATCTCGGTGTGCACGACGCCGTCGACGCGGTAGCCGACGCAAACCGGCACCTTCTCGTAGCCGGTCAGCACGTCGAGCTTCGTCAGCGCGAAGTCGGTGACGCCGTTGATCCGTGCGGCATAGCGGGCGATGACCGCGTCGTACCAACCGCAGCGACGGGGCCGGCCCGTCGTCGTGCCGTATTCACCGCCGCTGTCCCGAAGTCGCTGCCCTTCGGCGCCATGAAGCTCGGTGGGGAACGGTCCCTCGCCGACACGCGTCGTGTAGGCCTTGACCACGGCGGCGACACGATCGATGCGCGAGGGCGGGATGCCGGCACCGATGCACGCGCCACCCGTCGTCGGGTTCGACGACGTGACGAACGGATAGGTGCCGTGGTCGACATCGAGCATCGTCGCTTGGCCGCCCTCGAGCAGCACGACCTTGCCCTGGTCGAGGGCCTTCGCCAACAACAGCGATGTGTCGCGAACCATCGGCCGGAGGCGGTCGACGTGAGCGAGCAGCTCCTCGACCACGGCGTCGACGGAGATCGTCTTGCGGTTGTAGGCCTTGACCAGGAGCTGGTTCTTGAGCTCGAGCGCGCCCTCCACCTTCTGGCGCAGGATCTTCTCGTCGAACAGGTCCTGCACCCGGACGCCTAGCCGCGACATCTTGTCGGCGTACGCCGGGCCGATGCCACGGCCGGTAGTGCCGATCTTCGCGTTGCCGAGAAACCGTTCGCCGACCTTGTCGATCGTGGTGTGGTACGGCGCGATCACGTGGGCGTTGGCCGACACGACCAGCTGGGACGTGTCGACTCCTCTGGCCTGGATCGCGTCGATCTCCTCGAACAAAACCCCGAGGTCGATGACGACGCCGTTGCCGATGACGGGTACGACGCCCGGCGTCAGCACTCCAGCGGGAAGGAGGTGCAACGCATACTTCTCACCACCGATCACGATGGTGTGGCCGGCGTTGTTTCCGCCGTTGAACTTGACGACGTAGTCGACCTTGTCGCCCAGAGCGTCGGTTGCCTTGCCCTTGCCCTCGTCGCCCCATTGCGCGCCCAGCACCGCGATCGCCGGCATTGCACAAGCCCTTCACAACGGTGAAGGCCCCTGTCGCAATCAGCGCAGGAGCCTCTTGCGAAGAGAGTCTAGCCGCTACTGCTGATCTGTGCTGCGGCCTCCGGGTCGCAGTCATCGAGGAAGCTCTGGCAACGCTCGGCTTCGTCGCCCTCCCCGATCGCCGATGCCGCTCGACCCAGCGCGTGCAGCGAGCGGAGGAAACCGCGGTTGGGCGCGTGCGACCAGGGCACCGGACCGTGGCCCTTCCAGCCATTGCGCCGAAGCGCGTCGAGCCCGCGGTGATAGCCGACCCGTGCATAGGCATACGACTCGACCACCGCCCCCCGGGCATATGCCGCGTCGGCGAGCGACGCCCATGCGCCGGAGTGCGTCGGGAACGCTGCCGCGACCTCGGCCGGGTCTTTCCCCGCCTCGAGTGCCGAGCGAGGCTCCGGCTCGTCGGGCAGCAACGTCGGCGGAGGACCGCCGAGCAGGTTGTGCTGCGGGCCCGTCACTTGAGCTTGGTGCCCGTGCTCTGCAGGTCGCTGCAGGCTTCGACGACGCGGGCGGCCATGTTGGCCTCGGACAGCTTGCCGTAGGTCCTCGGGTCGTAGGTCTTCTTGTTGCCGACCTCGCCGTCGATCTTGAGCACGCCGTCGTAGTTCTTGAACATGTGGTCGACGATCGGCCGGGTGAACGCGTACTGCGTGTCGGTGTCGACGTTCATCTTGACCACCCCATAGCCGAGCGTCTCCCGGATCTCGTCGAGCATCGAGCCGGAACCGCCGTGGAAGACGAGGTCGAAGGGCTTGTCCTTGCCGTACTTGGCTCCGACCTCGGTTTGGATGTCCTTGAGGATCGACGGGCGGAGCTTCACCGCTCCCGGCTTGTAGGAACCATGCACATTGCCGAAGGTCGCCGCGAGCAGGTAGCGCCCGTTCTCGCCGAGGCCGAGCACCTCGGCTGTGCGCATCGCATCCGCGGGGTGCGTGTAGAGCTTCTCGTTGATCTCGTTGCTGACACCGTCCTCCTCGCCGCCGACGACTCCGATCTCCAACTCCATGACGATGTGAGCCTTGGCGCAGGCGTCGAGCAGCTCACGGGCGATCCGCAGGTTCTCCTCGAGCTCGACCGCCGACCCGTCCCACATGTGCGACTGGAACAGCGGGGCCTTGCCCGCGGCTACTCGCTCCTGTGACACCGCGATCAGGGGCCGCATGTAGCCGTCGAGCTTGTCCGGTGGGCAGTGGTCGGTGTGCAGCGCGACGTTGACCGGGAACTTTGCCGCGACGACGTGAGCGAACTCAGCCAGCGCCTCCGCGCCGGTGACCATGTCCTTGACGAACTGACTGGAGGCGAACTCGGCCCCGCCCCACGAGACCTGGATGATCCCGTCGCTCTCGGCCTCGGCGAACCCGCGCAGAGCAGCGTTGAGCGTCTGCGACGACGTCACGTTGATCGCTGGGTAGGCGAAGCCTCCGGCCTTCGCCCGATCGAGCATCTCGTTGTAGATCTCGGGGCTGGCGATGGGCATCTTGGCGACTCCTTGGACGGTGCTCCCTCTTCCCCGAGTATGCCCGCCGGTTAGCCTCGCCGATCGTGCAGGTAGACGCGTCCGTCCTCGGCTCGATCTCTGCCGCGCATCTGCTGCACGACTTCGGCGTCGCCGGCGTGTTCGTCGTCCTCTTCCTCGAAATGGGCGTGCTGCTCGCGTTCTTCCTGCCCGGTGACTCGCTCCTTTTCGTCGCCGGCTATGCCACTGTCGCGCACAACTCGTTGGGCTTCTCGATGTCGCTGCCGTGGCTGCTGGTCGGAGCCATCGTGGGCGCGGTCGCAGGCGCCCAGCTCGGTTATGAGCTCGGCCGGCGTGCCGGACCGACCTTGCACCAGCGGGAGTCCCGCTTCTACAAGAAGGAGTACGTCGAGCGCGCCGAGCGGTTCCTGACGAGGTTCGGACCCGCGAAGGCCGTTGTCATCAGCAGGTTCTTGCCGATCGTGCGCACCTTCGTGAGCCCGCTCGCCGGCGTGGCCGGCATGTCCCGCCGCGACTTCGTGATCTGGAACGTCATCAGCGGTGTGGGCTGGACGATCCCGCTGATTGTGCTCGGTCATCTGCTGGGCAACATCTCGTTCGTCCGGAACTACGTCGAAGCGCTCGCGGTGCTGATCGTGGTGATCTCGATCGTGCCGGCGCTCGTGCACTACTTGCGGGAACGCAGGTCGACACCGACCTCTCAGTAGCCCCGCAACTGGGCGGCGCGGACCGCCGCCGTCTGACCTTGCACCTGGAGGAACAGCGCCACTCGGGCGAGGCGCTGCGCCGCCTGGTCGAGCAGCATGGACCGACCGCCGCCGGCCGCGACCAACGCCGCCGTGGCGTCGCAGGCGAGGCGGTGCGCTTGCGCGCGCAACCGCAAGCGATCGTCCTCGTCGCCAGTGGCCGCCGGCACGTCGACGAGGCGGTCGACAGCGGAACGCAATGCGGTCAGCTCCTCCGAGAGCCGCGTGGCGAGGGTCTCCGCGTCCGGTCCTCGGTCGCGGAGCAACGTCAACGCTTCGCGCGTGACACCGAACACCGAGGGGCTCACGTCAGCCGTGCGCACCGCGTCGGTCTCGCGCCAGGCGGTCAGGTTCTCGATGAGCACCACGTCGTCCTCACCCACCGGCATCGCATCGAGGTGAACCTGCATGGTGCGGGTGCCTTGCATCGCCGCCAGCGCAAGCGATCGTGCGGTGACCTCGCGTCGGTCCTGCAGTGGCACCAGAGCCCAGACGACGTCGTCACCGGCCTGCGCTCCGATCAGGAACACATCGGCCAGACCCCACGACGTCAGCCAGGCGATGTCCCCGCTGATCAGCCAGCCGGAGTTGGTCCGCGTCGCCGTGACCGGCGGCGGGCCTGGCCGTCGGAGGTGGGTGAACGCGACACCGGCCAGGGCGCGTTGGGCGAGCACGGGAAGCCAGCGCTCTCGCAGTTGCTCGTTCCGGCTGCGCGCGAGTGTGCGGACAGGAGTGTGGTGCTGCGTCCACACGAACCAAGTCGACGAGTCCGCTGCCGCAAGCTCTTCGGTGACGGCACGCATGACCGCGAGTGAGGCATCGGCTCCGCCGGCCTCAGCGGGTGCCACTAGTCCGAGCAGACCCGCAGCGGCCAGGGCCTCGATGTGCGACCGGGGCACACCATCGACGTCGACCTGCTCGGCCTGCGGCCGCAGCAGCGACGCTCCGATCTCACGCGCTGCCGTCACGGCTCGGTGATCCACGCCGAAACCCTATGGGCGTGGCGTCAGCACCGCTGTCAGATTCGCGCGCATCATCAGGCGCATGGCGGCTCCGCTGAAGCGGGAAGACGGATCACTCCCGGCTGACATGCGCGACATGCTCACCCGATCGCGGCTGGAGAACGCGATCAAGCACCTGGTCGGTGTCGAAGTGCTCGAGTTCAGCAGCGACTGGTGGGACGGCCAGGTGCACTCGCCGTGCCTGGTGGTGCGCGGGGGTCGCCGGCACCGCCTGCTTCGCGTCGTGGAAACGGGAGGCGAGGCGGTCGTCGTACCTTTCGACCGCCATCACGCAGGCCAGTGGCTGGCCCACCGACGCAAGCCCACCCGGGTCGAGTTGGGCATCCCGGCGCCGCGGTGGTCGGATGAGGTCGTCGTCGACGGGGTCGAGGACTTCCAACGGTGCACTACCCCGACGTGCGGCGCGTTGTTGCGTCTCGGCACCGAGGAGACGTGTCCGCTCTGCGGCGGTCAGCCGAGCCCGAGATCGGCCGCCGAGAACGCCGCGCGGTAGTCCAACCCGGCCTTCGCAACCGCCGCGGCCGCGCCACGTTCGACGATGACCGCAACGCCGACGACGACCGCGCCGGCTGCACGCAGTGCCTCTACCGCAGTGAGCACCGACCCACCTGTGGTCGATGTGTCCTCGACCGCAAGCACCCGCCGGCCGGCGACATCAGGTCCTTCGATGCGTCGCTGGAGGCCATGCGCCTTGCCCTCCTTGCGGACGACAAACGCGTCCAGCTTGCGGCCTCGAGCCGAGGCGGCGTACAACATCGCCGTCGCGACCGGATCCGCCCCGAGGGTCAGGCCGCCGACGGCGTCGTAGGCCCAGTCAGCAGTGAGGTCCAACATGACCGACCCGACGAGGGGCGCGGCGTTGCCGGCGAGCGTCACCCGGCGGAGGTCGACGTAGTAGTCCGCCTCCTGCCCGGACGACAGGGTGACCTTGCCGTGGACGACCGCGTCGTCCTTGATCCG
>DASSEQ010000364.1:0-3151 GCA_035695245.1 Mycobacteriales bacterium | reverse complement strand
GATCTGCGGTCGGCCAGTGGGCGCTCATCGACTCCCACAATTTGCGTCCATACAGCGACAGGCTCGTCGCTGCCACGCGGTCGGACCACCACTGGAACAGCTCGTCGCTCGGCAGGCTCCAGCCGAGGTCGTCTCCGGGCGCGGCGACGTAGCCGTCCACGCTCAGGTTCATGCCATAAATCAGTCTCCGCACGGCATCAGCCTCGCCCTCATGCCGCCTCGAGGGCGATCTGCGCTGCTGCCCCGCCGAGGTCGCGCCGAACCAGCAGCAGACCGGCACCGATAGCGCAGGCGAGTGCGAGAACGGTGGCGGCGATGAACGCGTGGTGCATGCCATTGACGTAGGTGGCTGGATCGGTGCCGAACGGTCCGGCGGCCGGCACGAAGATGCCCAGCCACGCGATGCCGATCGCGACCCCGGTCTGCCGGAACGTGTCGCTGGCGCCGGAAGCGAGCCCGCTCTGCGTGGACGGCAGGGCATCCAGTGCAAGCGCACTGCTTGCCGGGTTCACCAGACCGCAACCGACGCTGCCGATGAGCAAGCCGGGCAGGATCGAGGCCCAACCAGAGCCGGCGTGCGTCGTCATGGCCATCACGAGGAGGCCGACGGAAATGAGCACGAGACCCACCGTGGCCAGCACTGCCGGCTTGACTCTTGTCATCAGTGCTGCCGTCGCGCCGGAGACCACGAACACCAAGAAGGTCCCCGGCAGATAAGCCAGGCCGGTGCGGATCGGCGAAAGGCCGACGACGCCTTGCAGGTACAAGGTCGCATAGAGGAAGCCGGCGAAGAAGGTGGAGGCGATCCCGAAGACGAGTATCTGTGGCCCGGTGAACTTCGCTTGCCGGAAAAGGGAGAGCGGAAGCAGCGGCTCCCGAGACCGGGACTCGACCACGACGAACGCAACCAGAAGCACCCCAGCGCTGATGAGTGACGTCACGACCGTCGCGCTGCCCCAGCCGTCCTGGTTGCCGCGCAAGAGCGCCAGGACCAGCAGGAACATTCCTGCGATCAGCGTGATCTGGCCGGGCACGTCGACCTTGCGGGCGTGTGGATCGCGACTCTCGTGAACCCGCCGCGCGAGCAGGAGAGTGATGATGCCGATCGGGACATTGATCCAGAAGATTGCCCGCCAGCTGATCCATTGCGTCAGCGATCCGCCGACGAACGGTCCGACGGCGAACGAAGCGCCGATCGAGGCACCGAAGATACCGAGTGCCTTGGCACGGGACTCGGGCGTCGGCGTGACCTCGGAGATCAGCGCGAGCGCGGTGGCGAACAGCACGGCCGCACCAAGGCCTTGGATCGCCCGCGCCGCGACGAGAGTCCCGATGCCGGGCGCGGCGGCACACAGCGCAGATGCGGCGGTGAACACGAACATGCCTTGGACGAACAGGCGCTTCCGCCCGAACTTGTCGGCGATCGAGCCCGCCGTGAGCACTACGGCCGCAAGCGGCAAGGTATAGGCGTCAATCACCCACTGAAGCCCGGACAGGCCGGTATGTAGACCAGCGGAGATGTGCTGGAGCGCGGTGTTCACGACACTGATGTCGAGCATCAGCATGACGGTCGCGACACACGCAACGCTGATGCTCACGCCGGCGTCGGGAGTTGCCTCGTGCGCATGCTGGCTGGAGGTCATGGCCACCATGGTGGCGGACCGGCACCGTCATCGACCTGGAAACGAAGGACCCCGTACGCCGACTCCCGTCGGTTATGTACCGGTATCGGTCGCTAGCGTCTGTGAGGTGGCAGAGCCTGTCGTGCGGTTGGCCGAGGTTGACGACGCCATCGCGATCGCCGAGGTGCATGTGGCTTCGTGGCACGGGGCCTATCGCGGGTTGATGCCGCAACAACTGCTGGACGCTCACACGGTCGAACGCCGGGTGCCGTCCTGGCGTGAACAGCTCGCGAGCGCTGAGGTGACCACCTGGGTCGCGCAGTTGAGCGGAGCCGTCGTCGGTTTCGCATCGGTGGGGCCGGCGCGGGACGCCGACCTCACCGGGTCAGTGGGCGAGCTACGCGCGATCTATCTCACTCCTGATGCGTGGGGCACCGGGTCCGGCCACGCGCTGCACGAGTCGGCATTGGCGACGCTCGCGGCCAGTTACGACGAGGCCGTCCTCTGGGTGCTCGAGAGCAACGCACGGGCACGCGCTTTCTACGAGCGACACGACTGGCATGTCGACGGAGCGACCAAGCAGGAGACCCGCGGCGATGCAGTGCTCGACGAGGTGCGCTATCGCCGGTTCACGGCCGCAAAGGGTCGCGAACAGTCCTGACCGAGAAGAAGGGCGCCATCGCCGTCGGGTTCGCAAACGCGTAGCCGTCGACATGACGGCGACTCATCATGACGACGCCGTCCTCCTTCCACCGAGCCGGACGCACGTCGATGTCGTACTGCACGGTGAAGCCTGCGGCGCGAAGCAGCTTCCGAGCAGCAGGATCGGGCCGCGCGCCAAACGGGTAGACGAGAATGTTGACCGCTCCCAGCAGCCCCTGCGCGGCGGCCTTCCACCTGGATGTGTCGCGGGCGATCACCGACAGCGAGTCAGCGCTCAGGTTGATGTGACCGTAGGTGTGACTGGCGATGACCCACCCGGACGCATCAAGGGCAGCGACCAGGGACTCAAGCCGGTGCCGGGCAGCCGGATCCTTCAGGTTGTGCTCACCGAAGAATCCTTCGTACGCCGTGACCGCAAGCAACCCTTTCGCACCGTCGGCCGAGAACTCCGGATGCAGCGCCACCTCGGCGTCCGTCATCGGAACGACGTCGTCGTCGGTGAGGTGCCCGTCGTACTCCGCCTTGACCGTCCCGTCCGGAGCGACGACGAGTCGGCTCGCGAGTCCTCTCCCGTTGAAGTAGGCGTAGTAGTTGACGTCGTCTTCCTGAAGAACCAGCGGCTTGCGGCCCGGCGGCACGCGCACATCGTCGGCGGCGACGCGGCGAGGATCGACGAGTGTCCATCCGTTGCGCCACAACTGGTCGAGGATGCGACCGAACTCTCGTGCGGTGATGAAGTAGTCCGCGAAGCCGCGCCCTAGCGGGTCGTTGGTGAACGCGAGGCGAGGACGCAACACCAGCGGGTGGACGAAGAGCTGCTCCACCGGACCGTGCCACGCGACGAGTTGCACCGGTGGCCGCGGCAG
>DASSEQ010000363.1:0-2374 GCA_035695245.1 Mycobacteriales bacterium | reverse complement strand
TTCGACGGGCTGTCGCCGGCCGACATGCGGTGGGTGATGGTCGAGGCGACGTCGCGCATCCTGCCTGAGGTCAGCCGGCAGATGTCGGGTTACACGATCGACGTCCTCGAACGACGGGGCATCGAGATCAAGCTCAACACGCGCGTCGAGTCACTGACCGGCGGTCACGTGGTGTTGTCCGGCGGCGAGGCGTTCGACGCGGAGACCGTTGTGTGGACGGCAGGCGTGCGGCCGAACCCGCTGCTCGAAAGCACCGACCTCCCGCTCGACGATCACAAGCGGTTGCGTTGCCGCGCAGACCTTCGCGTCGACGGCGTCGACGGTGTTTGGTCAGCGGGCGACTGTGCGGCCGTGCCCGACCTGGCTTCGTCGGAGCCCGGCGCGACGACAGGGCCATCCGCGCAGCACGCGGTGCGGCAGGCAAAGGTGCTCGCCGACAACGTCGTCGCGTCGTTGCACGGCGGGTCGCTGCGCGACTATCGGCACGAGTACGCCGGGTCCGTCGCGTCGCTAGGCCTGCATAAAGGTGTTGCCGAGATCTACGGTGTGAAGCTCCGCGGTCTGCCCGCGTGGTTCATGCATCGGACCTACCACATGACGCGCATGCCCACCTTCAACCGCAAGGTGCGCGTGGTCGCCGACTGGACGCTTGCCTTGTTCTTCCGGCGCGAGATCGTGTCGCTCGGCGATTTCGCCAACCCCCGCGCCGAGTTCGAGCAAGCCGCCGTACCTGCCGAAGCGCGCTCTTAGACTGCCGACGCCGCCCCCGTAGTCCAATGGCAGAGACAGCGGTTTTAAACACCGCCCAGTGTCGGTTCGACCCCGACCGGGGGCACGACGGGCCCGAGAGCCCTCGGGTCAGCCGGCGGCGTCGGGGCCGGCGCGGGTCAGCGCGACTTTGATGAGGACGCGCTGCTCCTTGGTCATCGCGGCCCGGTATTCGTCCCAGTCCGGGTGCTCGCCCGAGATCGAGCGGTAGTAGTCGAAGAGGCCGTCCATGGCCTCGGGCAGCGAGACGATCGTGACGTCGCCTTCGACCTGCACGAACGGCTCGCCGTAGAACGAGTCCGGAAACGCGCAGATCCAGGCGCGCGGGTCCCGGCGCAGGTTCTTGACCTTGATCGCCGTCTCGCGACTCGAGACAACTGCGTAGCCGTCAGTGTCGACGGTCACCGCAACCGGCGACATCTGCGGCGTCCCGTCGCGGCGTACGGTCGCCAGGATCGCGCGGTGATGCGACCTGATGTAGTCGCGCGCCTGCTCCAAGTCCAAGGCGGTCAGGCGCGCGACGCGGCGCGGCGCTTGTCGTGCTCGTGCACGATCGCACGGGCGTAGCCGTGCGGCAGGTTGTGCTCGTCGCGCAGCCAGTTGACCCGTTCCTCGAAACGGAGCAGCGCAGGCCCCTGCTCGAGGGAATGTAGCCACGACGCCACGTCCCGGCCCGTCGCCTCAGGAATCTTCGCCAGAAGCGACTGATGGGTCTCCTCGGACTGTGGCATCGACATGGGGCTGCCTCCAGGGCGGTCTCGGCTTGTCCGTCAGAGTGCCTCAGCCGACCCATCCCCGACAACCCCTGTTGGAAGATCCGTGCGTGCGCGTTCGGGGCGACAGTGGGCCGGCCGGTGATCTGGACCTGTTGGTACGCCGGCTGCGCTCCTTGTCACAGCGCTCCTGGGCGGTGGGCCACCGCCGCGAGGCGGTCATGGGCTTGCTCACCGCGCTTGCGGAGATGTCGGCTCCCGGCCACCAGCTGCCGCCGTTGCCCGACCATGCGCTGCCCGACGCCGTAGCGGTGCTGGGGCACGATGCGTTGGCGGAGCCGGGAAGCACCGAGGGCGTCGCGCAGTTGCTGCGCGACGCCCTCGATAGGACGAAATGAGCGCTAGCTGAGCCGCTCGATGACCATCGCCATGCCTTGGCCGCCGCCCACGCACATGGTCTCGAGGCCCCACTGCTTGTCGTGGTACTGAAGGCCGTTGATCAACGTGCCGGTGATCCGGGCCCCGGTCATGCCGAAGGGGTGACCCAGCGCGATGGCGCCGCCGTTGACGTTGAGCTTGTCGCCGAACGGATCGATGCCGAGCTCCCGCGCCGAGGGGATGACCTGGGCGGCGAAGGCCTCGTTGATCTCGACGAGGTCGATGTCGTCGATGGTCTTGCCGGCTCGGGCGAGCGCCTTCTTCGACGCCTCGATCGGCCCGAGTCCCATGATCTCCGGCGAAAGGCCCGAAACGCCGGTTGAGACGATCCGTGCCAGCGGCGTGAGTCCGAGCTGCTTGGCCTTGGTGTCGCTCATGATGATCACCGCGGCGGCGCCGTCGTTGAGCGGGCAGGCGTTGCCGGCCGTCACAGTGCCGTCCGGCCGGAACACCGG
>DASSEQ010000362.1:0-11216 GCA_035695245.1 Mycobacteriales bacterium | reverse complement strand
GCTCAGCCGCGGGCCCGGAGGGGCTCTGCCGGTGAATGCGCCGCCGGCCATCCGCCGGCCGCCCCCGACGAGCCGGAACGTGTCAGCGCCACCTGACCCCAGGGGGTCACTGCAGGCTGACAAGTCCGCTGCGGGGCACCCGCGGACCGACCATCCGCGAGGCGCTCGCCCGCCCGCCGACGAGCCGGAACTTGTCAGCGTCACCTGACCCCAGAGGGTCACTGCAGGCTGACAAGTCTGCCGGGACGACTAGGGAGCGGGTTCGCGCCAGCGGTTCGTGATCGGAAGCCGCCGGTCGCGGCCGAAGTTCTTCGGCGAGATCTTCGGCCCGGGTGGGTATTGGCGCCGCTTCCACTCGGCGAGATCCACCAGCCGGATGACCTGGTCGACGATCGCTGCCTCGTGCCCCGCCGCGAGCAGCTGCGCGCGTCCGAGGTCGCCTTCGACGTAGTCGGTCAGAACGGCGTCGAGCACCTCATACGGAGGCAGCCGGTCGATGTCGCGCTGACCCGGCGCCAGCTCGGCGGATGGGGGCTTGTCGATGATCTGCACGGGGATCGGCTCAACCTCGCCGCGCTCGCGCGCGTCGCCGTTGCGCCAGCGGGCGAGCTGCCAGACCAGCGTCTTCGGCACGTCCTTCAACGGCGCGAAGCCGCCGGCAGTGTCGCCGTACAACGTCGCGAAACCCGTGGCCAGCTCGCTCTTGTTGCCTCCGACGAGCATGAGATGTCCGAGCTCGTTGGACATCGCCATCCATGCAGTGCCGCGGATCCGCGACTGCAGGTTTTCTGCGGCCAGGCCGTGCAAGCCGCCGACCTCGGTGAACGCTTTCTCATAAGCCTCCACGACACCGCCGATCGGGAGCACGCTCCATTGCAGGCCCTGACGCGATGACAGCTCCTCGGCATCGGCGACCGAGCCTTCGCTGGAATAGCGGCTCGGCATGCCGACGACGTGCACGTTGTGGCCGCCGATCGCGTCGGACGCGATGGTCGCCACAACGGCAGAGTCGATGCCTCCGGACAGTCCGATGAGCACGGTGCGAAAGCCGTTCTTGCGCACGTAGTCGCGCGTGCCGGTCACCAACGCCTGCCAGATTTCCGCAAGGTCGTCCAACCGCGGGTGCAGTGGTGCGGCAGCGGCGTCGTACGACGGCACCGGCCCGGCGCTGATGGTGAGGCGTTCGACCTGCATCGCGGTGCCGTCCAGCGCGTCCGCGGGCCCGGTCAACGACGAACGCGCAGCGGGCAGGTCGAGGTCGACGACGAGCAGCTCCTCGTCGAACTGCGATGCGCGGGCGAGCACCTCGCCGTCCGGGGCGACAACGATCGAGTCGCCGTCGAAGACCAGCTCGTCCTGTCCGCCGACCATGTTGACGTAGGCGAGCACGGCGCCCGCCTCCGCTGATCGGCGTCGGGTGAGCTCACAGCGCACGTCGTCCTTGTTGCGCTCGTAGGGCGAGCCGTTGATGTTGACCACGAGGCCCACGTCAGCGGTGCGGCAGACCGCGATCGGGCCACCTTCTTGCCAGAGGTCCTCGCAGATCGTCATCGCGACGTCGACGCCGTGCAGGCGTACGACGGACAACACGTCGCCGGGCACGAAGTAGCGGAACTCGTCGAAGACCCCGTAGTTGGGCAGATGGTGCTTGGCGTAACGCGCGACGACGCGGCTGTCTTGGAGCCAGGCGGCGGCGTTCTGCGGCTCGCCCGCAGGCCGGCCGACGCGCGGTGTCGAGTCCGGACACGCATCCAGGTAGCCGACGACCACCGCCACGTCGCCGAACCCGTCCGCGGACAGATCACGTGCCAGTCGCTGCAGGGCGGCGCGGGATGCCGTTACGAACGACCCGCGCAGCACGAGATCCTCCGGCGGGTAGCCGGTGAGCGCCATCTCGGGGAAGAGCACGAGGTGCGCGCCGGCGGCAACCGCGCGACCGGTCCATTCACGGACGATTGCGGCGTTTCCGTCGATGTCGCCTACAGTGACGTCGACCTGGGCCAGTGCGACACGAAGTTGTGGCACACCGTCAATTCTGCCCGAACGGTTGAGCGTTTCTGCGCGGCGTGCAGCCGACGCGGCGCGATCATGCGCAGCATGGAACCGGTGTCAGGTGCGCGCACCCTGCTCATCGTTGACGACAGCGCGGCGGTGTGCACCGCGGTTGCGGCGTACATGTCGAACATCGGCGACTGGGACGCCGTGCTGATCGCGCCGACCGCCGACTCCGGGTTGGAGCTCGCGACCGAGCACCATCCCGATGCGATCGTCCTCGACAACCAGATGCCCGGCGGTGACGGCATCGACGTGTTGCACGAGCTCCGCGAGGCATGTCCGGACGCCCGCATCGTCATGCACACGTCGGAAGAGAGCTGGGTCCTCCGGGAACGCGCCCGCGAGCTCGGTGCCGACGCGTTCGTCGCCAAAGGATCCCCGTTGGACGAGCTGGCGTCGACGCTGGGTGTCGTCGCCTGAGCCGTCGTGGCTGAAACGGGTTTGTAACGTGCACGTCTTACGCTGACGGCCATGGAGCGCCAGCAGGAGTTCGTCCTGCGCACGATCGAGGAACGCGACATCCGGTTCGTTCGGCTGTGGTTCACCGACGTGCTCGGGTTCCTCAAGTCTGTTGCGGTCGCGCCGGCCGAGCTCGAGGGCGCCTTCGCCGAGGGAATCGGCTTCGACGGATCGGCGATCGAGGGCTTTGCTCGCGTGCACGAAGCCGACATGCTCGCGCGCCCTGACCCGCAGACGTTCCAGGTGCTGCCGTGGCGCGGCGAGACGCCAGGCACGGCCCGCATGTTCTGCGACATCCTCATGCCGGACGGGTCTCCGTCGTACGCCGATCCGAGGCATGTGCTGCGCCGCGCCATGCAGAAGGCGGCGGAGCTCGGGTTCACCTTCTACGTGCATCCGGAGGTCGAGTTCTTCCTGCTGCGGGGGCGGCCGACGGACGAGGAGCTGTTGCCGGCGCCGATCGACGCGGGCGGCTATTTCGACCAGACGCCGCACGATCTCGGTCACGACTTCCGCCGTGCTGCGATCACGATGCTCGAACGCATGGGCATCTCGGTCGAGTTCTCGCATCACGAGGTCGCTCCGGGCCAGCAGGAGATCGACCTGCGTTATGCCGATGCGCTGACCACGGCGGACAACCTCATGACGATGCGCTTGGTCGTGAAAGAAGTCGCGCTCGAGCAGGGCGTCTACGCGTCGTTCATGCCGAAGCCGTTCTCGGATCAACCAGGTTCGGCAATGCACACTCACCTGTCGCTGTTCGAAGGCGACCGCAACGCCTTCCACGACGCGTCCGACCCGTTCTCGCTGTCGAAGGTCGGCCGCGCGTTCGTCGCGGGCTTGTTGAAGCACGCGGCGGAGATCACTGCGGTCACCAACCAGTGGGTCAACTCCTACAAGCGGCTGTGGGGCGGCGGCGAGGCGCCGGCGTACGTCTGTTGGGGGCACAACAACAGGTCCGCGTTGGTGCGCGTGCCGATGTACAAACCGCACAAGGGCAACTCGACGCGGGTCGAGATCCGTTCGCCCGACTCCGCCTGCAATCCCTACCTCGCTTTCGCGGTGATGCTCGCGGCCGGACTCAAAGGCATCGAGGAGGGCTACGACCTGCCGGACGGCGCCGACGACGACGTGTGGGCTCTCACCGACGGTGAGCGGCGCGCGCTCGGCATCACTCCTCTGCCTGGTTCGCTGTCGGACGCGACGAAGGCGCTCGAGCAGTCAGAGCTGATGGCGGAGACGCTGGGGGAGCACGTGTTCGACTTCTTCCTGCGCAACAAGCGTGCCGAATGGGAGGCCTACCGCCAGCAGGTGACACCGTTCGAGCTGTCGCGATACCTGCCGGTCTTGTAGATGGCACGCGCGCTCGTCGTGCAGCACGCTGCGCACGAGGGACTCGGTTGGTTCCAGGACTGGCTACCCGCGATGGGTTTGGACGTGCACCCGATCCACCCCTACCTGGGCCATCGGGTGCCCGCCACTGTCGAGGGCGATGCGCTGATCGTGCTGGGTGGTCCGATGGGCGCCAACGACGACGCAACCGTGCCGTGGTTGCCGGCGACTCGGGAGCTGCTCGCGACTGCCATCGACGACGGCGTGCCGACCCTCGGCATCTGCCTCGGTTCGCAGTTGCTTGCCGTCGCTGCCGGCGGTGTCGTGGAGCCAGGTCCTGCCGGGCCCGAACTCGGACTCGGCACTGTTGACGTGCTGGAGCCGGATCAGCTGCTGCCTGAAGGCGCGCTGCACGTCGTGCACTGGCATCACGACACCGTGACAAAGCTGCCCGACGAGGCGGTCCTGCTCGCCTCGTCAGATGCCTACCGCGTGCAGGCCTATCGCGTCGGCGACGTCGCCTGGGGACTGCAGTTCCATGTCGAAGCGACGCCCGAGATGGTCCGCGACTGGGCGCGTCACGATCACGTCGACCCTGAGGTGGTCGACCCGGTGCGTTTCCGCGAGGGCGACCTTCGCGACGCCGGCGCTCAGATCGCCGAGCGCTTCGCCCACATCGTCACCGGCTAACAAGTCCTGGCCCTCTTCGAAATGATCATGGGGATGTGAGTGCGACACGCCGGGCGTGTCTGCGCATATACCCATGATCATCGCGAAGGCTGGTGTCGTCCACGTCGATATTCGCGCGGGTGCATGCACAGATGTGCGGTGAGCTGCCTGAGCTGTCAACGTGCGGGCGCAACCTCGGCGCATGGCCAACACTGCCTGGGATGAGGCACGGCGCCGCGCCGAACGAGACGAGTGGCTGATCACGGTCGCGGAGCTTCGTGCTCTAGGGATCACCGCTAGCGAGGCGAGCACCAAAGTGCGCGCTGGTCACCTCGTCGCCCTGCTGCACGGCGTCTACCTGTTCGATCCGGATCTGTACGACGAGTTGCCTCTGCGCACTGGATGGCGGGCCGCATTGAAGGCGTTTGGCGACTGCGCAGCGCTCGCTGGCCGGACCGGAGCCCGAGCGATCGGCTTGCAGGGCCTGCCTCCTGTGGATCCGGTTATCGAACTGGTCGTTGACGGCCCAGTGAAGGCAAAACGGCACCCTGCGGACGTCGGCGGCGGCAGACTCGCCGACCTTGTCATCGTTCGTCAGTGGCCGACCTCGCGGAGTGAATTCGTGCTCGTGGACGGTCTTCAAGTGCGACAGCCACGTCTGACTGTCATCGACGCCGCGCTCCAACTGGACCGAGCGCACGCGCTCGGTTTGCTGGACAGCGCTTTACACACGGGCGTGCTTTCGTCCGAGGAGCTTGATGTCGCAGTCGCGACGGCGAAGCATCGTCCCGGTTGTTGCCAACTCCGTGACATGGCGGCGATTGCGGACGGCCGTGCGGAGAGCCCGCTCGAGAGCCGCGTGCGACTTGCCTGCATCGACGGAGACCTGGCGCCCGATGACCTGCAGTACGAGGTCCAAACGGAGCCAGGCATCACGGTTGCCGTAGGCGACCTTGCTTGGCATCGGAAGCGAAGCCGGCCGTTGATCGGGGAATGCGACGGCGCCGACCCGCACAGCCGGCTGAAGCCGCTCTTCCGCGACCGGCGTCGCGGCAACAACCTGACGGGATTGGCTTGCGACACCGTGCGCTTTGTCTGGGAAGACTCGCTTCGCCCGGCGTACATCCAGTACGTCGTGCGCGCGGCGCTCAACGCAGCCTGACTCGCAGGAGCCAGATCACCGATGATCATGGGGTTATGAGTGCGACACGCCCGGCGTGCCTGCGCACATTCCCATGATCATCGGGAAAAGGCCATCGGGAAAAGGCCGCCAGGGAAAGGCAGTTCCGGTTACTCGGCCTTGCGGAACTCCCAGATGCCGATCGCGAGCATTGCCACGCCCATCGCGGCGACGATCAGGATCTCCACGCCGGTCGGCACGCGCCAGCTGCCCCAGGTCACGCCGGGGTTGAGGCGGTGTACGACGGCGGGCGGCGCGTGCAGGTGGGCGAAGACAGCGCGGCGCACCGGATCGACGGCGTAGGTCAGCGGGTTGATCCTCGTGAGCACCTGCAGCCACGCCGGCAGGTTGCCGAGCGGGAACAACGCGCCGGAAAGGAAGAACAGTGGCATCAGCAGCATCTGGTTCAGCGCCATGAAGGCCTGGAACTGCGTGATGCGGGCGGCGGTCATGATGCCGAACGCCGTCAGCGTGAAGGCGAGCAGCAGCAACTCGCCGAAGACGGTGAGGAACAACGTCGCTGAGTAAGGCACGCCGACTATGCCGGCCATTGCCAGGATGATCACGCCTTGGGCAGTGGCCGTGGTGGCACCGCCGAAGCACTTGCCCAGCACGATCGCCCATCGGCTCACCGGCGCAACGAGCATCTCGCGCAGGAAACCGAACTCCCGGTCCCACACGATCGACCCGGCGGAGAACATCGCGGTGAAGAGCACAGCCATGGACAGCGCGCCGGGGTACATGAACGTGCGCAGGTTGAGGTTCTGCGTCGTGCCCGCGGTGATCGTCGACAGGCCGGTGCCGAGCACGAACAGGAAGAGCACCGGTTGGATCAGCGCGGTCACGATGCGCAACCGGTCGCGGGTGAAGCGGATCATCTCGCGCTGCCACACGACGCGCACCGCGCGGATGTCATGTCGCAGTCCGAGCGTCGGTGGTGGTGCAGCAAGTTGTGGCAGTGGTTGTTCGAGTGTTGTCGCCATCGCTATGCAGCTCCCCGACTCATCGCGGTACCCGATTCGCGACCATGCGCATCCATTGGTTGCTGTTCGCCGCCTCCGCGTCGCGGATCGTCGTGCCGGTGTAAGACATGAACACGTCGTCCAGCGACGGCCGCGACACGCTGACCGACT
Source organism: Mycobacteriales bacterium (assembly GCA_035695245.1). Classification (GTDB taxonomy): domain Bacteria; phylum Actinomycetota; class Actinomycetes; order JAFAQI01; family JAFAQI01; genus DASSEQ01. The sequence goes on along the minus strand of DASSEQ010000362.1, from coordinate 4,388 downwards.
TGATCGGCACTCCGAGCTCGGCGAACAGCCGAGGCACGAACGCCTCACCGGCCGGCACCGCGAAGGTGAGCTGCCCCTCGGCGATCGTCGCCTTCAGGTCGAAGCGATGCTCCAGCGCCATGGTCGCGGCCTCGTCGTCAGCGGTCGTGATCTGCACCCGATCCTTGCCGACCGATGCTTTGAGCGCCTCCGGCGTGTCCATCACGACGATGTTGCCGTGGTCCATGATCGCGATCCGGTCGCAATACTCGGCCTCGTCCATGTAGTGCGTCGTCAGGAAGATGGTGATGTCCTCGCGCTGGCGCAGCTCGTTGATGTAGCGCCAGATCGATGACCGAGTCTGCGGGTCGAGTCCGACCGTCGGCTCGTCGAGGAACAACACGCGCGGCGCGTGCAGCAGACCGCGAGCGATTTCCAGCCGCCGCTTCATCCCACCCGAGTACGTCGACACCAGCGCCGAGCGTCTCTCCTCGAGACCGACCATCTCGAGCACCTGCGTCATCCGCGGACGCAGCGCGGCCCGGGGCAGGCCGTAGAGCTCGGCGTGCATCTGGAGGTTCTGGTCCGCGGTCAGGTATTGGTCGAGTGTCGGGTCCTGGAACACCAGCCCGATGTGTCGGCGCACGTGGTCGCGCTCGCGCACGACGTCGAAGCCCGCGACGGTCGCCGAACCAGCAGTGGGTTCGACCAGCGTGCACAACATCTTGATCGTGGTCGACTTTCCTGCGCCGTTCGGACCGAGGAAGCCGAACACCTCGCCGGCGGTGACGTCGAAGTCCACGCCGGCGACTGCCACGAGCTCGCCGTAGCGCTTGGTCAAGCCGCGTACGGCGACGGCCGCGTCCACGGTACGTACGGTAGTTCACGTGACCGGGGTCGACCGCTTGCAGACGGAGGCCGCCCGGCTGGCCCGAAGCGGTTTCACCGATCCCGCGGCCGCAGTGCGGGCGTTGGCCGACGCCGGCATCTACGCCGATGCCGACACCGACGTTGTCGCTGCCTTGGCAGCGTCGGCCGACCCGGACCTGGCGGTCGTGTCGCTGGCCCGGCTGGTGAGCGCGCTCGCCGATCCGGCTGGGCTGCAAGCGGCGCTGCGCGACGACGAGACGTTTCGCCATCGCCTGTTCGCGGTGCTCGGCGCCAGCGCGGAGTTGGGCGGGCACCTGGCCAGGCACAGTGAGCACTGGACGGTCCTCGCCGACGACGCAGTTGCAACCAGCCGTCCTAGCCGGCTCGGCCTGCGACACGCCCTCCTTTCCGCGGTCGCCGAGAAGATCGGTCCGGCCGCGCGTGACGCCCTGCGCGTGGCCTACCGGCGCGCGCTCCTCGTGCTCGCCGCGCGCGACCTCGACGGCGGGCTCGATGTCGCCGACGTCGCGGGCGAGCTCGCCGACCTTGCCGAGGCAACGCTCGCGGCAGCGCTCGACATCGCGGTGAGAGAGCACCCGACCGCAGCGCGCGTCGCCGTCATCGGCATGGGCAAGTGCGGCGGGCGCGAGCTCAACTACGTCAGCGATGTCGACGTGGTCTTCGTCGCCGACCCCGCGGGCGGCGAGGCCACCGCAGTGGCTGCCGCGATGATGCGCGTCTGCTCGGATGTGACGGCGGAGGGTTCGATCTGGCCGGTTGATGCAGCGCTGCGACCGGAAGGCAAGGCCGGCCCGCTCGTTCGCACGGTGGCGAGTCATCTCTCCTACTACGAGAGGTGGGCGCGCACATGGGAGTTCCAGGCATTGCTCAAAGCACGATGGGTGGCCGGTGACGAGGCGCTCGCGAAGGACTACCTGGACGGCATCCGGCCCATGGTCTGGTCGGCCGCCCGGCGCGAGGACTTCGTTGCAGAAGTGCAAGCGATGCGGCGGCGTGTGCTCGCCAACGTGCCGGCCGAGGAAGTCGACCGCGAGCTCAAGCTGGGGCCGGGCGGACTCCGCGACGTCGAGTTCGCCGTGCAGTTGTTGCAGCTCGTGCATGGCGGCAGCGACGACAGCATTCGCAGCGCCAACACCTTGCAGGCACTTAATGCGCTCACGCGCAGCGGGTATGTCGGTCGAGACGATGGAACGCAGCTGGCCGCGGCGTACTCCTTCCTGCGCACCGTCGAGCATCGCCTGCAACTGCAGCACCTGCGTCGCACCCATCTGATCCCCACCAGCGACCACGACCTGCGTTGGCTGGCGCGGGCAATGGGGTTCAACGACGTCGCCGACTGGAGGCGCGAGCACGACGCGCACACACGCACGGTTCGCCGGCTGCACGAGAAGCTCTTCTACCGACCGCTTCTGGACGCCGTCGCGCGCCTGCCGGCGGAGCAGGCCCGACTCACACCGGCGGCGGCCCGCGAACGGCTCGAAGCACTCGGCTTCCGCGACCCGGCCGCGGCGCTGCGGCATCTCGAGGCGCTGACCCGGGGCGTCTCCCGACGGGCGGCGATCCAGCGAACGTTGCTTCCGGTCATGCTCGGATGGTTCGCCGACGCGGCTGACCCGGACGCAGGGCTGCTCGCCTTCCGCCAGGTGAGCGACGCGCTCGGGAGCACGCCGTGGTATCTCCGCGTGCTGCGAGACGAGGGTGCCACTGCGGAGCGGTTGGCACGATTGCTCGCGACCAGTCGGTACGTCGCCGACCTGCTGGCCCGCGCGCCCGACGCGGTCGCGCTGCTCGGACACGATGACGAGCTGCGGCCTCGTTCGGGCGAGGCCCTGACGCAGGAGCTGGTCGCGTCGGTGCGGCGCAACGACGACTGGGAGGCCGCGGTTGCTGCCGCACGCGGACTGCGGCGTCGGGAGCTGCTGCGCGTTGCCTGCAGTGACTTGCTCGGACTGATCGACGTCGCCGAGGTTGGACGCGCGCTGTCAGACGCGGCAACCGCGACACTCGAGGCCGCGTTGGTGACGGCGGTGCGCAAGATCGAGACCGAGCTCCGCTCACCTCTTCCCGTGCGTCTCGCGATCATCGGCATGGGCCGTCTCGGTGGCGGCGAACAGGGTTACGGAAGCGACGCCGACGTGCTGTTCGTCTACGAGCCGGTCTCGGGCGCTGACTCGCCGCAGCACACGCAAGCGGCCCACGACGTCGCCAACGAGCTCCGCCGTCTGCTGGCGCTGCCGGCGCCCGACCCGCCGCTCGTCGTCGACGCCGATCTTCGGCCCGAGGGCCGGCAGGGGCCGCTGGTGCGTTCGCTCGGGTCCTATGCCGAGTATTACCGGCGCTGGGGGTCGGTCTGGGAGAGCCAAGCACTGCTGCGGGCCCGGCCGATCGCCGGTGACGCCGCGCTCGGCGAAGAGTTCCGGGCCGTTGTCGACCCGATCCGCTACCCGGAGCACGGACTCGACGCCGGCGCTGTCCGCGAGATCCGCCGGCTCAAGTCGCGGATGGAGGCGGAGCGCCTACCCCGTGGCACCGACCCCACGCTGCACATCAAGCTCGGTCGCGGCGGTCTGTCCGACGTCGAGTGGACCGTGCAGCTGTTGCAGCTGCAACACGCGGGCGCGCACGAGCAGCTGCGTACGACGGCGACCGTCGCGGCACTCGGCACAGCGCGGGAGCTGGGCCTGCTGACCGATGAGGACGCGTCGGTGCTCGTCGAGGCGTGGCAGCTGGCGACGCGCATCCGCAACGCCGTCATGCTCGCCTCCGGCCGCGCGAGCGACCTCGTGCCGACCGATCCCCGTTCGCTCGCCGTCACCGCGAGAGCGATGGGCTACCCGGCCGGGTCATCGCAGGAGCTGCTGGAGGACTACCGGCGGGCGACCCGCCGGTCGAGGTCCGTATACGACAGGGTCTTCTTCGGCTGACGTTGCGCCGGTAGCTCCGGCGGATCGAAGACGCCGCGGCCAGCAAGTGCGCGGTTGACGACGAAGCCCACGACCAGCACAGCCACGCCGCCGACCGCGTCGAGCACGTAGTGGTTGGCAGTGCCGACGATGACGAACAGCGTCGCGACGGGATAGAGCGCACCGAGGAATCGCACCCAGCCGTGGCGGGCGAGGCGCACGATGGCGATCGCCGACCACAGCGACCACGCAATGTGCAGTGACGGCATGGCCGCGAACTGGTTCGACGCGGAGTCGACGCCGGCAGATCCCCACGATCCCCACGTGTGCAGCGCGACGACGGTGTCGACGAACCCATGGGTGCTGAGCATGCGCGGGGGTGCCAGCGCAAAGAGGTAGAAGCCGAGCAACGCGGTGATCGTCGTCACCATGAGCACGCTGCGCATCGATCGGTAACGCAGCGGGTGCCGCCGGTAGAGCCACACCATGACCGCGATCGTCACGACGAAGTGCAACGTCGCGTAGTAGTAGTTGCAGACGTAGGCGATCGCATGAGTGCGGGCGACGAAGGCGTTGACGCTCCGCTCGATGTTGATGTGCAGATCGCTTTCGACC
>DASSEQ010000361.1:0-3188 GCA_035695245.1 Mycobacteriales bacterium | reverse complement strand
CGAGCTGAGCGTCACCCACGCCGGCGACAGGCACCAGTTCGGCCGGCCGATCGGGTCGTTCCAGGCCGTCGCCCACCGCTGCGCGGACATGCGTGCCGATCTGGACGCGATGCGCTGGCTCGCCCGGCAGGCGACCTGGTCTCTCGGCGCCGGGCGGGACTCCGACGGTTTGGCGGTGTCGGCGGCGAAGGCGTACGCCAACGACGCGCTGCGTCGGGTGTTCATGCACGCCCACCAGGTCCATGGGGCGATCGGATTCTCCGTCGAGCACGACCTGCAGCTCTACACGAGGCGCGCCAAGGCGATCGAGCTGACTCTCGGTGACTCGGCTTCGCACCGCCGGCGTGTCGCGGCGGCCATGGGACTTTGACGGTTCTCTGTCAATCTCGAATGCCTGCGATCTGTCGCAGGGCCCGGTCGAGCCAAACCGGTACGGACGGGCCACCGTAGACGATGGTGCCGGCCGGTCGGGGATGGCTGCGCAGGCCCAGCCATTCCGGGCCGACCACCAGCTCGGCGCCGGCGAGCCCGGAGCCGTCAGGGGAGCCGATGAGATAGGCGACCAACTCCGCAGCGGCGGCGTCCGCCTGGCCGCCGGCCGCCTCGAGGCTCACCGCGAACGCAGTGACCTTCCCGCCGGTTGACGTGGCTGCTGCGCGATAGAGCTGCGCGGCGGCCTGGGCCCTGCTGCGTCCACCCGGCGTCCGTCCGTCCGTCAGGTTCACCAGCCGCAACGAGCGGTCTTTCCCGATCGCATGGTCCGCCGCCGCGCGGGCCCAACAGGCGTCGCTCTGTATCCGTTCGACGATCCCGCGGTGTGATGCGAGCACCCGCTGCCAGTCGGCGTCGCTGGCGGTAACCACAGGATCGTCACCTGCTTGCGCCACGATCACCGCGTCGAGAGGGCCGTGTGCGTGCGCGACCGCCTCGAGGCGCTCGGAAGCGCCGCGGAAACCCGCACCCGTTTCGACGGCGTGGCAGGCCACCGACCTCGCTTCGAGAGCGGTGATCACTCGCGATGCCAGCGCTGGCCGGTCGGAGACCACGACGCAGCGTCGCACCACCGTCGCTTGAGGGGTTGCCGGCTCCGACTCGTCAAATAGGCGCCCGAGACGGGGGTTGCCGCCACCAGTCGTCGCTTGGGTCGCCTCTGCGGGAGAAAGGGCGCCCGGCACAACGGCCTCGAGCACGCCGACGAGAGACGGAGAGTCGCCTGTTCGCATCACCTCGAGCAGGCGCGGCTCTTCTATGAACGCAACCTCGGAACCGTTGGTGAACACGACGCGGCCGTTGCACCATCCGAATGGGTCGCCGCCCAGGTAGGCGCCGATCGGTCCGAGTTCGTCGGGAACCGGTAGCGACAGGAGCGACAAACCGCCGGTTCCCCCGCCGGCGCCGGCGTCCCGGTCGGCCGCCGCAGCAGCACGGCGCGCCCGCTCCATCGCCTCGGCGACCATCCGCGTCTCGGCGATCGGTGACATCGCGTTGACGGTCACGCCGTCGGGTGCGCAGTGGCCGAGCTGCCACGTGAGCGCAGCGACGGCGCGCTTCGCGCAGGCGTATGCCCCGGCGTCGGCGGCTCTCCAGCCCGCACCGGATGTGACCCCGAGGATGTGGCCGCGCCCGGCTGCCGACATGATCGGAAGTGCGGCCTCGAGCACGTTGAGGTAACCACCGAGGTGCACGGACAGGACGGCCGACCAGTCGTGCTCGGTTCCCGTGGTGAAGCCGGACGGCCGGTTGATGCCAGCGAAGTTCACCACCGCATCGAGGCCGCCGTGATCGTCGGCGAGCTCGTTGAACAGGTTTCGGAGCGCGTCCCTATCGGTCACCGAAGCCGACGACCCGCGCGCGGTACCACCGGCTGCAGTGATGCGGGCAGCAGTCCTTTCCGGCGGCTCGGGTAGGGCCGCCGATCCGTCGACGGTGACGAGGGGATCGACGGTCACGACCATCCATCCCTCGCGTCCGAACTGCTCGGCTACGGCGCCACCGATCCCCCCGCCACCACCGGTGACTACGGCTACCTTCTGTCGAGCGGCGGTCATCATGCTCCCGGCTTCGAAGAGTAGGCGGTCCATCCGACGCGCGAAGCCCCATCTGCGCTAATCGTGCGCCGGTGCGGTAGCGGAGCACCGCGCTGCGAGCGTGAGTGCCTATGTGGCTAGGTCGTACGCCTCGCTCGTCTCCTCGGGTCGAGCCTTTGCGAGGTGGTTGAGCTCGACGATCACCGGGCACGCGCGGCGGGACAGGTCTGTGGAGCTTCGGGCACGGTGGACATCGTCGATTCGTCGGTTGTCGTGACCGCGCGAGAGCGGGGAGTGTGGATCATCACCTCGGACTCTCGCGATCTCCGACGCCTGGATCCGCGTATGGACGTGGTCGCGATCTGAAGACGACGCCTCTAGGGGTGTGAGGGAGCCGGCGGGGCGTCGTCGACCTCGAAGAACAATTGGTCGGGGTAGCACCACCACCAGTCCTCACCCGGCTCGAACGACCGGATCAGGGGATGGTCGGGGTGGCGGTCGTGAGCAGCCTTGCTCGTATCAGTCGAGACAGAACTCGTTGCCTTCGATGTCCTGCATCACGATGCACGACTCGTTGAAGCCGTCGGCAGTCAGTAGACGTACCCGTACCGCGCCGAGCCCTATCAGTCGCGCGCACTCGGCCTCGAGTGTCGCGAGACGCTCTTCACCCACGAGCCCGGTACCGACCCGCACGTCCAGGTGCACCCGATTCTTCACGACCTTGCCTTCGGGAACGCGCTGGAAGAACAACCGCGGTCCCACACCTGAGGGATCGATGCAGGCGAAGGCCGAACCCTGACGCTCGGGCGGCAGCGAGCGATCGAAATCGTCCCAGGAGGCGAACCCCTTCGGTGGCGGCGGCACGACGTACCCCAGGACCTCGCACCAGAAGCGAGCGACACGCTCGGGTTCAGCGCAGTCGAAGGTGACCTGGAATTGCTTCACCGGCGCCATCGGCCCACCATAACGGAGGGGTTGGAGCTACCAGCCCTCTGTCCCGTCCCAGCCCCAGTAGGGCAGGGGAAGGTCGCTCGGCACCTCGTCGGGTGTGGTCCATCTGTGGTTGAGCATCGCGGTCGCCCAGGTGAACCAGGCGATCAGCTGGAATCGCAGGCGCGGATCGCTCGGGATACCTGCGTCGTCGAGGGCAAGCGCGAAGGC
>DASSEQ010000360.1:0-2188 GCA_035695245.1 Mycobacteriales bacterium | reverse complement strand
GTCCAGACTCGACGTCACGACGGATGTCGCGACGTCGGTGAGTTTCAGGTTGTGGTTGCGCGCGTAGCGCCGTAGAACATCGAAAGCGGCGTTCATCGTCATGTCCTCGCGTTCGGCCAGGACGCCCTTCGCCTGTTCGATGGCGATGCGGCTGGTCAACGCGGCCTGAAGCTGCTCGGATAGGGCGTGGCTGCGATGAAGGGAGCGCTGCTGGAGGATGCCGATGGTGGCGACATCGGCGAGAGCCTGTGCCAGCCGCCGGTTCGCGTCCGACACCGGCCGGGGGACGTCCATAAACAATGTGAGACCACCGATTGTCTGTTCCCGCAGCCTCATCGGCACGGAGGCGATGGACTGGAAGCCGGCCAGCCGTGCGGCCGGGACGAACAACGGCCACTTGTCGCGGTCGTCCTCGAGGTTTCCGCTGGTCACTGCAGTGCCGGTCCGGACGCAGTCCAAGCAGGGGCCCTCGTCGTTTTGCAGAACGAACAGCTCCAGCAGCCGAGTCTCCTGGCTGGAGGACGCGACAAGCGTCAGGCTTCCCTTTTGGTCGTCCAGCAACAGCCCCGCCGCGGTCACCCCGAGCACCCGCACACACGCGTTGACGAGCTGATCCAGCAGATCTGCCACGTCGTAGTCGTCGACCAACGTGTCGGCAAGTCGGACGAAGGTATCGGCGAGCGCTTGTTCCCGGGTCTGCGCCGAGGTCGCCTCACCGCCGCCTGCGGCTTCCGGATCCGTCATCGGTCCTCCGTGTCGAAGCGTACGCGTCGGGCGGCCACGTCACCGGCAAGCTCGGCCAGCGGGCGGCCTTCGGCGAATGCCCGCGCTCGCAACAAGACATAAGCCTGCTCGATCGTCACGCCCGTCTGCGCCATCACCATGCCTGTCGCCTGGTGCACCTGTAGTCGGTAGGACGCTCGCGAGTCGTGATCATCGGCGAAGGCATCCGCACCGTCGATGTCGAGATGAAGCAGGGCCAGCGCCGCAGCGTCTGCCGCCACCAAGGCGGAGGCCAGCTTCTCCGTGGTGAGCTCGCCGGGCTGGTCACGATACAGGTCGAGCACTCCGACGTTGATCGCTCCGACACGTAGCGGGAACGCGAACATGGCCTGGACTCCCGCGGCGGCGGCGGCCTCCATGAACGCTGGCCACCGTTCCACCGCGACGTCCGGCGATTGAGCGAGGTCGGGCAGGAGCACCGGCGACCCGGTCGTCGCGGCATCCACACAGGGCCCTTCGCCGAGCATCAGTTGCAAGTCCTCGATCGTCGCCGACACATCGTCGGTCGCGCAGACCACGCCGCGATGGCCGTCGGCCGTCACCATGGCGATGCCGGCGCCGGTGACGGCGAGCATCTCGACGCACAGCTCGCAGATTCGTAAGGGTTCGGCTTCTCGCTCCGGCCCGGATTCGGACAGCAGTCGGGACCACCGCTCGCGTTCGTCATCCATCAGCGGGTGCGGCCAGGCTCCCCGGCGGGGGCGTCACAGCTTGGTCGAGCTGGATCAGCGTGGTCGCGCCGCACTCCGCGCAGTCCGCCGACCTGGTCATCCGGGCGGTCAGCTCCAGCACGAAATCTGCCAGGGCCACTCGACCGCCGCACGCACCGCAAGCGACCGAAGAGTTGTGCAGCCCAGCTGGCGGTAACAGAACCGCGCTGGATTGCCTCTCCACGGACAGCTGGCCCAGCCGGCGTCTGCGGTACAGATCACTGTCGGCCCGATGAATGACGTCGTCGAGTGTGTCCGCTGGTCCGAACTCTGCCAAGCCTGCGCTAACGGTGGCGCCGGGAACTAGCCGACTCAGCGCCAACCGAGCGCGGGCAACGCTCTCGTGAGCCACGTCGGCTGTGCCACCAGGGAGGGCACAGACAAACTCGTCTCCGCCGTAGCGAACGACAACGTCGTAGCTGCGTAGGGTCGAGCGCACCGCGGTGCCCACCGCTGCCAGTAGCTCGTCGCCTCGATCATGCCCGTGCATGTCGTTGACCTGCTTCAGTCCGTCCACGTCGAGGAAGACGAACGTCAGAGCGGACCCATCACGACGTGAGCGCTCCAGCAGCAGCTGCATCTGCTCGCGACCTGGCCGGCGGTTCAATGCGCCTGTCGTGTCGTCCCGGTAGACAGCGGACAGATACAGGCTCGCCTGACGACGGTCTTCGGCGGCGAGCCGGCGATCGTCGTCA
>DASSEQ010000359.1:0-4408 GCA_035695245.1 Mycobacteriales bacterium | reverse complement strand
GTTGTCCTGCACCGACCTCGTGATCGCAACAGGCGCCGAAGCGGTGCTGCCGGACATTCCCGGACTCGACAAGACCGCGGCGTGGACGAGCGACGACGCGTTGAGCTCCGAGGAGTTGCCGGAGCAGCTGCTCATACTCGGAGGTGGACCGGTCGGCTGCGAGCTCGCGCAGATCTACGCGGCGTTCGGCAGCAAGGTCACGGTGGTCGAGTCCAGCGACCGGTTGCTCGGCAAAGAACCCGACTTCGTCGGTGAAGCAATCGCTCACGCACTGCAAGACCGGGGAGTGCAACTACGTCTCGAGGAGTCGTTGGATCGCGCTCCTGATGACGGAACCCGACTGCTCGTGGCCACCGGCAAACGGCCACGCGTCGACGGCATCGGGCTGGAGCGGCTCGGCATCGAACCCGACGACTCAGGGGCGATCCCGATCGACAACAGATGCTGCGCCATCGAGCACGTCTACGCCATCGGCGATGTCAACGGCATCGCGCCGTTCACCCATGCGGCCAACTACCAAGCCCGAGTCGTCGCCGACAACCTGACCGGCCGCGAGCGGCTGATGGACACGCGGGCTATCCCGCGCACTGTCTATACGGACCCTTCGGTCTTCTGCGTCGGCGACACCTCCGGCGAACCGGCGACGACGATGCACGTCGGCGGGACCGCGCGCGCAGCTGTGACGCAACGCGACGACGGCCTCGTTGGCTTGTACGCCGACGACCAGCGCGGTGTGTTGGTCGGAGCGGCGGTTGTCGGCCCCGATGCCGATGCATGGGCCGGCGAGCTGACCTTGGCGATCCGAGCCGAGGTGCCGCTGTCCGTGCTCGCCGACGTGGTGCATGCGTTCCCCACCTACGCCGAGGCGCTTCATCCGCCGTACAGTGACCTGGCTCGACGACGTTCCGGGAAGGATCGCTGATGCCAGACGACCTCGAGACTCCCGAAGCGGACGCCGTCGAACAACAGCAGACGGTGACCGAGCCGGAAGCGCCGATCCCGGCCGACTACGAACGCCCGCTCGAAGTCGACGAGGGCGATCTCGCCGAGTCATCACTCGAGGTGCCGCTCGACGAGGACGACTGGCGATAGCGTTCGCGCGATGACGACGACTCCGGGGACCCGACCCGTGCGAATGCCACGGTCGGCGCGGCGCAAGCAGCTGCTCGGCGCGGCGCAAGAGGTGTTCGTCGCCAACGGCTACCACGCGGCGGCGATGGACGAGATCGCCGTGCGGGCCGGCGTGAGCAAGCCGGTGCTCTACCAGCACTTCCCCGGCAAGCTCGAGCTCTACCTGGCATTGCTCGACCAGCATGTCGAGGTGCTGGGCGAGCAAGTGCGCCGGGCACTCGAATCGACGAGCGACAACAAGGAGCGAGTCAGTGGGTGCATCGCGGCCTACTTCGACTTCGTCGACGACCCGGGCGGAGCCTTTCGACTGGTCTTCGAGTCAGACCTGCGCAACGAACCTGCGGTGCGCGAGCGGGTAGAGCGGTCGCTACAGATCTCGGTCGATGCTCTGACCGGCACGATCGCGCGTGACACCGGGCTCAGCCGTCAGGAGGCCGAGCTCCTGTCGTGCGGCCTTGCCGGTCTCGCCGAGGTGAGCGCGCGCTGGTGGTTGGCAGTCGACCCGCACCGCGTCGACAAGGCGCGGGCGATCGAGCTGCTGGCAGCGCTGGCCTGGCGCGGCATCAGTGGCTACCCGCGGATCTCGGACAGTTAGGGTTGCGGTCATGGAGGTCCGGATCGGCGTCAAGGGCGCATTGCGAGAGCTCACCATCGACGCCACGCAGACGGTGGAAGAGATCGAGAAGGCCGTCGCGGACGCGCTGAAGTCCGGGACTCCGACCATCACGTTGTCCGACGACAAGGGCCGCCGGCTGGTCGTGCTCGCGGACAAGCTCGCCTACATCGAAATCGCAGAGGCGGAAGGCCGCCGCGTCGGTTTCGGCGCCATCTGACCGATCAGGCAGTCAGGCCGAGCGACTTCATCCGCTCTGCATGGCGCTCGGTGAGGCGCGCCAGCAGCTGACCCACTGCGGCAAGGTCCATGCTGCCGCCGACGAGCAACCGCGCGAGCGAATCGCGATCGACCGCGACCCGCTGCGCCTGCACGAGCGCCTCCCCGACCAGCCGCCGGGCCCATAGCGCGAGCCGACCGGCAACCGCCGAGTCCGCTTCGATCGCCGCCCGCACGTGGTCCACGGCAAACTGCGCATGGCCGGTGTCGGCCAGCACGTCGAGCACGAGCGCTCGCGCCTCTTCATCGACGTATTCGGCGACCTCGCGATAGAAGTCGGCCGCGAACCCGTCGCCGACGTAAGCCTTCACAACGCTCTCCAGCCAGTCCGACGGTTCGGTCGACTCGTGGAAGGCATCAAGCGGCCCGACGAAGGGACTCATGGCCTTCTCCGGGTCCTCGCCCATCGTCGACAGCCGGTCGGCCAGCGTCCGGTAGTGACCGAACTCGGCCACCGCCATCTGGGCGAGCGCCACCTTGTCGGCGATCGACGGCGCCCATCGGGCGTCCTCGGCGAGCCGCTCGAAAGCGGTCAGCTCGGTATAGGCGAGGACCGCCAGCAGATCGACGACCGCCTGGCGTCGCTCCTCGTCGGTCATGTCGTCGGCCCACTCGGTCACGCCCGCACATTAGACTGGTTCCGACATTCGAGCGTGAGCGCTCATGCTGTCCGCGGCAGATCGCGGGTGTTGGGATCGAAACGCCTCGTAACAGGAGCGCAGGGTCTCGGCACGACGAGGAGACCATCATCACGAAAACCTTTGCGGAACTGGGCGTTGCCGACGACATCGTCGCCGCCCTTGCAGAGCAGCAGATCATCAACCCCTTCCCGATCCAGGCACTCGCCATCCCACTGGCGCTGAAGGACCACGACCTGATCGGCCAGGCCCGGACCGGCACCGGCAAGACCATGGGCTTCACCGTGCCGATGTTGCAGAAGATCGACGCACCCGGCGACGGTCGGCCGCAGGCGCTCGTCGTCGTACCGACCCGCGAACTGGCCGTCCAGGTCACCAACGACGTCAAGATGGCCGGCGCCAACCGCACCGCGCGGGTCCTCACGGTGTACGGCGGACGTGCCTACGAGCCGCAGATCGAGACGTTGAAGAAAGGCGTCGATGTCGTCGTCGGCACGCCCGGCCGACTGCTCGACCTCTCCGGGCAACGCGCGCTCGACCTGTCGCAGGTCAAGGTGCTCGTGCTCGACGAGGCGGACAAGATGCTCGACCTCGGCTTCTTGCCGGACGTCGAGCGCATCGTCGCGTTGGTGCCGCAGAAGCGCCAGACGATGCTGTTCTCGGCGACGATGCCGGGGCCTGTCATCACCTTGGCCCGCCGATACCTGGAGCACCCGACGCATGTGCGGGCCGAGTCGGCAAACGAGAGCGCGACCGTGCCGACGACGTCGCAGTTCGTCTTCCGCACGCACCAGATGGACAAGCCGGAGGTGCTGGCGCGGGTGCTGCAGGCAGACGGCCGCGGGCTCGCGATGATCTTCACGCGCTACAAGCGCTCCGCTGACCGGATCGCGACCGACCTGGCCGACCGCGGCTTCGCCGCCGCGGCGGTGCACGGCGACCTCGGGCAGGGGGCGCGCGAGCAGGCGCTGCGAGCATTCCGTAACGGAAAGATCGACGTGCTGGTCGCCACTGACGTCGCCGCCCGGGGCATCGACATCGCCGGCGTCACCCACGTCATCAACTACGAGTGCCCGGAGAACGAGGACGCCTACCTGCACCGGATCGGCCGCACCGGCCGCGCCGGCGAGACGGGCACGGCCGTGACGTTCCTCGACTGGGAGGACTCCTACCGCTGGGGCATGATCAACCGCGCGTTGGACCTGCCGTTCGCGGATCCGGAGGAGACCTACTCCACCTCCGATCACCTGTTCAGCGAGCTGGAGATCCCGACCACCGTCACCGGTCGCCTCCCGAAGGCTGAGCGCACCCGCGCCGGCCTCGCAGCCGAGCAGGTCGAGGATCTCGGCGAGACCGGCCGGCGCAAGCCGCCCGAGCGCGAGCAGCGCCGTCCTCGCAACCGGAGCCGAGGCGGCGCGGGCGGCAACGGCCAGCAGGCGTCGGCAGCGTCGACCGGTGAGGGTCAGCCGGAGCGGCAGCGCCGGCCCCGCCGGCGCACCCGGAAGGGCGTTCCGGTCAAAGACGCCGGCCCCGACCAGCCGACCCCGAGCTGATCTTCGCGGCCGCGACCATTTTTCGTTGCAACACGCCGTAAAACTGGTCGCCGGCGCGAAGATCAGCGCCGTTTGCGTCAAGACGGCGGCCGGCGACACCGATCTGTTGAAGAGCGACAGGAGGTGCGCGGGTGACGGTGGGCGCAAAGCACGGCGGGCGGACGGCGGACTCGATCGCGGGGCTGGCCGAGTGG
>DASSEQ010000358.1:0-7521 GCA_035695245.1 Mycobacteriales bacterium | reverse complement strand
TCCATCGTCGTGCGCGGCAAACGGGAGCGAGCCGGACGCGCCACGGCCGGAACTTTACGCTTGCCCGCATGACTGAACGTCCACTCGCGGTGGTCACCGGCGCATCAGCCGGCATCGGCCGCGAGCTCAGCCGGGTGCTGGCGCGCGAAGGATTCGATCTCGTCCTGGTCGCGCGCCGGGAGGCTCAGCTCGAAGAACTGGCCGAGGATCTGTCCTCGTCGTACGCCGCCACCAGCACCATCGCGGCGGTGGATCTGGCCGAGTCCGGCGCAGCCGATGCTGTCGTGGCGGCAGCGCCACGGCCGATCGACGTGCTCGTCAACAACGCCGGCTTCGGCGGTCTCGGCCGCTTCGCGGCACGGTCGAGGGCCGATGACATGCGCATGGTCACGGTGAACGTTGCCGCGCTCACCGACCTCACGAAGCTCGTGCTGCCCACGATGGTGAAGCGTGGTCGCGGTCGCGTGCTCAACGTTGCCTCGACGGCGGCGTTCCAGCCCGGTCCGTTCATGGCGGTCTACTACGCGAGCAAGGCCTACGTGCTTTCGCTGTCCGAAGCCTTGGCCGAGGAGCTCTCCGGCACCGGAGTGACCGTCACCTGTCTGTGTCCTGGCCCGACGGAGTCCGAGTTTCATGAGATTGCCGGCACCGACTCCCAGCCGTTGACGTCAAGCGCGCTGACGATGACCGCCGCGGCCGTCGCGGAAGCGGGCTTCAGGGCGATGATGCGCGGCAAGATGGTCGAAGTTCCCGGTCTGCACAACAAGATCGGTGCCCAGTCGACGCGCATTGCCCCGCGACGAGTTGTGCTGAAGATCGTGCGACGGCTGCATCCGGCGGACGACTAGCGCGCGTCCCGGCTGGCGACCGCACCGACCACGACGACAGCGGGGGGCGCGACGCCGGCTTGTTCGGCATCGTCGGCGAGATTCGCCAATGTGGTACGCAGGATCTTCTGCGCCGGCAACGACGCGTTCTCGATGACAACGGCGCCGGTCGCGGGCGACCGTCCACCGCCGACCAAGGTGTCGGCGATGCTGCGCAAGTTGGCCACCGCCATCAGCAACACCAGGGTGCCGTTGCCGGCAGCGAGGCGCTGCCAGTCGACGGACGAGCGCGGGTCACCAGGCGGCACGTGCCCGCTCACGACGGTGAACTCCTGTGCGGTGCCACGTTCGGTGAGCGGCACGCCGGCGAGAGTCGCCGCCGCAGTAGCGCTGGTCACTCCGGGCACGACATCGACCTCGACGCCGGCGGCGACGCATGCATCGACCTCCTCGGTGCCCCGACCGAGCACGAAGGGGTCGCCGCCTTTCAGACGTACGACGACCTGGCCGGCGCGGGCCCGGCTGACGAGCAGCTCGTTGATGTCGTCCTGCGAGGCTGCTTCTCCGCGCGGGTTCTTGCCGACGTCGATGACCTCGACCTCAGACGGCAGCGCCGCCAGCAGATCGGTCGGTGCGAGCCGGTCGGTCACCACGACGTCGGCGTCACACAGCTCGCGGTAGCCGCGGGTGGTCACCAGACCTGGATCACCGGGACCGCCACCGACGAGGACCACGCGGCCGCGCCGCCCGCGACGGCGCCGCGCCGGCCACTCCCCTGCCGTCAGCGCGCGCACCGCTCCGTCACGGACATCGCGGGCTCGCGCCGGATCGCCGGCGACAACGGCCAGCTCGACACCATCGGCCGACCCTTGGGCCGCGAACCAGACCGGCGAGTGCTCCGCATCGTCGGCACGACTGGCCCAGATGCCCTGAGCCGTCGCCGTCGCGACGACCGCAGCATTGAGCTCTGCATCATCGGTGCACGCCAGCACGAATGATCGGCCCTCGATGTCGTCAGCAGCGAACTCGCGCCGCAGCACGTCGACCTGTTGCTGATCGATCGCCCCGTCGACATCCGGCGCAACAACGGTGACGTCCGCACCGGCGGCAAGAAGACCGGACACCCGTCGTGCCGCGACCTCGCCACCACCGACGACGAGCACACTCCTGCCGGTCAGGTCGAGAAAGACGCCCAATCGCCGCTGCGGCACGCGCCTATCCTCGCAAGCCCTCTGGCTACTGTCGTAGCCGTGGCAACACGGGAGGAGCGCGCCGGCTCGTTCGGAGCGGTTGCAGACGTCTACGACCGGGTGCGCCCCGGTCCCCCGGCCGCGGCGCTCGACTGGTTGCTTCCGCAGACATGTCGACGTGCCGCCGACCTCGGCGCCGGCACCGGCTTGTTCACCCGGGCACTCGCGCAGCGCGTCCCGGACGTGGTTGGCGTCGAGCCGGATCAGCGCATGCGCCTCGTGCTGCGCGACCGCTCGCCGGGGGTGCATGTCGTCGGTGCCAGGGCAGAAGCGCTGCCCGTTCGCGACGGGGTGATGGACGCCGTGTGCGCCTCATCGTCCTGGCACTGGGTCGATCCGGTTCAGGCCGTGCCCGAGGTCGCCCGCGTCCTTCGGGACGGCGGGCGCCTTGCACTGATCTGGACCAGCCGCGATCGCGAAGTGGAGTGGGTGCGCTCACTTGACCGGCTCCGCACGTCGACCGACCGCGGGACCGATCAGCAGGTGCTGGCGCAGCGCCGCCCGCGCGACGTCGTGCTGCCGGATCCGTCGCCATTTGTCAACGCGGCAACCGCGTCGTTCACCTTCTCGCGCCCGATGACCATCGACGAGCTGGTCCAGTGGGTCGGCACCTACAGCGGCGTGCTGACCGCCCCGCCGCGCGAGCGCGAACAGGGATTGCAGCGGGTGCGAACGGCCGTCGCCGACCGCTTCGGCGAGGACGCGGTCGTCGACGTACCTATGCGGTCGTGGTGCTGGCGCGCCGACCGTGAGCCGGGCTGATCAGAAGTTGGGCGTCGGGTAGGAGCCGGACCTTGGCCAAGCCCCGTTGGTGACGTGTACGACCCAGAAGCCGCTGGCCCCGTCGGTGTACCAGATGTCGCCGCGGGCCGGGTCGAACGCCGGCGCGGACATCGCGTGCGATCCACCGGAGGGCGGCATGTTGAAGTACGCCACCTCTCGCGGGTGGTAGGGGTCGCGGATGTCGAAGACCCGCAATCCGGAAAGGATCATGCTGCACGCGACTATGCCTGGGTCGGCCTGACGTGGCACTGCGCAATAGTGCGCGGCGTAGCCCTGCGTGCCGCTGGTCGCGCCGGGATCGTTCTGCTGGTCGCTCGCCCGCTCCTTCGGGTTGTGTACGGCGAGGCGAATGCGGCTGATCACCTTGGGGTGGTGCAGGTTGCCGATGTCGATGATGCGCGCGGCACCGACCGCGCTGTCCGGGTTGTACTGCAAGACGTTCGAGCTGAACTCGTCGAACTCGATGAGGTAGGGGTGATGCCTGATCGTGATCGGGATGACGTTCTGGGGAATCGAGATCTCCGGCCACGTGAGCTTCGCGATCACCGGCAGGTCCGCCGCCGGGTTGGTCAGCGTGCGATTCTGCACGGCCGAGACGTCGAGGATCACGAGCCCGCCGGTCTTGCTGTCGTTGCCGTAACCCGAGATCGCGGTGAAGTAGTTGCAACACGGCGCGGCGAGATAGGCAACCTTCCCGTCCGGAGACAGCGCCATCCCGTGGGAGCCGTAGTCCTGGCTGTGCCAGACGATGCGTGGCACTGCCGGGTTGCTCAGATCAATCGCGGTGATGCCGTTGGTGGCCGTGGCGGTTGCCCAGAATGTCTTGCCGTCCGGTGAGAATCCGCTCTCGTGTCCCAGTGGGCCGATCGGCAACGTGCTCTCCCACACAGGGTGCCGACAGTCCTTGGCCACGCTGTAGACGTCAACGAAGCCGAGGTTGGTCGCCGGCGATCCGGCGTCGGCGACGAGGAGACCCCGCTTGGTGTTGAGACGCAATGACTCGTGCGGCGTGTCCATCGCCGGTGTGTCGAGATTGGCGGTCATCACCAGCTTGCGTGGGTTGCTCATGTCGAGCACGTAGACGCCGGCCTTGAAGTTGTTCTGTACGACGTCGCTACCGAACAGCAGCGTGCTGTCGTAGAAGGCGCAGACGTGCCCGGCTGCATCGACGTACCTCGCCGTGCGGTAGCCGCCGGACTGGCCGAAGTGTGACACCAAGGCGGTGTTGCAGGTGTAGCCCTTGGCGGCGCGTCCGTCGGCGTAGTCCTTCGCCGGCACCCGGCCCTGCCAGCTGGTCTCCGGCCGCGACCCCGGCCCGCACGGCGCCTGCGGGGTGTTGCCGAGGTGAAGATTGCGGGTGGCGTCGAAATAGCCGAGCGGCGGCGTGGTCGCGTGATCGGCCAACCAGTTGAGGTCACTCACGTTCGCGGTCAAAGTGCGAGGTTGATGGGTCGCCGAGGCGGTCACCGCACCGGCGACCATCGTCGTGATAGCAGCCGCGGCCATCCCGATCCGCACCGATGGACGGTTGAGCAGCGAGGACGTCAAAGCCATACGTCTGGCTTCTACGGACTGGTCGCATTCCCTGCCCGCGAATGCCTGCGCGTCCTCGAGAGAGGGGGCCTCGCCTCAGACGGCGTCGGCGAGGAAGGCTTCCAGCACCTCCTGGTAGGGCTCCGCGGTCTCGTAATAGACGTTGTGCGGCGCCCCCGGAATTACCGCCAATCGTGAGCCGGGCACAACCCGGTGCAGCTCTCGAGCGGCATCCGCGAGCCAGTCGAGCTCGCCGACAATGATCTGCATCGGCGACTGGATGGTCGCGACCAAGTCGGCCATCTCGTCGCGATCCGGCTTCGTCATGGTCGGCTTGCGCGGATGGCGCGACGCCTCGATGCGGGTGGCGGTCGACCGCAGTCGCACGTACCGCTCGCACTTGCGGGTGCCGAGGAAGTCGCCGGTGAAGGCGCCCTCGCTGCCCTCGAGGAAGAGCACGTCGTCCCCGACCGGCGCGAACATCGCGCGGCGCCGGCGTTCGGCCGCCTCGCTGTCTGCCTCCTGCCGCACGATGCCCATTCCGGACGGTGCCAGCGCGATGGCTCGATCGGGATGTCGGGTCGCCCAGCGCAGGATCGTCAGCGCACCCATCGAGTTACCGGCGAGGATCGGTCGCTCGATGCCAAGGGCGTCGAGGAACGCGTCCAGCTCGTCGGCGCGATCCGGTTCGGCCTCGTCCCGCGGCGAGTTGCTGGAGTGGCCGTGGTTGACACTGTCGTAGGCAATGACGCGAAACCGGTCCGACAGTGCCTCGATCTGGTGCTCCCAGGCTTCGGCGCATGAGCCGAACCCGTGCAGGAACACGATCGGGTTCCGAGTCGGATCGCCGCTCTCGACGTAGTGAATGTCCGTGCCACCGACCTGCACCCAACTCATGCCGCCGACGCTAACCGCAGCATCAGGCTGGTCAAGGGACGTCAGCCCGCGACCAACCCCGTCAGCTGGCCTTCGCGACCGAACAGGGCTTCCCGCCACTCGGCGATCAGCTGCCGTGTGTCCCGGTCGTTCGGGTGGAACCCCGGGCGGTGGTAGACGGACAGGATGCGGAGCGCTCGCATCGAGAGGAACGGCGACTTCGGCAGTCGAGCGAGACTCCGTAGCAGCTGCAGGGGATGGCGCCGAGCATCACGATCCATGGCGACCGACACGACGCCCATGATCGACGTCTCGAGGATGAACAGCAGGTCGGTGAGGAACATCACGATGATGCGCATGGCCTCGCCGCCCCCGACGGCCTTGTAGACGTCGAACGCCACTGCCTTGTGCTCGGACTCTTCGAGCGCGTGCCAGGTGAGGATGTCGCGAGCCCCCGGCTTGCCGACAGCTTTCCGCGCCTCGTCGTCGGTCAACAACAGCTCGGCGAGCGTCGCCGTGTAGTGCTCCAGGGCGGCGGTGAACGCAAGGTTCACCTTCTTGGACTGGATCCGTTCGCGGACCCAGTAGAGCCCACGGACATAGGCGTCGATGCCGCGAGTCGGATAGCCGTATTCCGCCAGGCGCTCGTTGAGCACCTGATGCTCCCGACCGTGCATCTCCTCTTGGCCGATGAAGCCGTCAACGTCCGCGAGCAGCTTCGGGTCGGTGATCTGGTCGCGGGCCGCAGCGACCGAGCGCACGAAGAACTTCTCCCCTTCCGGAAAGGTCGAGGAGAGCACCGTCAACACGTGGCTCATCGCAATGTCACCGCCGGCGGCGAAATACTTCGGCAGGTCAGCGACGTACTTCTCGAAATCCATTGGTCGCACCGGCACGACCGGCGATCCCTCGGTGAACCGGACGTCGTCCGCGCGACCATCGGTCTGTTGCAAGGACGTCATCCAGAACACGTTCCCGACCCGAGCGCATCAAACCCTCAGGCGTAGGTGCCCTCACGCCCTCACGCGTTGATCATGGGCATCTGCGCGCGACACGCCAGCGTGTCTGGCAAACCGTCCCATGATCATCGCGCGTTGAAGGTGCCGCGTGGCGGAGGCGGATGGGAATCGAACCCACCAGCGACAGTGACTGCCGCTCAACGGTTTTGAAGCCTGATAATCGGACATCGCTGACCTCGGCCGAGACAGCGTTTGCCCAGGTCAGAGGCCTAATCACTTGTCCGCTGCTCTCCCCTGCTGACCGCTCCGTGCCACTGCTAATGGCACGCGAATGGCACGGACTCCTTCCCCCGTCGCGCGCCGTCAGCTTCCAGGATTAGCCGCGGTAGATCTCCGCGCCGAGGGATCGCGCGGACCGTCCGCGAAGCGGCCGTCGAGACTCATGCGTGCAGGGTGGTCGCCCGCATCTGCCAACTCGCGAAGAATCGCTATTCCTTCCTCATCGCCGAGGTCAGCCAAGGTGTTGCCGATAGCCCACAGGTAGCCACGTTTGTTGATCTGACCCACGTAGCTCTCGGCCACCAGCGCTCTGGCCTTGGCCGCCTCAGCCCGAATCGCCGGAAGATAGGTCGGATCGCCAAGCCATTCCAGCGCATACACGGCGTGCACTGTGGGTGTTGAAAGGTCGTTCTCGAGCGCGTGCACCGCTAACGGCCCAGCCCGTGGGTCACCGCGCTGAGCCAGTTCGTAACAGGCGCCGAACTCGTGGAGGACGTCCCCAGCCACGGGTGACTTCATCTTCTGCAGGATGCGCGCAACGCTCCACGCGTTCGGGTTGGCGGGTGGTGGCGAAGGCCGTCCGGCTTCGCGCTCGTCCAGGCGGTCGGACAAGGCCTGCGCAGCCTCGTCGGGAAGCGGTCGTCGGGTGGGCGGTTGCAGGTAACGCGCCAGCGCACGTGCGGCATCGTCACCATCGAGACGGCCAAGGACGTGAACAACAGTCGGCGCCAGCGTTGGATAGCGATCAAGTGCGTCGATGAGCGCTGGCAGAGCAGCCAGATCGTCGACTCGCGCAAGTTGGTGGAGCGCAGCCCGACTGCCGCTCGCTGCTTGTGCAAGAAGGTCGTTGATAGGCGGGAGCGACGCTGGATGGACGACTGTGTCCAGCCAGGCGCCGAAGGAGGTCCACCCAATGGTGAATTCCTTGTACATCGACCAGAGCTGCCACTCCCGACCTCGCCCGACCCGGACGAGCAGGGTGAGGGCCTCGGAATCACCACCGATCACCAACGC
>DASSEQ010000357.1:0-6514 GCA_035695245.1 Mycobacteriales bacterium | reverse complement strand
GGTGCCGTCCAGATGCAGGAGCACCAACCGCCGCGGAGGGCGCCCGAGGTTGTGCACACGGGCGACCGTCTCCTGACCGCGGTAGCAGCCCTTGTCGAGATGCACCGCGGACTCGAGCCAGCGAACCTCGTGCGGAATGGTCCGATGGTCGGTCTCGAAGCCCAGCCGCGGGCGGCCCGCCTCGACCCGGAGTGCCTCCCATGCGTCGTGACCGACGAGAGGCACATCAGAGGCGTCAACGCGCTCCAGTAGGTCGCTGCGGGGCACGATGATGTCGTTGCTGCCGACGATCGAGAGCACGGCGTACGACGACGTGACGTCCTCCGGCTCCACGGCGCTCCAGAAGCGCATTGACTCGAGATATGCCACGAGTGCAGGCGCAGCGCCCGGCTCGACATGCAGCCACGTCGCTTCGCCGTCGTCGACCACAAGCATGTGATGCTCGACATGCCCGTGCGGCGACAGCACGAGCGCCTCGGTCCAGTGCCCCGGCTCCAGCTGTTCCAGGTGCTGCGAAGTCAGCGAGTGCACCCAGGTGAGGCGGTCGGCGCCGGCGACACGAATGACGCCCCGATGCGAACGGTCGACGATCGCACCATCGGCCAGGGCTACGCGCTGCTCGCGGAGTGGATCACCGTAGTGGCCTGCCACGCCGTCGTCCGGCGCGCGCCCGGGGACGGCGCCGGCACGCGAGAGCAACGGGCTACGCACGCCTTCGAGGGTACGTCGCCCGCTGCTCTCCCGCCCCGGAGTGCTATTTCACGTAGTAGGTGAACGGCGAACTGGCACTGATGAGGTTCGGAATGTTGAAGTCACCGACCTCGCCGTTTTGGTTGGGAACCGTCACCGTGTTGGTGGCCGACGGAGATGCCTGCGTCGAGGTGAACGCGGTGATGCTGAAGAGCCCCTGGCCACGACGCGGGTTGCCGATCAGGGCGAGCGGTACGGTCCAGCTGATCGTGCCGCCCTGGATCCGGCCGCTGATGGCGTGCTCGGCCGGGTAGATGAAGTACTTCGCGTGCGTCGTGGTGATCGACTCGGTCGTGCCGGTGAAGAAGCTCGGCGCTGCACCGCCGTCGGACTGCATGGCGACGTAGAACATGTTGCCGTCGCCAGCACCGCGGTAGCTCGGAGCGGCCCACCGCACGCTCCACGTCTGCACCGGACCGCCGAGCGCAGGGATGTTGAGCAGGTCGTTGGCGAGATTGTTGTCGTTGGTGGTCAACGTGACGACGAGGTTCTTGGCGTCCTTGCGCTTCACGCTGGCACCGATGACGTCGAGCGCCGGACCGGCTTTGACGTCTTGGCCGGCCAGACCGAGGAAGGCGTCGCCCGCCTTGTCGTGCACCGCGCCGACCGGACGCGCGAATCGCGGCACCGACTTGCCGGCGAGCAGGGACGGACCGCTGTTCTGCGTGACGACCATGACCGGTCCAGCCGCCTCGGCGGGAGTCTCGCCGCAGCCCTGGCAGGTGTCGGCATTGCGGTCGTTCGAGGTGTCGTCGACGTAGGTGATGACGGCCTCGCCGTTCAGGCCCATCTGCACCTGGAAGAAGTCGCCGAGGCTTCGGTCTTGCGTGCCGCCGAGGCCACCGGTGGAGATGTCGCCGTACTTCACCGGGTGGTCGCTGACCTGGGTCACGCTGAAGGCCGGACGCTTCGACAGGGCGTTGAGCGACTCGGAGTAGAAGAGGTTCCAGGTCGCCTTGTCGACGGGGTCCGGGCCGTAGTGGCCTTGGCCGTCCTGCGCGGTCGTCGAGCCATACCAGGCGATGCCGATGCGGCCGTTCGAGCCAGCGGTGATCCAGGGCATGACGTCGTTCTTGAGATTTGCCGGCGAGACGGTGATCGGCTTGCTCCAGTGCGCCGCGCCGTCACGCGAGACGGACAGCTTGATGGCGCCGGGGCCGACCGGGATGCCGCCGTTGCTGTTGCTCGGATATTCCGACCAGACGGCGTAGAGGTTGCCGGACAGGTCTTCGGCCAGCGACGGGAAGAGCTGGCCGGTCTCCCAGCGTCCGGGCACCCGCGCATAGGTGTCGTGCCAGTTGACGTTGCGCCGGTCGAGGTCGCCGGCCGCGATCTGGGTCGGGTCGGTGCAGTCGGCGGCAACTGTTGCGGCAGTGTGGTCGCCCTTCTTGCCACTGCAATAGGAGACGACAACCGCCGAGCTGTCGCTGCTGGTGTGGATCGCGTAGACGCGGTGCTGGAACTTGTTGCCCTTGATGTTGTTGACGACGACGTTGCCCGGGATTCCCTCGTTGTAGCTGATGACGGCCGGAGGCAACGGGCACGCGTCTTGCGGTCCGGCCACGGGCACGTCGGCACCCTGGCACTCAGCGCCGTAGTGAACACCGTCCTCGGACTCGTTCATGACCAGCTGGTTGCCGAGGTCAGGTCCGCCCGGGCCGGCGTTCTGGTCGACGTTGTCGTAGTCGAAGTAGAGACGCCCATCGTTCGCGCCGGCACCAACCGCGGCAGCACCGCCGTTGCTGTCGATGGCCAGCCATTGCCGGTCCACACCGGCACCGGGCACCGAGGTGCACGAGGTTTGGAAGGTGTGCCCGCCGTCGTCCGAACGGGAGTTGGTGAAGTTGGTCAGGCCCTGCAGGTCGTCGAAGTAGAGCGATCCGTTGACCGGGTCGAGCTTCATCTCCGAGTCGCCGCCGCCGACACACGTGCTGGACTTGCCGAGCGCATTGCCTTCCACCATGTGGAAGCTGCGCCGGTTGTCATCGGAGCGCCAGATGTAGGACATCGTCGTCGAGAAGCCGTTGGGCACCGAAGTGAAAGTCGAGCCTTTGTAAGGGCCCGCAGTGGCGATGGCGAGATCCGGCTCGTAGCCGGGGTGGAAGAAGTCGGCAACGACAGGCGTGCCGAACGTGACCTTGGCGGCATGAGCCGGTTGCGTCGCAGCGGTGGCTGCGTACGTGCCGGCAAGCGTCGTGATCACGACGGTGGTCGCGAACACCCGCTGCGTGCGCGTCATAACGGTTGGCTCCTAAGGAAGGTTGCTGAAGACGAGCTTGACGGTGCCTTGCGTCGCGACCCCAGGGCACTTGGTGACCGCGCCGATCGCGTCGAGGGCCAGGACGACGCCGCCTTGCGGCACGCCGTAGTCCTTCATGGACCCGCAGAACGCGGTCGTGTGACCATTTGCGCCGCTTCCGGTCCAGAACGCGCCGGGAACCTTCTGGCCGGTCGCGTCGGTGACCGTGACGGTGACGAACTTCTCGGTCGACTTCGCGGGAACCTGCCAGCCGGCGGCGCCGAACATCGAGCAACCGCTCGTGTCGCTGGCGCTCACCGCGGGGTCGTCGACAGTGCAGCCGCCGCGGTAGGCGAGCGTGACCGTGCGGGTGTGCTTGACGACCTTCTTCTTGGTCGCGGCTTCCGCGCCGACGGCGGAGCCCAGCACGAGTGTCGCCACGACGGCGGCACCGATCGCACGTGCACCCGGACGGGCGTGGTTCAACATCGCGGCCTCCCGCGCTCGATTCGTGTCGTTAACGATTCGACGGGCGAAAGGTGATTTCCTGCGCCGTCAGTGGTGCTGGCGGGCCCATCGATAGCGGGTGCGCGCTGCGTACCCCGCCGCGGCGGCCGTCATGAGCCCTGCCGCAGCGAGCATCCAGGCCGTCTCGCTGTCGGACGTGCGTCTGCTCATCGCCAGCGTCGTGTCGTCGGCGAGCCCCTGGTCGGCGTCCGCAAGTGCGAGCTGTGGCTGCTCCTCGTCCTGCTGGGCGAAGCCGGCGTTGGGGTTGACCGCAGGGTTGGGGTTGACGTTGGTGTTGACGTTGGTCGGCGGCTGTGGGGGCGCCGCAGGGGCCACGCCGGCGACCACGGCGACGACTGCCGGCGGCACGACGAGGGCAGGCTTGGCGACCGGACCACAGGTGACGGTCGTCGTCGTGGAGGTCAGCGAACGTACGCCGGCATGGGCGGTGATCGTCAACGGCCACGTGTGCGACGTCGTCGATCGGGGGCAGGTGTAGCGCACGACGAAACCGAGGTTGTTGTCGGCTCGGATGTTGACCGTCGGTGCGGCCGGTTGCGACACCACCCGACCAAGTCCGGCGGGCCCACCGGCGATCTGGAGACCGACGGAGCGATAGTCCGGGATGTTCTCGGCCAGCTGCACCAGCAGCGGCGCGAGATGCACCGCTGACGGGGCCTGGCCGACAGCGATGTTGCGCCCGCCGAGCGAGGCCTTGAGGCGGCTGTCCGCGGGCTTGCTGATCGTGCACACGAGCGGCTGCCCGGCGGGAATGTCCGTCGTGCCGTTGCCGTCGCAGTCCACGCCGCCTCTGGGCGCAAGCGCCCCGGTCGCGCGTGCCATGCGTTGCTCGTCATGCAGCGAGTCGAACTGACCTGGCACGGGCTTGCCCGAACCATCGGTGGACTCCACCGCCAAGCCGATCTGGTGCACGGCGTTGCTCGTCAACGCATTGATGGTCGCGCGCCACGACGGAGAGATCGAGTCGGTCGAGTCGTGGAAGGGCTCGTCGGTAGCGAGAAAGGCCAGGCGCAGCGAGTCGCCGCGGTAGCCGGCTTGCTGCCCGGGATGCACGACCCACCGGGCGGCGCTCGACCCGCCGTAGACATCGACGGCCTTCTGTCCGACTCCCAGCGTCGACTGGTAGAGCGCAGTGAGGTCCGACTCCGGTACGTCGCCTCCGTCGGCTGCCTTCAGCGACGCGAGCGCCTTCGCCAACGAGGCGTCGGCCGGACCGATGCGCCGGTCGAGGCGGTAGGGATAGTCGGTGTCGGGGCCTTCGCCGCCGGCCCATCCGGGGTAGTCCTTGAAATCGCCCACTCCGTATTCGACGTTCAGTCCCGTGGAGCCGAGATCGTTGACGACGGTCTGCAGGCCTTGTCGGACGCCGTCGATCGTTTGGTCCGTCGAGTTCGTCGTATCGACGAGGAACATCAGGTCGACAGGCGACGGCGTCCGCGGAAGGAGCAGCTGGTAGGGCACGTCTCGGTGCGCGCCCGCAGCGAGGCTCAACGACGGCACCAACGATGTGAGCGTCGACGGGAACTGCTTGACCGCCGTCTGCGGCAGCAGGTGGATCGGGCGCAGGCTGGGCACCAAGGTCTTGCATGAGGTGACGTCGTAGATCGCTCGCAGCACGTGCCGGCGATCCGGAGCGAGGCCGGTCAGCGCAAGACCGACACCGGTCGGCGCCGATGCCTCTACGGAGTCCGCCACCGGCGAACCGACGCCGGGCGTGAGCGACACGGCACCCACGTGGCATCCACGGAACTGCTGGATCGACAGCTTCGTGCTGTCGTAGGCCACGACGACCGGCAACACCGCGGCGACGGCGACGGAACGCGCCTTCTCCAAGGCGGTGCCCTGACGCCAGCTCTTACCTCCGTCGAGGCTCAGGTCAAACGTGTAGCTGTGTGAGTGCCCTTGCACGAGCTGCACATAGCCGCTGCCGGCGGCAGCAGCGAAGCTCTTGACGTCGGGACCGGCGAGCAGCGGCGCGAAAGTTGCGGCTCCGTCAGTGCTCAAGACCAGACCTTGGCCGTCGCGCAGCCCGTAGACCTGGTTGACGACCGCGGGGTTGACCCGGAGATGGGTGACCGACGTGTCGCTGCTGCGGAGCGCCCAGGTGGAGCCGGCGTCGTCGCTCACGTAGATGCCGCTCTTGGACCCCGCGCCCGTGATGAGCGCGTAGACGGTGCGTGGCGACTGGTCGGCTGCGGCGAGCTCGGCGACGCTGCCAAGAGTGGGGAGCCCGTTGCTGCTCGAGCTCCACGACGTGCCGCCGTTCTCGCTGTTGTAGACGACCGGCTGCGACGGCAGAGACACCGGCAGTGAGCTGGTCACGGTGACGTCCGCAGCGACGTAGGCCTCTTGTGCACTCGTGGACGAGCTCGGCGCCGCCACGTCGGTGATGTGCATCGACTCCGGAAGTGCTGACACGCCACCCACCGTCACCGGTGGCAGGACAGCAGAGTGCCAGGAGCACCCGCCGTCGTCGGTGCGTCGCAGAGTTGTGCCATCCGTGGCGAACACGCGCTCCGGCGCATAAGTCACCGCGCGCACGACGGTGACATCCGACAGGCCCGTGTCGCTGCCCAGCCAGTCGTTGCCGGCGAGCATCGTCGCGCCGCCGCAGGGCGCCGGAGAGGCGGCCTGCGACGCAACAACACCGCCGGCGGTCATGACGACCATGGCGGTCGTCATCGCCAGCCGGAGCGCACGGAGTCGCACCGAATGCTGTCCTTTCGCCGGCTAGCGGTTTGCCGTCGTACGACGACGTTGTGAGCCGCCCTGGCTGACGCCTTGGGCACGAACGCGAGCGCGACCGACCGGCTGCATGCGGGCTCGCAGGTCGTCGAGGTGCCGTTGCAGCGGCGCACCTTCCAAGGTCTCGACCTCGGCGAGGGTCGCGGCAAACGTGTCCAGCACCGGCCGGTGGTGCTCCAGCAGCACCCGTGCCTCTGTCTCGGCTTCGGAGATGAGGCGGCGGATCGCCGCATCGGCAGCAGCCTTGGTCTC
>DASSEQ010000356.1:0-2904 GCA_035695245.1 Mycobacteriales bacterium | reverse complement strand
TGCAGCCAGATGATGAGCATGAACTGAAGACCACCGCGAGCGAGTGCTGCCAGGAGCACCGAGACGTTGCCCATCGTGAAGGCCCGGATCCGGAACAACCGCAGCCGGAACATCGGATCGGTCACGTTGAGCTCGATGACCACGAAGATCCCGAGCACGGCGACGCCACCGAACAGGCAGAGCAGCACGAACGGCTTCGTCCAGCCCATCGTGTGACCGCCGTAGGGCTGCAGGCCGTAGATGATCCCGGTCAGGATCGCGACCAGGCCGAGGGCAAACGTGATGTTGCCGAGCCAGTCGATCCGCGCGGCGGTGCGGCGGCCGTTGTCCTTGAGCTTGAGGTAGGCCCAGATCGTGCCGAACATGCCGATCGGCGCGGAGACGAGGAAGACGAGATGCCACTCGATCGGCGCCAGCACGCCACCGAGGATCAGGCCGAGGAACGACCCCGCGATCGCCGCGACACCATTGATGCCGAGGGCGAAGCCTCGCTCGTTCTCGGGGAACGCGTCGGTGACGATCGCGGTCGAGTTGGCGAAGAGGAACGCGCCGCCGATTCCTTGCCCGAGTCGCATGACGATGAGCCAGATGGCCGCCGCCGTGCCCGTCATCCACGTCACCGCGAGAGCGATCGAGAAGACGGTGAATATGGCGAAGCCGAGGTTGTACATCTTCACTCGGCCGTACATGTCGCCGATGCGACCCAGACTCACGACGAGCACGCTCGTCACGAGCATGAAACCCATCATGATCCACAAGAAGTACGACGTGTTGCCCGGCGCGAGCGGGTCCATCTTGATGCCGCGGAAGATGTCCGGGAGCGCAATCAGAAGGATCGAGCTGTTGATGGTGGCCATCAGCACGCCGATGGTCGTGTTGGACAGCGCGATCCACTTGTAGTCGATCCGGGAAAGTTTCATCGAGAAAGCATCTTACCCCGGTCGGTTGCGGGCGCAAGCATCCGTTAACTAAAGTGTGCCGGTGCAGATCAGGTTGTGGTGCCGGCGCGCGGTCGACCTGTGCCGCGTGGCCACCTGTCTGTGTCCGTCCTCCTGATCAGACGCGTCCGCAGCATCTTCGCCGTCTCTTTCGGGAGCTTCCCTCCATGTACGTCGACCCTCGTGGTCCGCGTTTCGGCGCGGCCATCACCACTGTTGTGCTTGCCGCCGTGCTGCTGTCCGGCAGCGGCTGGCTGCTCGTTGCCCAGGCCGTTGTCTTCGGGATCGGTGCCATCGCCGGGCTGCGGTTCGCGCCGTACGGCGTTGTCTACCGCCGCCTCGTCGCCCGCCGGTTGGCAACGCCGGAGCAGTTCGAGGCGCAGGCGCCGCCGCGGTTCGCCCAGGCCGTCGGCCTCGCGTTCGCGGTGGCCGGTGCAGCGGGCTACCTCTCCGGCGTGACGCTGCTCGGTGTCATCGCCACTGCGTTCGCGCTCGCTGCGGCATTCCTCAACGCTGCGTTCGACTACTGCCTCGGTTGCGAGGTGCATCTGCGACTGGTCCGACTGCTCGGGCGGCCGGTCGTGCGCTACGTCTCCCGGGCGGACTACCCAAGTGCTGTTTCAGCACAGTCAAAGGAGAAGGCATATGCCTAGGAGCAACGTGCTCGTCGACGCCGATTGGGTCGAGCAGCATCTCGACGACAAGTCGATCGTGCTCGTCGAGGTCGATGAGGACACCGCGGCGTACGACAAGAACCACATCCGTGGTGCCGTCCGCATCGACTGGAAGCAGGACCTGCAGGACCCGGTGCGTCGTGACTTCGTCAGCAAGGAGCAGTTCGAGAAGCTGCTGTCGGAGAAGGGCATCAGCAACGACGAGACCGTCGTGCTCTACGGCGGCAACAACAACTGGTTCGCGGCGTACGCCTACTGGTATTTCAAGCTCTACGGCCATGACAAGATCAAGCTGCTCGACGGTGGTCGCAAGAAGTGGGAGCTCGACAGCCGTGAGCTGGTCGAGGACGTGCCGCAGCGCGCCAAGACGCAGTACAAGGCCAAGTCGCCGAACAACAAGATTCGCGCGTTCCGCGACGAGGTGGTCGAGTCGATCAACAAGAAGAACCTCGTCGACGTCCGGTCGCCGGACGAGTTCAGCGGCAAGCTGCTCGCTCCCGCGCACCTTCCGCAGGAGCAGTCGCAGCGCGCCGGTCACGTGCCCTCGGCGAAGAACATTCCGTGGAGCAAGGCGGCGAACGACGACGGCACGTTCCGTTCCGACAACGAGCTGACCGAGCTCTACCAGGGCGAAGGTGTCGACTTCAAGAAGGACACGATCGCCTACTGCCGCATCGGCGAGCGGAGCGCGCACACCTGGTTCGTGCTGCACGAGATCCTCGACCAGCCCAACGTCAAGAACTACGACGGCTCCTGGACCGAGTACGGCTCGCTCGTCGGCGTCCCGATCGAGAAGGACGTCTGAGCATGTGCGGTGCCCCAGTCCAGGAACTCTCGCTCGAAGGGATCGACGTGGCCACTGAAACCATCATCCAGGGAACCGTCTCGCGTGGCGGTGAGCCGGCGGGTGGTGCTTACGTGCGGCTGCTCGACGCGAGCGGTGAGTTCACCGCCGAGGTCGTGACCTCGGCGACCGGCGCGTTCCGGTTCTTCGCCCGGCCCGGCTCGTGGACGCTGCGTGCGCTCGCGTCCGGTGCGCAGGCCGACGAGAAGGTGGACGCCCAGCAGGGCAACGTCACCGAGACGACCATCTCCCTGTAGTCCACAGATCGGTCGTTCGTCAGCGAAAGTGACGGCGGCGGCCGCGAGCATGTCTCCTATGCGTCGCGCCGCCGTCGTCATCGCTGTGCTGCTGCTCGTCGTCGTCGTGCGCGCGGCGTGGGGGTCGCATTCGGGCCCGCCCGCGGCGCCACCGGTCGTCGACCCGGGGCCGGTGCAGTCGCCGGTGCTCC
>DASSEQ010000355.1:0-31738 GCA_035695245.1 Mycobacteriales bacterium | reverse complement strand
GGAAGGGCGGTGACGTCGGCGACGGTGATGGCTGGCATTGGAACCTCCTGCGAGGTTCAAGGTATTTGCTGTAGCAACTATTCCTGGTCGGGGATCCCGGGCGCCCGGAGCAGGACCTCGGGGTCGAGGTGATCGGCGATGCGGCGCCAGCGGTTGGCGGCCATCTCGACGAACTCCGGGTTGGGGAACACCCAGAAGCGATCGTTCTGCACCGCGTCGACGACGGTGTCGGCGACGAGGCTCGGCGGTGGCGCGTTGTCGATCGCCTGCCGCACGTATTCGCGCATCACCTCCGAACCCGGTGGCGCGGCGGGCCGCTCGCCGAGGTCCTCCGGCCAGTTGCGGTCGGCGTCGAGGATCTGGGTGCGGATCCAGCCAGGGCAGACACAGCTGACACCGATCGGAAGCTGTGCCACTCGGGTCATCCGGTAGAGGTCTTCGGTCATCGCGACGACGGCATGCTTGGTGGCGTCGTACACCGGTCCGAAGCCCGGCATCAGCCCGGCGGTGCTGGCGGTGTTGACGACATGACCCCCGCCTTGCTGGATCAACCGCGGCAGGAACGCGCGCACGCCGTGCACGACGCCCCAGAAGTTGACGCCGAACACCCATGTCCAGGTCGACATCGGGCCGAACCACGGATCGCCCGGACTGCTGACGCCGGCGTTGTTGCAGATGACGTGCGCTGCGCCGAACCGATCGTACGTCGCATCCGCAAGTGCGGTGACCGCGTCCGCATCGGCGACATCGGTGACGATCGACAACGTGTCCACCCCGGACGCCGCGACTTGCTCGGCAGCGGCGTCCAGCGCGGCCTTGTCGACGTCGGCGAGCACCACCGACAAGCCGGCGGCGCCGAAGCGCTCGGCCAAAGCCAGCCCGATGCCGCTGGCGGCGCCGGTCACGACGGCGACCTGTCCTTGTTGCAGCTGCATGTCGCGAGTCTCCTTCAGACGCCGCTGTCGGTCAGCGCTGTGCCTACTTGACCGGCGAGTCGCGGCGCAGCGTTTCCTGCCTCGTCGCGTGGGCCCGGCAAGCCGCGGAAGCCGAACGGCTCGATGTCGCGACCGGCTTGGATGAACCAGCACTGTCCACCCTCGCCGCTCTCGATCGCCGCGACGAACGCGTCGACGACCGTGTCGACCGGAAGGATCGGGATTCCGAGGTTGCTCAGCCCTTCACGTGCGGACGCGCTCAGGATGTTGGTGTCGGCGAAGCCCGGGCAGATCGCGTTGATGTAGATGCCCGTGCCGGTGTACGCCGGACCCACCCCGCGCACGAGTCCGACAACGCCATGTTTGTTCGCGCCGTAGATCGGATCGAATGGCACTGCTGTGAGTCCGGCAAGGCTTGCCGTTGCGACGATGTTGCCGCCGCGCTCCTGCATCTGCGCCAAGGCTGCGTGCATTCCGAAGACGACTCCGTCGAGATTGACGCCCATCGCTCGGCGGTAGACAGCCAGGTCGAAGTCGTCGCCGACGCTGGTGCCGGTGGAGATGCCTGCGTTGAGGAACGCGATGTCGAGGCGGGCGTGCGCGTCCATGACGGACCGGACGGCGGCGAGGTTGTCGTCGTACGACGAGACATCGCAGCGGACGAAGGTGCCGCCGACTTCGGCGGCGACCTTCTCGCCACCCTCTACGTTGATGTCGCTCAGCACGACCGTCGCTCCGAGAGAGGCCAGGCGTCTGGCGACGCCGGCACCGAAACCGCTCGCCGCGCCGGTGATCCACGCGACCTTGCCGTCGTAGCGCTGCTGTGTCATGTCGGTCCTCTCAGCCGAAGATCTGCTCGGTGATCGAGCGCGCCCATGGCCGCACGAGCTCGATCAAGCGCTGCGACTTGTCGGCGCCCAGGTGCTCGTACGGCGCAGCCGCCGCTGCGTCGGTCTGGGCTTCGACATGTGCGCGCAGCTGTCCTCCTGCTTCGGTGAGGCTGCCGTCCTCGTTGAGCAGTCCTCGCGCGCGCAGGGCGTCCTTGACCGACTGCCACTCCTCGAGCGTGTAGCCGCGGGTCGATCGCTGCAGTTCCTCGTTCATCGCGCTGTGCCCGGTGGCGACATAAGTGACGGCGGCCTCTGCCCCGGAGAGACCGGCGAGCACCAAAGCGGCGATGTGACCGTCGCCGCGGTGCTCGCGCAGCAACGTCGTGGCGTGCCACAGCTGCAAGTGGGCCGGCTCCGGCCAGGGCAGCCCGGCGTGCGCCGCATACAGCGGTCGACCGACGACGTCCGCCGCGTCGCACGCCGTCCGAGCCAGCGCTGCTGCCTCCGCCATCGCGTCGCCGTCGAGCTCTTCCGGCAGCATCCGGCGAAGGGCGGCGTCGACCACGTCGAGGCGGGCAGCCAGCACGCGCTCCGGTGTTGTCGTCTCCCAGACCGACGGGATGGCTCGCCGGACACGGTCCGGCGCGAAGTTGTAGAAGGTGGCGATGACGACTTCGGCCGACGTCACACCGAATGGCGCCGAGCGCGAGGCGAAGTAGGCGCGCATCGACCCGCCGACCCCGGCTGCCTCGTAGCGCTCGCTGCCTTCCGGGACGAAGTAGACGAGGGTGTGGAAGGGCTCGAGCACCCGGTGCGCTTCGCGCGCCAATTCGGTCATGCGCGGACCATATGACGCCGGTCACGGCACGAGTTCGACGACTCCATAGATGAAGCCCGCTCCGACCACCGTCAGGGCAAACGTGACCAGCGACGGATGACCTGCGTGCGCCTCCGGCAGGATGTCACTCGCGCCGATGTAGAGCAGGAACCCGGCGAACACACCGAGGTAGATGAGCAACCCGGTGTCCGGCACGGTGAACAGGTAGGTCAAGGCGGCGCCCACCAGAGGCGTGATCGCATCAAGAGCAAGAAGCGCCAACGAACGCCGGTTGGTGTTGCCGTGCACCAGCATCAGCGACACCGTGTTGAGCCCGTCGGCGAAGTCGTGTCCGATCACCGCGAGCGCGACCGCGAGGCCGACGCCGGAGTTGACTTGGAAGGCAAGCCCGATCGCGATGCCGTCGGTGAGGCTGTGCCCGCACAGGGCGAGTGCCGAGGCGAGCCCGACGGACTCGTGGTGCTGGTGTCCGGCGTACTCGTGCTCGTGCGCGTTGTGCACGAGCAGCCATTTCTCGACGCCATGGAAGGCCAGGAACCCGGCCGCCAGCGCGATCATCGGCACCTTGATGTCGGTGTGCGTGTGCCGCGAGAGCTTCGTGATCTCCGGGAAGACGTCGAACGCGACCACACCGAGGATGACCCCTGCGGTGAAGCCGAGGATGCGGTGCAGCTGGTCGCGGTGGCGGAGCGCGAAGAGTCCCCCCAAACCGGTCGACACGACGGTCAGCAGCGTCACCAGCACGGCCACGACAAAAACCCTAGTTCAAAATGAAAACCATTTCCACTGAAGGGACGGAGCAACGGCGGTCGACGCCGAGCACGTTTTCGCCGAGACTGTGTCCACGACGGCTGGGCGCACGACGACTGAGGAGATCGCAATGGCGGGAAAGCGCGACCGGCAACAGCTGCTCGGTCAGGTGCCCTTGTTCTCTGCGTGCAGTGACAAGGAGTTGGACCGGCTGGCGCGGCACGCGGAGCTGGTCGAGTTCCGGGCCGGCGAGACGCTCATGACCGAGGGCGAGCCGGGTCATGAGTTCTACGTCATCGTCGATGGCGAAGTGGGCGTCACGAGTGACGGCAACACCCTCGCAAAGCTCGGTCCGGGAAAGTACGTCGGCGAGCAGGCGCTGCTCGACCCGGGCCCGCGCACGGCCACCGTCACCGCCCTGCGCGACACCACGGCCGTCCTTCTGGGCAGCCGCGAGTTCTACGCAGCGGTCGAGGAGTCGCCCGTGCTGGCGCGCAAGCTCCTGGCCGGCATGGCGCACCGCCTTCGTGAAAGCGCCGCAACCCCAGCGACCTGATCAGGGCTTGATGACGATCCGGATCGGGTTGTCCCGCTTCGTCGCGAGCCGGTCGACGGCATCGACCACCTCGTCGAGCGGAACGACGTCGGTGATCGAGTCGGAGAGGTCGAGCCGTCCGCTCTGGACGAGTCGCAGCAGCTGGTTCATGTGCTCCTTGGCGTAGCCGAGGTGGCCCAGCAGCGTCTGCGACTGCACGGAGAAGAGCGCACCGGGGCCTAGCTGGGTCGGCTCCATCGAAACCCCGACCATGACCAGACGGCCGCGTCGGCCGAGGCACTGCTCGGCCTGCTGCAGGACGGCGACGGCACCGACGACGTCGAGAGCCACGTCAAGTCCACCATCGGTGGCCGCACGCACCTTCGCGACGAGCTCGGGGTCGGCAGGATCGAGCGCGATGTCGGCACCAGCGCTGAGCGCGCGCTTGCGTGCGTCCTCGAGCGGGTCGACCGCGATGATCGGAGCGGCGCCCATGATGTGCGCGAGCTTGACCGCATGGAACCCGAGCCCGCCGACACCCCAGATGCCGACCGACTCGGCCGGTCGCACCTGCGCGCGTTCGAGCAATGCGGCGTACGGCGTCGACACGGCATCCGCGATGATCGCGGCCTGCTCGATCGGCACATCGTCCGGCACTGCGACAAGTGCGGTGGCCGGCACGACGACGTAGTCAGCCCAAGCGCCGTCGAACCCGAAGCCCATGATCTGCACACCTTCGCAGTGCTCAGGCTGTCCGGCGGCGCAGTGCCGGCAGGTGCGGCAGGTGCGTCCGGCCTGCATCAGCACCCGCTGTCCCGGCTGCCAATGCGGCACTGCGGAGCCCAGCCGCTCGATGACACCCGCCGGCTCGTGACCCGGGGTGACGACCGGCAGTGACCCCGGCAAGCTTCCGTCGATCAGATGGACGTCGGACAGGCATACGCCGCACGCCTGCACGCGCACCAAGACTTCGTGCGGTTCGGGCTCGGGGGTGGGCACATCCACGACGCGCAGCGTGCGGTCGGTCTGGTCGAAGCGGGCGGCGCGCATTCAAACCGCCGCGAGCTGGGCCGGCACCGGAGGGGCGTCGACCGCTTGGGGACGAGCGAACTCCAAGTAGTAGCTGTCGATGTCGAAGTGACGCAGTCGCTGCGCGAACCGGAACGTGTAGTCCGGCCAGATGGTGCTGTTGCGACCCTTCTCATCGAGGTACCAGCTGCTGCACCCACCCGTCAGCCACACGGATGGAGCGAGCTTGCGCTGCAACATCTCGTTGTATGCCGTCTGCACCGCCGGCCGTGGTTCGACTGACACGATGCCCTGCTCGTCCATCGCCTTGAGCGCGCCGATCACATACGGCAGCTGCGCCTCGATCATGTAGACCAACGACGTGTGGCCGATGCCGGTGTTGGGCCCGGCAAGCATGAAGAGGTTCGGGAAACCGGCGAATGTCGTGCCGTTGTAGGCGCCCATGCTGTCGCCGTCCCAGACCTCGCGCAGAGTGCGGCCGTCGCGCCCGCGGATGACGCCGGGGAACGAGTTGTCGGTGACGCGGAAGCCGGTGGCCAGGATGATGACGTCGAGCTCGTGCAGTGTGCCGTCGGCCGTGGTGATGCCGTCCGGTCCGACCGCGACGATCGGATCGGTGACCAGCTCGGTTTTCGTCGAGGCGATCGCCGGCAGGTAGTCGTTGGTCGGAGTGAGCCGCTTGCACCCCGGCGTGAAGGTCGGCGTCAGCTTGGCCCGCAGTGCCGGGTCGGGCACCTGAGCCTCCAGGTGCCGCATCGCCATCCGCTTGATCAAGTCGGTGCGTTGGTTCCTCAGCAACGCCGGCAACACGACGAGCTCACTGGCGAGATAAGTCACACCACGCAGAGCGCGCTGCACAGGAGGCACTCGACGGTAGAGCTTCTTCTCCCAGTCCTTCACCGGGCGACGGCGATGCGGCAGGATCCACGCCGCGGTGCGCTGGAAGACGACAAGGTTGCGCACGGTCTCGTGCACGACCGGCACGATCTGCACTGCCGAAGCACCAGTGCCGATGACAGCCACGCGCTTGCCGGTGACGTCATACGACGGGTCCCACTCCGCGGAGTGCATGACCTGGCCGCGGAACGTGTCCAAGCCCTTGATGTCTGGGTAAGCGGGCTCGGAAAGAAAGCCGTGAGCGGTGATGAGTGCATCGGCTGTGCAGGTGCCGCCGCTGGTCTCGAGCACCCAGCGCTTCGCGACGTCGTCCCAGTGCACCGTCTCAACCGTTGTGTTGAAACGAATGCGTGGGATGACACCGAAGTCCTCCGCCACTTTGCGGAGGTAGGCGTGGATCTCCGGCTGTGCGGAGAACGTGTCGGACCAGTCCGGGTTGAGCGCGAAAGAGAACGAGTAGAGGTTGGACGGCACGTCACAGCGGCAGCCGGGGTACTTGTTCTGCCACCACGTGCCGCCGACGTCGTCCATCTTCTCGAAGATGACGTGGTCGATGCCCTGCTCGGCCAACCGCACCGAGGCGCCGATGCCGCCGAAGCCGGCGCCGATGACCGCGACACGGTGGTGCTCTCGCGCAGCGTGCACCTGGACTGGGATCACGGAGCGACCGGCTGCGCGGGCGTCTTGCGCCCGTTGCTGCGAGCGCCTGCGACGGCCGGCGCGGAAGGATATGCGTCGGCGCCCGACTGGCTGATCGAGCCGATCAGCTCGAGAAGCGCGTCGTTGATGACGTCAGGGTGTTCGAGCATCGTGCAGTGCCCCGCGTCGCTCAGCTCGAGAAGACGTGCACCAGCGACACCCGCTGCGATGGTGCGGGCGTGCTTCGGCGGTAGCAACCGGTCGCGTGCGCCGGCGACCACGAGCGTCGGGACATTGCCGAGCGTCTCCAGGGCGGCGACCTTGTCGTGGCCGCGCAACGTGATGGAGAAGTCGCCAACGACGTCTGACTTCGTCTGCGATGACATGGCTTCGGTGAACGCGACCAGACGCTTGTCGGGTCGCTTGCCGAAGTTGAGCAGCCGGCTAACGAACAACGATCCGCGACTGCCCGCACGCTTCTTCTTCTCCGCCGCCTCGGGGTCGGACACCATCAACGCCATCGCACCCTCGAACTGCTTCGAGAACGCCTTGACGAGGAAGCGCGGCATTCCGAACACGTCGTCTTCAGTGCGGACCGCGCTGGTGTTCATCAGCGCAACCGCCTTGACCTGTGTCCCGAAGAGCTCGGGGTGCTGCGCGGCCAACGACATGATGGTCATGCCGCCCATGGAGTGGCCGACGAGCACGACATCGCGGCCCTCGCACGTCGCCCGCAGAACGGCGTTGAGGTCGCGGCCGATCTGGTCGATGGTGCGGTTCTCCCGTGGTCCGGGGTCGGACTCGCCGTGGCCGCGGTGATCCATCAGCACCAGCCGGTAGCGCTCGGCGAGCATCCGCTGGTAGTGGTAGCTCCGCGAGGAGAACGTCCAGCCGTGCACGAACACGACCGTGGGGCCTGGGTGGGTGTCGCCGAGGATCTCGACGGCGATCTGAGTGCCGTCGTCGGACGGCACCCGAAGGGTGGGGGTCCACCTGAGTCGACGAGCATCCGGCCAGGACATGGGGCCTCCTTGGGGTGCGCAACCGTCGGCGCAAGAACTGCGAAGATTGCACTAACAGTGCTATAAGTTATCGGTGGAGTCAATGCGGGTCGCGCCGGCGGAGGTGTCGGCGACGCAGACCTCCTCGGACGGGCGTCTGGCCCG
Organism: Mycobacteriales bacterium; assembly: GCA_035695245.1. GTDB lineage: Bacteria > Actinomycetota > Actinomycetes > JAFAQI01 > JAFAQI01 > DASSEQ01. Next base: position 24,119 of record DASSEQ010000355.1, on the reverse strand, counting down.
GTCCGAGCGCACCCGCCGCGCCATCGTCGAGGCGCTGCGCGCGCTGATCATCGAGGGCGATCTGCGTCCCACCGCGCCTCGCGTCGCCGAGCGCGCAGGGGTGTCGGTGCGCACCGTGTGGCAGCACTTCGAAGACGTCGAGGCGCTCTTGGTCGAGGCCGGCCGGCGTGACCTCGAGATCGCCAGCGGCTATCTCGTGCCGATCGAGGCGTCGCTGCCGTATGCGCAGCGCGTCCGGATGCTTGTCGATGCTCGTGCCCGGATGTACGAAGCGATGGCACCGGTGTGGCGGGCGGCCCGGCTGCACGCGCCGTTCTCCGCGCAGCTACGCATCAACAGGGACATCTTCATGCGGCTCGCGCGCGAAGAGATCGAGCAGGTCTTCGCCACCGAGCTTGCCGACAGTGACGCCCGCGAGACTCTGCTCGACGCGTTGCTCGTCGCCTCGGCATGGGCAGCCTGGGAGTCGCTTCGCACCGACCAACACCTCGAGGTCGACGCGGCCAAGCAGGTCGTCACGCGCTGGCTTCGCGCCCTGTGCGTGACGGCAACCTGAGGGCTACTGGTTCAAGCGGTCGGGGACGACCTCCGGCACGCGCGGCATGCGCGGCCGGATCAGCTTGTCGAGGAACGACGTCAGCCCGCCGTCGGTCGCCGTCGCGCGCAGGTTGTCGAGCGCGATCAGCCGCTGCGCCTGCTCGTCGCGCACAGCGTTGAGCTCGCCCACGAGCGCGTCGATGCGCTCGGTGAGGCCGGTGACCGCCCGCACCTCGCTCTCGATGATGCCGAGGAACGACTTGAGCCCACCGGCCAGGTCCGGCGCGACGGATGCCGTCTCCTTCGGAGGTGCGACAGCCCGGGTCGCCTTGCGGGCGGGCGCTGCTTTGCGCGCAGTCGTCGTACGACGGCGAGCGGTGGTCTTCTTCGCGCTGCGTGCCATGCGCGCAACCTTAGTGCGTGGAGCTGGCGAGGTCCTAGCCGTCGAGTCCCACGGTCTTCCAGATGCGTGAGTACGGCGCCCGCATCAACCCGAGGTCGGAGCAGAGCTTCTTCACCTTCGTCAGCGACGCGATCGTCTCGGCGTGGTGCCGGGGGTTGTTGGTGTAGGCCTCGTCGATGACGTGCTTCGGGATGTCGTAGCGCTGCACCAGCCGACGTGATGGCTTGAGCATGAGCTGGGCCATCTGACCCAGGATGAGCGGCGCGAAGATCGCGAGCTGCGCCTTGCGCGCGCGGCTGAGCGACGGCACGGTGCGCTTCAGGTAGTGCCGGGCGAAGGAAAGGTGTCGCGCTTCTTCAGTGACGTGGATGCGCATGATGCGCTCGAGCAGCGGGTGGATCGGCCGGTCGCTGCGCAGCTCCCGTCGCTGCACGTAGTCGATCGGGTCCTCGCCGCCGAGCACGAACAGAAAGAACAGCTGCGGGAAACGCTTGCCGAGACCGACGATCCAGGCGTTGGCCGGGCCGTCGATGCGGGACAGGCCGGGTGCGTCGTAACCGGTGCGGTTGACGAACTCCTGGAACATCAGCGAGTGCTGCGCCTCTTCGATCACCTCGTGGTAGGCGTAGCGGAACTCGGGGGCGCCATTGGGCAGTGTCATGGCGAAGCGGAGGAGCCCCTGCTTGAGAATGTTCTCGAAGATGAGGCCGAGCTTCATCTTGCTGGCGACCAGCTCGCAGCCGAGCCGGGCCCTCTTGTCGGCGGGCAGCGACTTGTACCACTCGGTCGCCCCCAACGGATCCAGCTCCGGGTCGAGCTCCCAGCGGGGATCGGTCGGCTCGAGAAGATACTCGGGGTCGTCCCACGCGATGTCGCCGTAGGCGTCGAAGTGCTTGTGCACTGACAAGTCGTTGAGCCGGTCCAGCAGCGACAGCCAACGCTCGTCGCCCGGGTTGAGAGCCGGTTCGTCGGCGAGGTTGTCGCGGGTAGCCAGCTTGTCGTCGGCGACGAGTTCGGTCATGACGGGTTCCCTTCGGCTGCAGCAGGCAGTGCGGGCTTGACGAGCATCTTGAAAATCGCGAGCAGTTCCTCGTCGGCAAGCACGTCGGCTCCGGGGACGAGGCCCGAGGTGGCCATGCCGGTGAGGAACGTGAACACGGTCGCTACGGCATAACGAGGCAAGTCCGGATTGGCGAGCGTCTCTTCGGCGAAGACCTCGCGGAAGACCTCTTCGCTTGCGCGCACGAAGTCGCGGTCGACCGTCGTGACCGCGGCCCGCAGCTCGGGATCCGTGCGGGCCGCGACCCAGAGCTCCAACCAGGCGGTGAACGTCGGCCCGGAGAACATCGACCACAGGACGTCGATCGCCGCGTCGCCACGAGCGGCGCTTTCCGGAAGGTCGGCCATGACCTTGCCGAAGTCGGTGAGGCGCTGATCGAACAGGTGCCCGACGGCCGCCGCCAGCAGGTTGGCCTTGGTCGGGAAGTGGTGCAGCAGGGCGCCCGGGGAGACCCCGGCACGGCGGGCGACGTCGGTCGTCGTCGTACGCCGGTAGCCCTTGTCGACGAGCGTGTCGACCGTGGCGTCGAGAAGCGCGGCCCGCGTGGACGCAGTGCGTTCGGCCTGGGTTCGCCGCGTTTGCGTCACTTTGGCAGCATCCTAGGAAAGAAACAAACCGTCAACACTTCTTGTAAGTGACGAACGCCACATCGCCGCGGTCCGCCTCAGGTCAACGGGCAGTCAGATCAACGGGCGGGCCGGGCCGGTTCTCGGCTTGGCGAACCGACCGAGGCCGCGCGGGCCGGCGAACGCGGGGTTGGGCTGCGCCGCCGGGACGGCGTCGCCCTCGGTGGTTGCGTCCCGCCGGGTGGGCAGCAGCGAACGCGGCTGGCGCGGCGCCTGGTTCTGCGTGTAGAGGATCGCGAAGCCGAGCAGCACGAGGAGCACCAGCAGCAGGTTGCGCTTGGTGTCGCCGTTGATCGCGCTCTTGTGGGCCACGGCCTGCGGTGCGTAGCCGGTGGCCGCGGGTGACTGCGAGCCGGCGACAACCGGGGACTGACCGCTGTCCGGCGCGGCCGGCACGTTGACACCTGCCGCCGGCGGGAGGGCAGCCGGTGCGCTTGCACCACTGGTGGTGCCGGTTGCCGGCGGGGGACCGGCCGGCACCGGTGCAGGCGCCGGCGCCGCCGCCGAAGAGCCAGGGTTGCTCACCACGAACGTGTTGTTGTCCGGCTTGTTGAAGTCGATGGCGTACGGCGCCGTCAAGTCGGTGCCGGTGCCCGGGTCGGTGCCGACGGCCGGGACCCCGGTCGAGTGCACCGGCACGATGGCGAGACTCAGCACACCGTCACTGATGTCGGCCGAGCCGTCGAGCAGGAACGTCATCGACGAGCCATCGGAGGACAGCCGGCCGGTGTAGCTGTGCACGCTGCAGTCGTACTTGGGCGCAGTCGAGGCGTCCTGGTCGTCGCCGGCCTTCCAGCTGTCGTCGGTCGTCGGGCAGGCCGCGATCGCGTTGAGCATCTCCGCGCTGTTGCCGGTGGCCGCTTCGACCGAGAGCGTCAGCGTGCCGGAGCCGTCTCGTGCCAACGGCAGCTCGATCGCGCCGTACGAGAGCGTCTGCTGCGACGCAACGCTGACGCGCATGCCACCGGCGGGGGTGTCGGGTGCAGGCGCGGCCGTGCCGGAGGCAGCCGCGGTGTTCCACCACCCCACCTTGGTGGGAGTGTCTGCGGACGCAGATGGCCCGACGACGCCGGTCGCGACGAGCACGATCGACGACGATGTCGCCGCGATGGCGACCCGCCCGAGCCAGCGGCGATTCATCGCGCCGCCTTGGCGCGGGAGCGGGACTTCGTCGTCGAGCCGGCGCTGCGGTTGATCGTCGCCGGGTCGTTGCCGAGGTAGGCGTTGACCACGCGATCGTCCTTCAACACCTGGTCCGGCGTTCCCTGCATGAGCACGCGACCGAGATCCAGCGCGACGATCGAGTCGGACAGTCCGGTGATCAGTGGCATGTCATGCTCGATGATGAGCAGTGCGCAGCCGGCCTCTTCGCTGATGCGACGCAGCAACGGCCCGAGCGCCTCGGTTTCACGCTGGGCGATGCCGCTGGACGGTTCGTCGAGCAGCAGCAGCGTCGGGTCGTGCGCGATCGACATCGCCAGGTCGACGATGCGCCGCGAGCCGGTGGAGAGCTCGGCGACGAACTTGTCGCGGAACGCACCGAGTCCCATCAATTCGATGAGGTCGTCGACCGTGAACGCGACATCTGTCTCCGACTCGCGCATCGCGGGCGTCGCAAACAGCGCGGAGACGTGGTCGCGCACCTCGATGTGGCGTTCGAGGCCGATCGCGATGTTCTCGGCGACGGTGAGCGACGGGAAGATGCGCGCGTCCTGGAAGGATCGACCGAGACCGATCGCGGCTCGCCGCTCCGGTGCCCATCCGGTGACGTCTTGACCGGCCAGCACGATGCGACCCGCGTTGCTCGGCAGGTGGCCGGAGATCATGTCGAAGATCGTCGTCTTGCCTGCCCCGTTGGGCCCGATCAGGCCGAGGATCTCGTGCTCGTGCACGGTGAACGACACGTCGTTCACTGCGTGAATGCCGCCAAAGGTCTTGGTCAGGCCGGACACCTCGAGCACTGGCTTCTGCACCGTTGCCTCGACGACCTCGCCCCGCTTGCGGGTGCGCGCCTTCGGCTGGTCACCACCGAGTGACTTGTTGGCCCGGTCGAGGAACACCGACCGGAGCACATCGTCGCGGTGCAAGAGGTCGGCCGTCGCACCTTCGAAACGCACCTGCCCCTTCTCCATGAAGTAAGCCCGGTGCGCCAGCGTGAGTGCGACGTTGACCGATTGTTCGACGAGCACGACCGTCGCGCCCTCGGCGTGGATCGCGCGCACCGCGTCGAGAAGTCGCTCCACGATGACTGGCGCGAGTCCGAGAGATAGCTCGTCGATGACGAGCAGTCGCGGTCGGGCGACGAAGGCCATGCCGAGTGCAAGTTGCTGCTGCTCGCCGCCGGAGAGGTCGCCGGCGAGGTTGCCCCAGCGCTCCTTGACCCGCGGGAACATCTCGAGGACCTGCTCGGTGCGCTGCTTGACCTCGTCCGCGTCCTGGCGGGCGTAGAGCCAGGTGCCCGCCTTGAAGTGCTCGGCGACGGTCAGCGTCGGAAACACGGCCTTGCCGCCGGGCACCTGCACGATGCCGAGGTCAGTGGTGGTCGCGGGTCGTGCGTTGGTGATGTCCCGGCCGTCAAAGGTGATGCGTCCGGCAATCGGATGCACGAGCCCGGAGATCGCCTTGAGCAGGGTCGACTTGCCGGCACCATTGGTGCCGAGGAGCGCGACGATCTCGCCCTCGTGGATGTCGACGTCGACGCCGAAGAGCACCTGCACCTTGTCGTAGGCGACATCGACGCCGCGACACGTGAGCAGGGCTCCGCTTTCACCGCCGAACGGCAGTTCGAGCGTGTCCTCTTCGTGCGACGAACGGCGCGCGAGCGACAGCCTCATTTGGTCAGCTCCGGTTCCGGCATCGTCGTGTCTTCGACCAGTCGGTCCGCGACCAGCGCCGGCACGTGGATCTGGCGTCTGTTGGCCACCTTGCGGAGCCACTTGTCGCGCTCCTCGAACGCCCAGCCGGCGAGACCGCCGGGGTTGACGTAGAGGTTGACGATGAGAAGTGGCCCGGTGAGCATCAGCGGCATGACCGCCGTCCAGGTCGGACCGAGTGCGCCCCAGATGTGGCCGCCGAAGAGAACGAATGCCTCGTAGGAGACGACGCCGAGAACACCCGCGGCGAGCGAGCCGAGACCGCCGACGGCACCGGCAAGGAACACACCGATGCTCGCCAGCACCGAGTAGTTGCCGGCGGTGACGCGGTGCTGGTCGTAGACGTAGAGCGTGCCGGCGACACCGCAGATCGCACCCGCGATGGCAAACGCCGCCAACCTCGTGCGGATCGGCGCGATCGTGTAGGACGTTGCCGCCCGCTGGTTGTCGCGCAAGGCGAGCAGCACCCGTCCGCTTCGGTTGCGACGGAATGCAGCGGCCGCCAGCATGCACAGCAGCAGCAAGCCGAGGGACAGGAAGTAGAACGCCCGCTCGCCACCCAGGCTGCCCTCGAGGGCGAACTTGCCATAGAGGTCCGGCCGCCGGATCGTCGAGCCGAAGCCGGACGGCAGGATGTACTTGCCGACGTAGTTGATGTTGAGGAAGTAGAACTGCGTCGCGTAGCCGAACGCCAAGGTCGTCACGGCGAGGTAAAGGCCCTGGATCCGCACGGCCGGAAGGCCGATGACGACGGCGGCCACAGCACCGGCGGCCATCCCGAGCCCGAGGGCGGCGAAGAAGTCGATGTTGTGTTTGGCGACGACGCCGCCGACGACGCCCGCAGCGATGCCGACCAGGCCGAACTGTCCGAGCGAGATCTGGCCGGCCCAACCGGTGAGCACCACCAGCGAGACGCCGACGATCCCGTAGATCGGCAGCAGTTGCAGCTGGAAGATGTAGTCACCGCTGACGACGTAGGGCAGCAGCACGGCGATGCCGAGCATGAGACCGATGCCGAGCGTGCGAGCCCGCACCACTTCCGGGATCCGACGCAGCTCGACCGGGATCGGGCGGAAGTTGGCGACCGTCTGCCAGCTGGACGCGTTCTGGTCGATGGCCCGTGACCGCGAACGCCGCTGCAGCAGCATCGCCACCAGGATGACGACCAGCATCATGCCGTTGCTGAACGAGTAGTCGCCGTACTTCGACACCGAGCCGGCGATCAGCAGGCCGACGCCGAGACCGCTGAGCAACGCGAGCCCGATGTTCTCGAAGCGCGCGACGACCGCGGCGGCCAGGCCGTAGAGCAGCGTGTCGAAACCGAGCGTTGCATCACTCGGCACACCGATGATCGGTGCCTGCGAGAAGATCGCAGCTGCCGACAGCAGGCCGGCGAAGCCCCACGCCGCCATGTTGACCGCGTTGACCGGGATGCCGAGCAGCTCCGCCCGCTCGCCGTTCTCACTCGCCGCGCGCAGGGCGATGCCCAGCCTCGTGCGCTTGAGGAAGAACATGAGCGAGAACGTCAGGACCAGCACGACGGCGAACGCGAAGATCTGGTTGCCGGTGAGAATCGGCTCGCCGCGCGAGTTGTGCAGCTGGAGGTTCTGCCACGGCGTGGTGACCTTCGGCACGGCGCTGGCCCGCTCGCCGAACCACACCGGCACGAAGAAGCCCAGCGCCGCATAGCTCTGCGCGATGCCGATCGACACGACCGTCACGATCAGCCGGGACGCGTTCTTGAAGCGTCGCAGCACGAACAGCTCGGTGAGGATGCCGGTCAGGATGCCGCCGACGATCGCGATCGGCATCGTCAGCAGGTAGTTGACGTGGTTTGCCGTCGACAGAAGCACCGCCGTGATCGCCGGCACCGCGCCGACCGCCGCAGCAGCGAAGTTGATGATCCGGCTGGTGCGGTAGGTGAGCACCAGGGCGACGCCGACGATGCCGTAGAGCGAACCGAGCGCGAGGCCGTCGATCGTGTTCTTCGGCGTCAGTGCGAAGAAGTGCCTGACGACGAAGTAGAACACGATGGCGGCAACCGCTCGCCGGGCGATGACGACCGGCAGCTTCTGGCTGCCGGCGAGGTCAGAAATCCGCTCGCCGACGCCACCGATGTTGTCGCGCCAGCTGGCGCCGTAGTCGCTCAATGCCGGTTCTCCGGCTCGGGAGCCGGCGGCTGCGCCATGCTCGGGAAGTTCATGTTGTAGCGGCCACCCTCGATCTGGACGTAGGTGCCGTGCTTACCGTTGTAGGGACTGGTCTTGGCCTTGTCCCAGTAGACGATCCGCACGTCCTGCGTCCAGGCGCCACCGCCGCGCAAGAACTGCTTGAGCGGGTGTCCGGTCGTGCCGCCACCCCGGCCGCCCAGGTCAGGAGCGGCCGCGCGCATGCGTTGCGGGGTCAGGAGCGGACCGGTGTTTTCGACGAGGCTGGCGAACATCTCGTAGTCGGACCACACGGTGTCGATCGTCGAGCGGCCGACGCCGGAGGGCAGCGGCTGGTTCTTGTAGGTCATGTCCCAGATGCGCTGGGCGGCGCTCCCGCTCGCTGCGGTCTGTGGATCGCTGGTCGAAAGGCCGACCGTGCCGTCGTACGGACATGGGTTGCCGTTGGGACACGCGAGCGTGTCCCCGCTGTTGTCGGAGTTGGAGTAGGTCTGAGCACTCGAGTCGTAGTCCATCGTCTGGTCGTCGGCGATGAGCGACTCGGGCCAGTAGTTGTCAGTGGCGAAGGCGTTCTGGCCGAACTGCGGGGCCACCGGGTCACACAGGCACAGCACGCTGGTGGCCGGGTTCTGCGGGGTGTTCATCTTCGACGCTGTGGTCTGCGACTGCTGGGTCGCGGTGTTGATGTCCTGCGCGTAGAAGTACTCATGGCCGTTGACCGATTGCCCGCACTTGGCAAGCGCCGGGTAGAGGACGTGTTGCACGGTCCACTTGTTGTCCGGGTCGTTGGTGCTGATCACGCCTAGTTGACGTTTGGTGTTGCGGAAGTTCTGTGCCGGGTTTTTGGTCCCGGCGAAGATGGCATTCTTGCCGGCCATCTGTGTGCACCACCACTGGGCGAACTGGGTCTGCACGCGGGACGCGCTCTCCCCGGACTCGTAGGCATACGGCGCGTTGTCGGACAAGAACTTGTCGGAGAAGCCGCCGGCACCGAAGTTGACCACGTGCAGTCGGGAGAGCTCGGCGTAGCAGACCGAGCAGACCGTCGTCTCCCAGAAGAACGCGTAGGGCTTGTACTTCGCGACGATCGAGTCCATCTCGGCGGTGAGGCACGAGTAGTCCGGCGGCACGGTCTGGCATGTGCCCTGCACGGTGTCGACGTGGACCTTGCGGCCCCACAGGTTGTAGTGCGTGTTCATGAAGTTGACGAAGGCTTTGTTCCACGACTGCGCGGCCTGGGAGTTGTAGTAGGCGCCCTGTGCCTTGAGGATCTGGTCGACTTCCGCGCCGTAGTCGGCGACGTAGTTGACCACCTCGATGGTGTTGTTGGTGACGCCCTGCCAGGTCTGGCCACCGTTGTTGGTGTAGGGACCGCCCGGTGTGCCGGGGACACAGGTTGGCGCGTAGTAGTCGATGCTCGGGTCGAACTCGCGTCCGCTCACGCAATGCGTCTTGTCGCCGGGCAGGCTCTGCAGCGATGCGCCGCTCGCGTTGGTGACTCCGCCGGAACCGCCGCCGGCGACGCTCGCGCCGCTGCCGACGCTGCCGTTCGTGCCAGCGGCGCCGCCGGGTCCGGTCGCGGAGCCGGCCGGTCCGCCTACGCTCCCGCCCGGGCCGGAAACGGTGCCGCCCGGGCCGGTGGCCGTGCCGCCGCCGGGGCCGGACGCGCTGGAGCCGTACGGCGTGCCGAGCGCGGAGCTGTTGGCGTTGGGTGCAGTCGATGGCACGGCAAGGATGAGCACGATCTGGACCACGGCGAGCGCGATCAGCGGGCCGAACTTGCCGAGCATGGGATTGCCGGACACTGGGATTCCTCCGGGTCAGGACGAACGCGAACACACACTGTGACCTCAGTCACACGATGGGTTCGATACGGACTAACGCCGTTCCTGCCCGGCCAGTGACGCGCGACCCGCGAATTCTCGCGAAATTACACGGCGCCGCGAGGTTTGCGGGCAATTGTCAGGAGCAGCCCGCCGACGTCTCGAATGTCGGACAGTCGATCGCCAGCTGGGGCAGGTAAGCCGCCGAGTGCAGCTGCGTCGAGAGCTGCATGCTGCGCGGCGCGCCGAACAACGCGGGGCCGGTGAGTGCACCCAACGCCGTGGGGCTGCCGCCGAGATAGGCATCGAGCCAGGTCTTGGCGATCTCGCCGATGAGCTCGAGGTGCGCGTCGCCGGTGAAGGTGCGCGAGGCGTCCTGGTCGAAGGACAGGTGGTTGGTGCCGGCCAGCACCAGCTCCATGGTGTCGAGGCCGGCGGCTCGCCATGCGGTCCACGCCGCTTCCTTCTCGTTGGGATCGGCGACGACGTTGCGCTCGGGGCAGGTCACCGAGTTGTCATCCGAGGCCATGCCGAGCGCGGGCACCCGAGGCGTGATCGGCTCGCTGGCGAGACCGGACGTGTAGACCGGCCGGCCCGCCGCCTGTGACAGCGTGCACTGCGGGGCGAGCAGATAGGTCCCGGAGTCGCCCTGAAGGTTGGAGGTCAGGTTGTCGAGCGCGACAACCGCGGCCACGTGGTCCGGTTTCACCGCGGTGTGCGCGGTGTCTGTCCAGTAGTCGTTGTCCTGGACCCAGCTCGCGGCGCGGGCGCCGGCTGAGTGACCGATCGCGCCGATCTCGGCCGGGTCGATGAATGCGGTGTAGGGGTTGGTCGGGCTTCGCAGGTAGTCGACCATCGCCTGCATGGCGTTGGTGAACGCGGCCGCGCTGTTGCTGGCCGTCGTGACGGTGAGCGCGACGTAGCCGTGTCCGGCGAGGTAGCGCGCCAACCACCAGACGCTGTATTCCTTGCCGCCGAGGCCGTGCAGGATCGCGACGGCCGGCAGCGTGGCGCCGGCGGTCGCACCGGCCGGGCGGAACTCGGTGCCGGACAGGTTCGTGCCGTCGGCAGGTGACGGCACGGCGACGGTGCGCTGCAGCCAGTCGGAGTCGGTCTGCCAGGGGTAGCACCACGGGTTCTGGCCGTTCCATTGGCTGCCGGCGGCCGGGCACGAGGCGACGCCGTCAGTGTCGCCTGCGTCGGCCGAGGAGGAGGTCGCGACTGCCGCGACGGTCACCAGTGCGGCGGCCACCGTCGTACGAAGCCATCCCTTGGCGCGCACCGGTTACTCCGGCCGCTCGCCGACGACGCTGACCCGCAACCCGTGCCGGACGTTGGGGTAGTAGTCCCAGACCGCGAAGTGCTGGGCGCACCGGTTGTCCCACATCGCGACCGAGTTTGGCGTCCAGCGGAAGCGGCACTGGAAGTGCACGTTTTCCTGATGGCTGAACAGGAAGTCGAGCAACGCGCGGCTCTCGAGCGGTGAGAGATCGTTGATGCGTGTCGTGAACGCGCGGTTGACGTAGAGCGCCTTGCGCTTGGTCACGGGGTGCGTCCGCACGACCGGGTGCACGCTGCTCGGGAACTTGCCGTCGCGAGAGTCGGCTTCGCTGCTGCCGTAGCGGCCGGCATAGACATGCGCTGACTCGTGGCGCGCGGTGAGCGGGTCGAGGAACGCCTTCATCGGGTCGGACAGGGCGTCGTACGCCGCATACATCGACGCCCACAACGTATCGCCGCCGGCGGGCGGCACTTGCTGCATGTAGAGGATCGTCGCGAGCGGCGGTCGCTCGTCGCAGCTGACGTCCGTGTGCCATCCGTTGCCGGCCACGACCTTGGAGCGCTCGTCCGCGTGGATGAGCATGACCTCCGGATGGCCGTCGAGATGTGGAGCGGCCGGATGGATGTGCAAAGGGCCGAGTCGCGCACCCAATGACTTGTGCTGCTCGGGGTCGAGGTGCTGGTCGCGGAAGAACAACACGAGGTGCTTCGCGAAAGCCGCCTCGACCTCGGCCCAGGTCGCGTCGTCGAGGTTGCCGAGGTCGACGCCGCTGATCTCGGCGCCGATCGTCGGCGTCAGCGGGTCGATGACGATGCTCGTCATCGATGCGGACCTTGCGGTGGTGACGGTCATCTGTGTCCCCTCATCCGCTCGCCGCGCACGCAGCGCGGAGGTCTTCGACGTCGGTCTGGTGTGACAGGAAAACGGCTGAGCGATAGCTCGTCGAGAGCAGAGTCGTGAGTGGCGTGCCGAGCACGCTGCACGCGGTGAGCGTGCCTGTGGCGGAGTCGTCATGGTCGAGCCAGCGGTCGAACCACGCGTCGGTGTAGAGGGCGATCTCGTGCAGCAGGGCATCGTTGCTCGTGCTGGTCTGGCTGAACTGGTTGTGGTTGACGCCGGCGAGCACGAGCTCCATCGACGGCAGGCCAGCCGCACGCCAAGCCAGGAACGCGGTCTTCTTCTCGTCCGGCGGCCCTGCCGTCGTGCCTGCTGGCGCGTCCTGCCCGAAGCCGCCCGCGCCGTCAGACGCAAGGCCGAGCGCAGGCGCGACCGGCCGCACGACGAAGTCCGGGTCGCCCGGCTGGGTCAGACAGTCCGGCTCACCGTTGATGACCGCGTTTTGCACGCCGCTGCCGCCGCCGGGACCTTCATTCGATGGTGTGCCCATGTCACCGCAGTAGCTCGTCGTCAGGTTGTCGAGCGCGACGACCGCCTGCACGCGCCCGTCGAATCGCGGGTCCTGCAGGTAGGTCGCGGCGCGGGCGCCCTCCGAGTGACCGGTCGCACCGACTCGGTGCGGGTCGACATGTTTGCGCCACGGGTTGCCCGGGCCGAGCAGGAAGTCGAGCGCCGACTGGCCGGCGTCGAAGAAGTTGTCCATCTGCTGGTAGGGCACGTTGTCGCACGGCAACGGATTGGCCCGGCCCGGCTTCATGTCACCACACGCGTTGTCGCCGAACGTGTCCGAGTCACCGATGCCCTGCGGGTCGACGGTCAGACCGATGAAGCCGTCGCCGGCGAGGAACTTGGCGAGGTAGGAGACGCTGCCCTGGGTGGCCGCGCCACCGCTCGGCGGGATGACGACGACTGCTGGAAGCTTGCCGAGCGCGGCCAAGTTCTTGGGGCCGTAAAGCGTGCCGACGAGGATGGCGCCCGACCGCCTCGACGGGAACGACACCGCCTGCGCGATGTACGCCGAATCCCAGGCGTAGTCAGGCTGGCTGTCTTTGACGACAAGCCCCGTGCCGGGCACGGGCGGCAGATCCGCGGTCGCGACGGACGTGATCGCGGTCGCGATGGTGACCGCCACTGCCGCTGAGCCGATCAACATCCGGCGCCTCATGCGAGCACCGCAGCGAGGCCGCTTGTCAGGAACCGCTCGGCCAGCGCCTCCGCATCGGGCCGGCTGATCTCGCCGGCGAGCAACCAGGTCGCCGCCTCGACCGAGACGGCGTTGAGCAGCCGGACGACCCGGCGCAGCTGCACGCGCTTGCTCTTCGGCAGTCTGGCCGACAAGCCTTGCTCGGCGACCAGCGTCTGCTGGTCGCGCAGACGTTGCCGGGCCGCCTCGACCTCTGGCACGTGCGCGAAGTAGTCGACGAGAGCACGGACCGAAGTGCCGCGATCGGCGACGCAGTCGAGGTAGGCGCCGAACAGGCGAAGCAGGAACTCCTCCGGCGGCAGCTCCGCTAGCAAGAGCGGTTGAGTGCGTGCGGCGAGGTCCGCGGCGTAGTCGTCGTACATCGCCGCGACCAGCGCGGTGCGGTCGGCGAAGTGCCGGTAGAAGATCGGCCGGGAGACGCCGAGCCGATCGACGACGCCGTCGATTGTCACCGCCGATGGGCCACCGTCGCGCAGCAGGTCCCAGCCGGCGCCGACGAGCGACGCGCGGCGGTCCACTGCCGACACCCGTGTCGCCATTGCCCGCTTCGCCCCCTTGGTTACGAATTCGTAACTTAGCCCGCCGAGGGCGGCGCGCAAGGGAGGTCTAGCCGACGAGCCGGTGCACTGCGGCGGGGGTGCCGAAGCCTTTGAGGGCTTGGTCAGGGAGGCGCTCGGTGCGCCAGCGGTGACCCATCGCTTCCAGCGCGTCGTCGCTGATGACGACGGTGCCGGGCTTGGCGAGCGCGACGAGTCGGGCCGCGAGGTTCACGACGTCGCCGTAGTAGTCGCCGAGGTGGGTCAGCACGACGCCCCAGGCGAGACTCACCCGCACCGGTGGCGTGTCGTCGGTGCGAGAGAAGGCAGCGGCGAGGGCGAGGGCGATCGCGGCGCCCTCGTCGGCGGTCTCGGCAGTGAACATCACGCCGTCGCCGATCTGCTTGACCAGCCGGCCGCCGTGCTCGGCGAGGACATCGTTGACCCCGTCCTCGAAGCGTCGCAACATCTGTGCCAGCTCGGTGGCGGTCAGCGTGCGGGACAACGCGGTGTAGCCGACGAGGTCAGCGAAGCCGATCGCCAGCGTGCGTCGTGCGGCGGTCCCGGGCAGGTCGGGCATCCACGCACTGCCGGCGACCCGCACCAGGTGTGCGCGAAACGCAGCGAGCACCATCGATTCGAACGACGGGAGCGCGACCCGCGTGATGTCGACGTAGTCCTTGACCACGTCGCTGTAGCGCGCGCCGCGATCGAGTTCGGGAAGCTCGAAGCTGACGCGGAAAGAGTCGACGAGTGCCTCGGCCAGTCGTGCAGTCGACGCACCGATGACCCTCGCCAGCCCCAGCGTCGCCTCTCGGCCGAGGAGCTCGGTCCCTGTCGTCGCGAGGATTTGCTGGGCGTCGACGAGGCTCGCGGGGATCAGGGCGTCCGCACTGTTGCTCGCGAACCCGAGTGCCCGCCAGAGCCGGGCCAGGTCTTCAGCCGGGCGGCCGATCGCCTCGGCCGCGTCCGACAGTGACACGGGTGGTCGGCCGTCGCGCAGCACGACGTCGAGGGCGAGCGCGCTGCGTTGCTCGAGCGGTGTGGCGTCGATCTCAGAGTCGGTTGCGCCCAGCGAGCGCAGCAGCTCGACGATCCGGTGGTGGTCGGAATCGTCAGGCTGCGGTCGGGTCATCCGACATACAGCTCGCGGAGGCGGCGACGATAGAGCTTTCCGTTGTCATGACGCGGAAGCTCGGCGAGAAACTCGACCTGGCGCGGGCACTTGTAGTGCGCGAGGTTGTCCCGGCACCACGAGATGAGCTCGGTCGCAAGCGACTCGCTCGGCTCGAATCCCTCACGCAGCTCGACGACGGCAAGGACGCGTTCGCCCCATTCCTGGTCGGGAACGCCGATGGTGCCGGCATCAGCGACCGCGGGATGGTTGAGCAGCACGGCGTCGACCTCGGCGGGGTAGATGTTGACCCCGCCGCTGATGATGAGCTCGGCGATGCGCCCGGTCAGGAACAGGTATCCGTCGTCATCGAGATAGCCGTGGTCGCCGACGGTGAAGTAGTCGCCGCGATAGCTGGACTTCGTCTTCTCTTCGTCGTTGTGGTAGCGGAACGGCAGTGCAGCCTTCATGTACACCGTGCCGATCTCGCCGGTTTCGGCAAGCTCTCCGTCGTCGCGGTAGATGCGAATCGTCTCCGGTGTGTACGGCCGGCCGACCGTGCCCGGCTTCGTCAGCCAGTCCTGCGATGTGACGAAAGTGCCTCCGCCTTCGGTTGCGGCGTAGTACTCGAAGATGACCGGCCCGAACCACTCGATCGCCTGCTTCTTGACGTCGACCGGACAAGGCGCCGCGCCGTGCAGGATGAAGTTCAGCGACGACACGTCGTGACCGTTGCGAACCTCCTCCGGCAGCGACAACAGCCGGTGGAACATCGTCGGCACCACATGGGTCTGCGTGACCCGATGCTTTTCGATCAGCCGCAACATCTCGGCGGCATCCCACCCGTCCATCAGCACCACGCCGATGCCGAGCGACAACGGCAACGACAGCGAGAACGCGAGCGGAGCGGCGTGGTAGAGCGGGCCGGTGCACAGGTGCGTGCCGTCCGGCTTTGCCCGCGACGCCGCGATGATCGCCTGGTAGAGCACCCCATCGGTCGCCGGTCGCGCCGTGCCCTGGCGCTCCACGCCCTTGGGTCGTCCGGTCGTGCCGGACGTGTAGAGCATCGTGCGGCCGAGCTGCGGGTCGGCGATGGGCTCGGCGCTCTGCTCGGCGAGTGAGTCGTCGTACGGCGAGAAGCCCGTGATGTCGCCGCCGATGGCGAGGCGCACCCGCAGGTTGTCGTTGCCCTCGACACCTTGCGTGACGGAGTCGGCGAACGTCGCATCGGCGATGATCGCCTTGGCCTCGCAGTCGCGGACGATGTAGTCGATCTCCGCACCGGTCAGGTGCCAGTTGACCGTCGTGAGCCGAAGGCCACTGCGCAGCGCCGCCTGGTGCACCTCGGCGAACTCGGGGCGGTTGCGGCAGACCAGCGCGATTCCATCGCCGGCGGAAAGGCCCGCGGCGCGGAGCACGTGCGCCAGCTGGTTGGCGCGAGCGTCGAGCTCGGCGAAGGTTCGCTCGCCTTCCGCGGACATGATCGCGAGCGCATCCGGCCGCTGCCGGGCATGCCACGAGATCGACGTGCCGGTCGCCTGGGCGCGCTGGAGGGTGTCGTCGTTCACGGTGTCGTCAGTGGCCTCTCCTGCCATGGCTTGGAAAAGTACACGGACTTGTCCAGGTTGTCGGCCAACGTCTCTGGGCAAACAGAACGTCGTTCGGTACCGTCCGAGGCATGACGACGACAGCCGATGCGGCTCTCACCAACGCCGGGGCGGTGCGCGATGCGGTCCGCGCCTTCCTGGACGAGAACTTCGACCGCGACATCTCGCTCCGCACGTGGCTCTCGCGCCTGGTCGACTCCGGCTGGGCCTCGCCGCAGTGGTCCACGGACTGGTTCGGCAAGGGGCTGTCGGCCGATCTTGCCGCCGTCGCGTTCGACGAGTTCCGCAAGGTCAAGGCGCCGGGGCCGCCGGCCGGTCTCGGCCGCATGCTGGCGGCGCCCACGATCATCGCCCACGGCAGCGACGAGCAGAAGCAGCAGTTCGTCCGCCGGATCCTGACCGGCGAGGACGCCTGGTGCCAGCTGTTCAGCGAGCCCGGCGCGGGCTCCGACCTCGCGTCGCTGCAGACGCGGGCTGAGCTCGACGGCGACGAGTACGTCGTCAACGGGCAGAAGGTCTGGACGTCGGGCGCCCTGGGCGCCGACCTCGGCATGCTGCTGGCGCGGACCGACGTCGATGTGCCGAAGCACCGCGGCATCAGCTACTTCGCCTTCGAGATGGACCAGCCCGGTGTCGAGGTGCGTCCGCTCAAGCAGATCACCGGCGACGCGTCGTTCGCCGAGGTCTTCTTCACCGACGCCCGCGTGCCCGCGGCCAACGTCATCGGCGAGCTCAACGGCGGGTGGGGCACCGCGATGACGACGCTGATGAACGAGCGCGTCGGGCTCGGCGCCGGTGCCGGTCTCAACTTCCCGATCTCCGCTCCGGCGGGGCGCAAGATCCAGGACCAGCTCGAGGTGTCGGTCGGCGACTACATCGACAAGGTCTCCGGTGGTCGGTCCGCGCAGGCCGGCAGCGCCGGCCGCAACATGGGCCTCGGCGCACTCGTCGCCTATGCGAAGAAGAACGGTCGCGACAAGGACCCGGGAGTCCGCGACCAGATCGCGCGCGCTTACACCTTGAACCAGCTGCTTGCGTGGAACGGCTTGCGCGCCAAGGCAGCGGCCAAGGCGGGCAAGGGCCTCGGCCCCGAAGCGTCACTCGGCAAGCTGATGATGTCCCACGTCACCCGGCAAAACCGCGAGACCGCACTGGCCATCGTCGCCGGTGACGCGATGCTCGCCGGCAAGGATGGCCCGCTCGGCGGTTCGGTGGCCAGCCAGGTGCTGTTCACGCCCGCGCCGTCGATCTACGGCGGCAGCGACCAAGTGCAGCGCAACATCATCGGCGAGCGGGTTCTCGGCCTGCCGAAGGATCCCGACATCTCCCGCGACGTGCCGTTCCGCGACCTCAAGGTCGGCACCCAGTCCAAGGCCAACTGAGGGGCGTATCCGAAATGTCAATGGCGTTCAACGAAGAGCAGGACGAGCTGCGCAAGAGCGTTCGCCGCTTCTTGGAGCAGAAGTCCTCGTCGGCGGATGTCCGCCGGCTGATGGAGACCGACGAGGGTTACGACCCTGCGGTGTGGCAGCAGATGGCCGAGCAGCTCGGCCTTCAGGGCCTCGCCCTTCCCGAAGAGCACGGCGGCAGCGGTTTCGGGTTCCTCGAGCAGATCGTGGTGGTGGAAGAGATGGGCCGCGCGCTGCTGGGCGCGCCGTACTTCTCCTCGGTCGTGCTCGCCGGCACCGCTCTCGTCGAGTCCGGTGACGACGCGGCGCAGAAGGACCTGCTGCCCGGCATCGCGGACGGCTCGACGATTGCGACGCTCGCGTGGGTGGAGAACCCGAGCGACTGGACCGTCAACGGGATCTCCGCAACGGCGAAGCGCAGTGGCGACGGTTACACGATCGACGGCAAGAAGACCTTGGTCCTCGACGGCCACACCGCGTCGCTGATCCTGGTCGTCGCGAAGGCTGACGGCGGTCCGTCGTTGTTCGCCATCGATGCTTCGGCCGCTGGCCTCACGCGCAAGAAGCTGGACTCGCTGGACATGACCCGCAAGCTCGCCTCGCTCGAGCTGTCGGGCACGCCGGCGCGGCTCATCGGCAGCGAGGGTGACGCGGCGGGAATCATGGAGCGCACGCTGCGGCTGGCGATCGTCGCCCTCGCCGCGGAGCAGGTCGGTGCGGCCCAGAAGTGCCTGGAGATGAGCACCGAGTACGCCAAGCTGCGAGTGCAGTTCGGTCGTCCGATCGGCTCGTTCCAGGCGATCAAGCACAAGTGCGCCGACATGCTGCTCGAGGTCGAGTCGGCCCGTTCGGCGGCCTACTACGCCGCCTGGGCTGCCGCGGACGGCACGGACGAGCTTCCGGTCGTTGCCTCGCTCGCCAAGGCCTACTGCTCGGACGCCTTTGCGAGTGCAGCGACCGAGAACATCCAGATCCACGGCGGCATCGGCTTCACCTGGGAGCACGACGCTCACCTCTACTACCGGCGGGCGAAGTCCAGCGAGCAGTTCCTCGGCAGCGCGACGACGCACCGTGAACTGCTCGCGCAGCAGCTGCTCGCAGCGGAAAGCGTGTGAGCCATGGCCGTTGAGCGCTTTGTCATCGAAGAAGGTCACATCGCGTCGTTCGCCCGCTCCATCGGCGATGCGAACGACGTCTACTACGGTCCGGATGCGGCGGCGCCGCCGACGTTCGTGCAGTCGAGCGCGCAGTGGGACCCGGACTACTTCCTTCGCCCCAAGGTCGGCCAGCCGTGGTTCGGCTCGGGCAAGAACCCGAGCGGGATCACCCGTGCGCCGGGCGGCTCCGGCGGCGGTGGCGGTGGCGGCGGTGGCGGCACCGGCCTGCACGCCGAGCAGCACTATGAGTACCACCGGCCGCTGCGGGTCGGCGACGTGCTGACCGCGACGACGAAGCCGGGCAAGACTTGGGAGAAGGAAGGCCGCCGGGCCGGCAAGCTGATCTTCTCCGAGAGCGTGACCGAGTACCGCGACCAGCACGGTGAGCTGGTCGTCACAGCACGCGGCGTGGGTGTCCGCACTGAGAAGCCGGTGGAGCAGTAATGGGCTGGAACGTCGGAGACACGCACGAGGTCACGCTTGTCGACGACCTCAAGCGGACGCAGATCGTGCAGTACGCCGGCGCTTCCGGTGACTACAACCCGCTGCACACGGACGAGGTGTTCGCGACGAAGGTCGCCGGCTACCCGACCGTGTTCGCACACGGCATGCTCACGATGGGCATGACCGGGCGCGCCATCACCGACCTCGTCGGGGTCGAGTCGCTGGCCAAGTTCGGTGGACGGTTCACCTCGCAGGTGTTTCCCGGCGACAGCTTGACGGCGAAAGTGACGGTCGAGTCGGTCGAGGACGGTCTCGTGAACTTCACCGTGAGCACGACCAACCAGGACGGCAAAGAGGTCTTCTCGGGCTACGCAGCAGCGAAGGCGTAACGCGTTGTCGATCCGCGGCAAGGCCTTCATCGCCGGCGTCTACGAACACCCGCTCCGCGACATCCCGGACCGCACGACGGCGCAAGTGCACGCCGACGTCGCGCTGGGCGCGATTGCCGACGCCGGGCTGACGCTGGACGACGTCGACGCCTACTTCTGTGCCGGCGACGCTCCGGGCTTCGGTGGCCTGTCGATGGCCGACTATCTCGGCTTGCGCGACCTCAGCTACATCGACTCGACCGAAATGGGAGGGTCGTCTTACGTCGCGCACGTCGGGCACGCAGCCGCTGCCATCGCGGCCGGCAAGTGCTCGGTCGCGTTGATCACCTTGGCCGGGCGCCCACGCAACGAACGGATGCGTGGTCGCGGCGGCGGCGGACGGCCGTCGCCTGAGACGTCGTTCGAGTCGTTGTACGGCGTCAACACCGTGTCGAGCTACGCCCTGGCCGCGCAGCGGCACATGCACGAATACGGCACGACGAGCGAGCAGCTGGCCGAGGTGAAGGTCGCGGCATCGCTGCACGCGCAGCACAACCCCAACGCCTTCCTGCCGAAGCCGGTGACGATCGAAGAGGTCATCGAGTCGCGGATGATCTCGAGCCCGCTGCATCTTCTCGACTGCTGCGTCATCACCGATGGCGGTGGCGCGGTCATCGTGGTGTCGCCCGAGGTCGCGCGGTCGCTGGAGCGGCGAACTGTGAAGATCCTCGGCCACGGTGAGGCGACGAAGAACATCGACAACGGCCGTATCGATCTCACCTACACCGGCGCAAGGTGGTCCGGCCCGCGTGCGTTCGAAGAGGCCGGCGTGACCCCGGGCGACATCGACTATGCGTCGATCTATGACTCGTTCACCATCACCGTCGTCGAGACGATCGAGGATCTCGGTTTCTGCGCGAAGGGTGAAGGTGGCCGATTCGTGTCGGATGGTGGGCTGGTTGCGCCGTACGGCAAGTTGCCGTTCAACACCGACGGCGGCGGTCTCTGCAACAACCACCCGACCAACCGCGGCGGAATCACGAAGGTGATCGAGGCGGTGCGGCAGATGCGCGAGGAAGCGCATCCGGAGGTGCAGGTGCCCAACCCGCAGATCGCGCTGGCCCACGGCACCGGCGGATCGCTCGCAACCCGGATGGGCAGCGCCACGCTGATCCTCGGCCAGGAGGACTCATGAGCGCTCTTCCGACTCCGGCGCCGTTCGTCGAGTCCGACACCGAGGAGTTCTGGACGGCGACCGCCGCGGGCAAGCTGTTGCTCAAGCGGTGCAACAACGACGGCACGGTCATCTGGTACCCACGGTCGCTCTGCCCGGTCTGCCACAGCACTGACACGTCGTGGTTCGAGGCGAGCGGTCAGGGCTCGGTCTACAGCTACACGGTCTCCCACCGCGGCGAGGGCCCCTACCGCGAGTCGGCGCCCTACGTGCTCGCCTACGTCGAGCTCGACGAGGGGCCGCGGCTGATGACCAACGTCGTCGACTGCGAGCCGGGTGCCGTGTCGATCGGCCAGCGCGTGCGGGTCGTCTTCCACGACACCGGTGAAGGCAACGCGCTCATCCGCTTCGCGCCCGCCTGATCGTGCGATGATCCGCCTATGTTGTGGCGGAAGTTTCTACGCATCATGAAGATGCGTCGGCGTCGGCGTCGCGGCTACTGATCAGCTCCGTCAACGCCGGCACCACGTGGCGGATGACGCTGATGTGACCGTCGTCCTCGTAGACCTGCAGTCGTGCGCCGGGCACGATGGCGGCCGTGTGTCGCGCGTGCGCGACCGGGACCATCGAGTCGGCCCCGCCGTGCACGACGAGGACCGGACACCGGATGCGGCCTACCTCGAAGCTCCGCCAGCCACCGCCATCCGCGATGCGATCGTCGGTGTAACCCTGCACGCCGAAAGTCCAACGGGCGGCAGCCGTTGCCATCGCGCCTTGTAGCCAAGTCGCATCACTGAACAGCGCCATGTCCGCGGGTGCGAGCGGTCGCTCGGGCGCAGGCATGCTGCTGCCGTCCTCGCCCCACAGCTCGGCCGATGCGGCGAGCGCCTCTTCACGGGACTCGGCTTCCCAAACGGTCATGGTTCCGAGCCGGGGCATGCCGTCGCGCGCTCCAGACCACGCCATGTCCGTCAACCCGCAGCAGACGACGACGCCGGTGACGCGCTGCTCGCGCAGCGCTGCTAGTGCTAGTGCGTAGGCGCCGCCGGTCGAGACACCGACGGCAGCGAACTCGCCGAGACCGAGCTCGTCCGCAACGGCGATCGCGTCGGTTGCCCAGCCGGCGATCGAGCGGCCGGGTTGTGGTGTCGACAAGCCGTAGCCGGGCCGGTCGATGCCGATCAGACGTAGGCCTGCGGAGGCAGCGGCCGCCTCCGTCTGCGTGGGCTCGAGGCGACTGCCTGGTCCGCCGTGACACCAGATGACAGGCTCTCCATCCGGAGGCCCGAAATCGGCAAAGCCGACGGTGCGCCTGTCGACGCTGACAGTTCCTTCGCGAACCACGCGCGGGAGCGTCTCACACCGCGAACGCTGTCAGCAGCCGGTCAGCTGCGGGATGCCGCACAGGGTGCCGGTGCGGCCGTCCGGGTGCGTCGCGGTCAGGCGTGCCGCAAGTGCGCGGTCGTGCAGATCTGCGCCGATCCCGGCTTGGCCGTGTTGCAGCAGGAAGGCGAGATAGTCGTCCACTTCCGCCGTGTCGACGCGAGAGTTGTTGTGGTAGGCGCCGGCATACGTCTTGTTCAGTGCGCCGGCAAGGTGCGGCGAGTTCTCGTCGTACGGCGGATCGAAGAACGGATCGCCGGCGCTGCCGTTGTAGACCGACATCCAATGCGTAGGACCGGGCGACTCGCCGTGCTTGTTCAGAGCGGCCAACCACGGAGAGCCGGGAGCGATCTCGTTGCACCCGTAGAAGGACGACTCGAGGCCCCGGCACACCGACGTGCCGTGGTTCGCGCCGGCGATGGACACGGCCGCGACGACGTCTTTGCGCAACCACGGGTAGTCGACGAGCAGCTTACGCACGATCGTGTCGCCGAGCGAGTGCGTCACGATGTCGACTTGCCTGGACCCGGTATAAGCCTGGACCGCGAGGATGAAGCGGCAGACGTCTGGGATGTTGTCCTCGTTGGCGGCGCCGTGACCACCGTTGGCGAACATCGTGGGGTTCTGCTGGAAGTAGTCCTGGTCGGGTGTCGTGGGCTGATCGACCGGAGCACCGGCGTAGACGTTGCCGAGACCGTTGTAGGAGAGCGCGTACATCTCCTGCATCGAGTAGTGCGCCAGCCGCTGGAACTGCAGCATGGGGGACAACCAGTTCTGCGCGTCGGCCTGGTTGCCGTGCACGAAGATGACCGGCGTGTGGTGCAGCGGCGCGTGCCGGTGCAGCCCGCCGATGCCGCCGATCGGGAACTTCCACTGGCTGTCGGTGATCGTGGGGAAGTCACGCGCGAAGTAGCGCGGCGCCGGCGGGGGTTCCGACTCGCCGTTGGTGGGTGCGTTCTTGGCCGCGGCGGACGGCCGGCAGACCGAGGTCGACGTCGCCGCGCCGGACGCCGGGAGCGCAATCACACCAGCGGCGATGAGCGCCGCGCAGACGACGATCCGGCCGGCTCGAAACACACTGCGAAGTCTCCGGGCCGACCGCAGTCAGGACAAGGCAGGTCTGGCGGAGCCGATCAGCCGTAGACCAGGCGGGTCACCCAGTCGGCGACGAGCGCCGGCTTGTCCTCGCCTTCGATCTCCACCGTGATCGTGCGCACCACCTGCAGGTTGTTGCCCTTCAGTTCGACGCTCGCGAGCACCGACGAGGCGCGGATCTTCGACCCGACCTTCACCGGGTTGATGAACCGCACCTTGTCGAAGCCGTAATTGACGCCCATGAGGATGCCGTCGAAGCGCTCGGGCGGCTGCTTGATCGAGCCGGACAGGTGGGTCAGCAACGACAGCGTCAGAAAGCCGTGCGCGATGGTGACCTTCCACGGCGACAGCTGCGCTGCCTGCTCCGGGTCGACGTGGATGAACTGGTGGTCGATGGTCACGTCAGCGAACTGGTTGATGCGTTCCTGGGTGATCTCGAACCACTCGCCGGTGCCCTCGTCCGCGCCGACGGCGGCCTTGAACAGCTCGTAGGCAGCTTCTGCCTTGCTCATGCACGTCCTCCAGACGTCGCGCCAGATCCGATCAGTGCAGCGGTTCAGAGGATGTCACTTCGCACCCGGTGCGAAGTCACCGACCACCGCCGGGATCTTCTTCGGGCACAACACGTCGACGTCGACCAGGTGCTGACCGTCGTACGCGATGTATTGCGCCATGTCCGCGGGCTGCCCGCCGAGACCGGACGCACACCATTGCGGCAGCTGGTGGTAGTCGGTGACGCTGGTCGCAAGCCACACCGGCACTGTCAAGGAAGCACCACCGGTGATCTCCTGCCACATGGGCCCGGATGAGTAGATGCCCGCGACAAGACCACGCGACTGGATCGCCTGCACCGCGGCGGCGATCACGGCGACGTTGCCGGCACCTGACGTCGACCAGTGGTTCATCACCTCGACGTCGAGCCAGACCACAGGCACCGACAGATGCGCGCGTTGGAGTCG